>DATBMB010000004.1:0-13237 GCA_036555035.1 Burkholderiales bacterium | reverse complement strand
CGCCGCCGTTGGTGATCACCGCAAGCCGGTCCCCGCGCGGCCGCACATTCGCGGAGAGCGCCTGCGCCGCGGCAACGAGGTGCCCAAGCGTGCGCACGCGTACGACCCCTGCCCGGCGCACCGCCGCGTCGAACACGTCGTCGGCGCCCACCATCGCTCCGGTATGCGACACCGCCGCGCGCGATCCGGCCGGATGGCGCCCGACCTTCATCAGGATGACGGGCTTCACCCGCGCGGCGGCGCGCAGCGCGCTCATGAAGCGGCGCGCATCGCGCACGCCCTCGATGTAGAGCAGGATGTGCGCGGTCTTCGGGTCGTTGACGAGGTAGTCCACCAGCTCGCCGAAATCGACGTCGGTCGAGCCCCCGAGCGACACGACGGAGGAGAAGCCCACGTCGTGCGCAGCTGCCCAGTCGAGCATCGCCGTGCATACCGCACCCGATTGCGAGATCAGGCCGAGCGAGCCCGGCTGCGCGTGCCCGTGCGCGAACGTGGCATTCAAACCGATGCCGGGACGAATGATGCCGAGGCAGTTGGGGCCGAGCACGCGCAGGCGGTGCCGGCGCGCGTTCTCGAGCAGCGCGCGCTCGAGCTTGGCGCCGGGGGGGCCGGACTCGGAGAAGCCGGCGCTGATCACCACGGCCGCCCGCACGCCCGCCGCGCCGCACTGCTCGATCACTCCCGGCACGGTCGCGGCCGGGGTCGCGATCACGGCGAGGTCCACCCTGCCCGGCACCGCCCCGATCGTCGGGAAGCACGGCATGCCGCTCACTTCCCGGTACTTCGGGTTGACCGCGTAGAGCGAGCCCCGGTAGCCCGCGGCACGCATGTTGCCGATGAGCACCGCCCCGACCGAGCCCTTATGTTCGCTCGCGCCGATGATCGCGACGGCGTCGGGTTCGAACAGCGGCGTGAAATAGTGGCGCATGGAGGGATCGACGGACATGGGCGTCAGTCTAGCCGCCTGCGCCGTGACGCGGCTATAGCACTCGGCAGGGCTATTTCTCGAACCGGTAATGCGTGCGGTTCAGATAATGGACGACGTCCTCGATTTCCTCGCTGCTCCAGCGCATTCCCTCCATGGATGCCCAGAGCGCCACGATACGCCGTAACTCATCGATTTGGAGGGGCAGCGGCGGCACGCGCCGGTGCACCTTGGCGGTGTGGCAGACGATGCAGTGATTTTCGTAGAGCGCCCGGCCGCGCTCGAGGTCGGGCACCTCCGCGCCCGAGGCCGCCGGTGCTCCGGCCAGCCCGCCTGCGGCGAGCAGCGCAATTGCAAGAGAACGCATCGTCACCGCTTCTTGGACTTGCGGCGGCCTTTCAGCACCGAGTCCACTTCGCGCGCCGCCTTGCGCACGTCCTCCCCGCGGATGGTTGCCGGGTCGGCCGCGCGGAAGCGCTCGGCCCTGAAGAAGGCGCAAGCCTTGATGAGATGCAGGCGCTCGTCTTCGTCTACGCGCAATCCGCACCCGCAAAGGCGCGGCTCGCCGCCGGAGGCAGCCGCCCTTGCGGGCAGCCGCCGTCTGCGCACCCTGATCGCGGTCATGGCTGCCCTTCCCTTCTTAGCTGACCGTGATCCTCTTCGTCTTGCCCTGGGCCTTCATCGGCAGCGTGACCTTCAGCACGCCGTCGGCGTATTTCGCCGCCACTTTCGACTCATCGACGTCGTGCGGCAGCGTGAAGCTGCGCGAGATCTTTCCGTAGTAGCGCTCGCTGCGCAGGACTTCCTCGCCCTTCTTTTCCTCGGTTTCCTTCTTGATCTCGCCGCTGATCGTCACCTCGTTGCCGTCCACCGCTACCTGGATGTCGTCCTTCTTGACGCCCGGGATATCGGCCTTGACGGTATACGTGTCGTCGGTCTTGGTGACGTCGATCTTCATCCGCATCTGCGGCGCGCCCTCGAGGTCGAAGCGCATCGGGCGCACGAACAGACCTTTGAAGATGTCATCGATGTCGTTGAACGGATCGTAGCGTGTGATGTTTGCCATGAGACTCTCCTTCGATTCCAGTTGCCCGGCCGCCATCGCGGCCAGTTGGGGCGGTCCCTCGACCGCCTTGTTTCATGCTAGCGCCGCGCGACCGCGCCGCCTTGACCTAGATCAAGCGGCTAGTACTTGACCTGGATCTTCTCCAGCTGCTCCTTCGTGATCCCCGGAACCTTTCCCCGCGCCTTGAACCGGTTCAGGTTCCAGGCCTCCGGTCCGACCCACGCCTTGAAAGTCTGCAGGTTCTGCTGGCGCTCTTCTTCGGTCCCGCCGAGGAACATGTACATGTTGCCCGGCTTGCCCCCCGCCAGCGCATTCTTGCCGTCGTCGAGCCGGCGCATGATCGCCCCGGTATCGGGCCAGCCGATCAGCATGACCAGGTCGGCATAGGTGTCCATGCGCGGGCCCTTCATTGCCGCGGTGTACTTCTTCTGGTCCAGCTGGAAATCCGCCAAAGAGGGTGCGCCCACACCGTGGCAACCCGCGCATTTCGAATCGAAGACAGGCTTGATGTCCTTCCGATAGGTTACGTCCTGCGCGAAACTGCCGGCGCTCGCCACAGCCAGGCATGCTGCAACGAACCCCGAACTCCAGATTGCTTTCATGGTGTGACTCCCACAAGTTATTGGAATTGCCTTCGCCTCGAGGCTCCAGGCGCCAAATACTGCTGTGATGCTACGGGACGCTCCACCGGAGCGACTTGATCTGCGTCAAGCAATGGTGGCGCCTTGATCTGGGTCAAGAAACCCATGCGATCAACGTGCGGCGAATGCGTGCTTCGCCTATCGTGGCCGCAGCGGAATGCCGAGGGGACGCTATGCCCGGCGCGCGCAACTTCGAGGAGTCGATTCATGGCATCCATCACCGACCGCATCGACAGCTTCACCAGGATCCCGCCGAAATACCTCAACCCGGCCCCGCCGGCGCCGAAGGGCGTCAAGATCGAGATCTCCCCGCGCTGCAACTACCGCTGCGGGTTCTGCGCGCTGCGCGCGCGCGAGGTGCAGCCCAAGTGGGACATGGATTTCCGGCTCTTCCAGCGCATCACCCGCGAGATGCGCGAAGCCGGGGTCGAGGAGATCGGGGTGTTCTACCTCGGGGAGTCGTTCATGAACCCGCGGCTGCTGGTGGATTGCATCTCCTGGTTGAAGCGCGATATCGCGATGCCCTATGTCTTTCTCACCTCCAACGCGTCGATGTCCTTTCCGGAGGCGGTCGAGGAATGCATGAAAGCCGGGCTCGACTCGCTGAAATGGTCGGTCAATGCGGCCGACCAGGACCAGTTCGAGAAGATAATGGGGGTGTCGGGGCGGCTCTTCCGGCGCGCGCTCGAGAACATCCAGTCGGCCTGGGAAGTACGCAAGCGAGGCGGCTACCGCACGGGCCTCTACGCCTCCTCCATCCAGTACAACGGCGCCCAGCAGCAGAAGATGGAGCGGCTCCTCGCCGAACGGGTGCGGCCGTTCGTGGACCAGCACTACTGGCTGCCGCTGTACTCGATGGGCGCGTTCGCCACGCAGCGGGAGGAGCAGCTCGGCTACCGTCCCACCGCAGGCAACCAGGGGCGGATCGGAGCGCTCCGGGAGCCCCTGCCGTGCTGGTCCGCGTTTACCGAGGGCCATGTGACCGCCGAGGGCAAGCTTTCAGCGTGCTGCTTTGACGCCACCGCCAACTGGACCATGGGCGACCTCAACCGGCAGTCCTTCATGGAGGCCTGGAACTCGGAGCCGTTCGTTGCGCTCCGCGCGGCCCATCTCCGGAAGGACGTCACCGGCACCGTCTGCGAGAAGTGCGTCGCCTACCAGTAGGAATGCGCTTGCGGCGCCCCCGGGCCGAGTTGATCTAAATCAAGCAGTTGATCCCCATCCGGCGTAGATTGGGTTTTGAGGCGCGCTGTGCGCCGCATCGATACGAGGGAGAAGGAGACCGATCATGTTCAGGAACATACTGGTGCCCACCGACGGCTCCGCGCTGTCGCGCAAGGCGATCAAGCGCGCGGTCCAGCTCGCCAAGGAGCAGAAGGGACGCGTGACGGGGTACTACGTTGGCCCCACTTGGCAACCCCGGTTGCGCGATGATTCCATCGCCTACAAGGTGGTGACACCGGACGAGCACGCCGCCAGCGTGAAAAAAACAGCGACGCGCGTACTCAACGTCGTGCGCACCGAGGCGGCGAAGGCCGGCGTGCCCTGCACTACCTCCTTTGGCACGGACGATTTCCCCTATATGAAGATCGTCGAGGCGGCCACCCGCAACGGCTGCGATCTGATACTCATGGCGACCCACGGCCGGCGCGGCATCTCGCGGCTTCTTCTCGGCAGTGAAACCAGCAAGGTGCTCGCGCACGCCAAGGTTCCGGTGCTCGTCTGCCGCTGAAAGCAGCCCATGTTCAAGCGAATCCTGGTTCCCACTGACGGATCGGCCCCCGCGCGCAGGGCGATCAAGCGCGCCGTGCAGTTCGCGCGCGAGCAAAAGGCGCGTGTCATCGGGTTCTACGTCGGGCCTCCATGGCAGCTTCCGATGTACAGCGATTACGTGCCGCCGGAAGTCCTGTCGCCCAAGGAGCACGCCGCCGCGGTGAAGCGCACCGCGGCCCGCTACCTCGGGGCGGTGAAGAAGGCCGCGCGCGCGGCCCGCGTGCCCTGCAGCGTGCGCTACGTGATGGCGGCCCACCCCTACGACGAGATCGTGAAGGAGGCGCGGCGCCGGCGCTGCGACCTCATCGCGATCGCCTCGCACGGCCGGCGCGGCATCTCCCGGCTGCTGCTCGGCAGCGAGACCAGCAAGGTGCTCGCGCACAGCGGCATCCCGGTGCTCGTCTGCCGGTGACATGTTCAAGAACATCCTCGTGCCAACCGACGGCTCCGCGCTCTCCCGCCGCGCGGTCGACTGCGCGGTCCGGCTGGCGAAGGAACAGAAGGCGCGCGTGACCGGGCTGTGGGTCGGGCCGGCATGGGAGCCCAACCTGTATGCATACGGCGATGTGGCGCCGGCGGGCTTCGTCTCCCGCAAGCAGCACGCGGCACACGTCCGGAGCGCGGGGGCCCGCCACCTGCGCGCGGTCAGGAAGGCCGCCGCGGCCGCCGGCGTGCGCTGCAGCTGCATCACTGTCGAAGGCGCGTTTCCCTACCTCGAGATCGTCAAGGTTGCGCGTCAGGAAGGCTGCGACCTGATCGTCATGGCCTCGCACAGCCGGCGCGGGATATCGCGCCTGCTCCTGGGCAGCCAGACGAGCCGGGTCCTCGCGCTCGCCGACATTCCCGTTCTCGTCTGCCGCTAAGAAAAAAACGCCAGCCGTCTCGAGCTGGCGTCAGGCACCCCGCGGAGGAGGGACGGGGTGAAAGGGGTGTCTGCCGGCTACCAGTGACCGACCCGCTCCATCAGGCGGTCCTTGCCGAGGATCTCGACGTCGCGCTGATGCACGGCGATCAAGCCCTCGCGCTGGAACCGCGACAGGAGCCGGCTCACCGTCTCCAGGGTCAGCCCGAGGTAGTTGCCGATCTCCTCGCGCGTCATGCGCAGCATGAAGTGCTCGCCGGCATAGCCGAGGCGCTGGTGGCGCCGCGCGAGCGAGAGCAGGAACGCCGCAAGGCGCTGCTCGGCGGTCATGCTGCCGAGAAGCAGCATCAGGCCGTGGTCGCGCGAGATGTCGCCCGAGATGAGGCGCAGCAGCTGGTGCTGCAGCGCCGGCAGGGTGAGCGCCAATTGCTCGAGCTGCGTGAACGAAACGATGCAGACTTCGCTGTCCTCGAGCGCGACCGCGTTGTAGTCATGGCGGCCCCCGTTGATGGCCTCGAGGCCGAGCAGCTCGCCGGGCAGATGGAACCCGGTGACCTTCTCGGTGCCGTCGCGCGAGACACCGACGGTCTTGAACGCGCCGCTGCGCACCGCGTAGAGCGACTCGAAGCGGTCGCCGCTGTGGTAGAGCGATGCACCGCGCGCAACTCGCCGCTTGGCGGTCGCAATCTCGCCGAAGCGGGTGAGCTCGCTGCCTTTGAGGCCGCACGGCAGGCACACGCCCTGCAAGCAGCACGATGAGCATGCCCCGGCGCCTTTGGTGGAGGTCGCGACGCGGACGGTCGCGGTGCGATCCTGCCTGGGGGGGAACATCGGGATTGGCTTCAACACGGCAACGTTCTGCAACATGGCTCTCTCCTTCGTTAAACCATTCGGACTCAATGCCCCGCGTCAACGGGAACCGGATTCACCCTTCATCTGCTCCAGGATCTCGGTAATGCGCTCGAAATCCGCGGACTTGTCGAGAAAGTACTCGGCGCCGGCGTCGGCGCTTGCCTTCATGTGCTGGGGCGTCGCGTAATTGGAGAGCACGATCGCCCGGATCTCCGGCAGGCCCTTGCGCACCGTGGTGAGCACGTCGATGCCGTTGCCTCCGTCGTCGGCGAGCTTGAGGTCGAGCACCGCCACGTCCGGCCGGGTATCCAGGATGCCGCGCACCGCGGCGTCGTAGGTTTCGGCCTCCCCGACCACCTCGACGTCCTCGATCTCGCGCAGCATCTCGAGAAGGCGCTCCCGCACGACGGCGGAATCCTCCACCACGAAGACTTTCATATCGGCGCCCGCCATGTAGTTATAGGTATCCATGGCCGGCAGTATGCGCAGCGCAGCGCGACGCCCGCTATCGGCGCACGCCCGAAACTGGCTGTAGGAAAGGATGAAGCGGTGTAGGAAACGTCCTACACGTCGAGGAGCTTGTGCTCCAGGGCGTAGCGGATCAGCTCCGCCTGGTTGGAGAGGCCCATCTTCTGCAGAATCCGGGTCTTATGGGTGCTCACGGTCTTGACGGAGAGCGAGAGGCGCTTGGCGATCTCGCCGACGCTCCTGCCGCCCGCGATCATCTGCAGCACCTGGAACTCGCGGTCGGAAAGCAGAGTATGGGGCGCGGCGACGGCGTGCGGCCCGGTATCGAGCACGAGGCGCTCCGCGGTCTCCGGGCTCACGTAGGCGCCGCCTGCCGCGATTCTGCGTATCGCCGCGACCAGCTGGTCGGCGGCCGCTTCCTTCGTCAGGTAGCCCGAGGCGCCCGCCCTGAGCGCGCGCACGGCGTACTGGTTCTCGCTGTGCATCGTCAGGACGAGGATTCGCAGCTTCGGCTTCTCGTCCTTGACCTGCTTGATCAGCTCGATGCCGCTGCGCCCCGGCATCGTCATGTCCAGCACCGCGACGTCGAAGTCGCGCGCGCGGATCTGCGCCATCACTTCCTGGCCATTGGTCGCTTCCCCCGCCACCCGGATCTCGCCGGTGTCCTCGAGGAGCTCCTTCAAGCCCGCGCGAACGATGGCGTGGTCGTCGGCCAGCAGCACCTGGATCACGGGCGCCTCCCCGAACCGCGGTACGGCTGCAGCGGCACCTTGATCACGACCATGGTTCCGCCTTCAGGCGCCTTGTATACCTGAGCCGCCCCCCCGAGCGTGAGGGCACGCTCCTTGATGCCGAGGATACCGAGCGACTTCCCGCCCTGAAGCGCCGCGTCGCTGATTCCGATGCCGTTGTCCCAGGCCGACACGGTGAGCTCGTTACCCTTCACGTGCATCGTCACGCGCACCTCGGTCGCCCGCGCGTGGCGCGCGACGTTGGTAACTGCCTCCTGCACCATGCGGTAGACCGCCGTGGCCAAGGGCTCCTTGAACTCGACCTCGCCCGTGGTCGTCTCCAGGCCGACGACGACGCCGCTGCGCTGCGAGAATTGATGCAGCAGATGCTCGATGGCGGTCACGACGCCGAGGTCGTCGAGCATCGCCGGGCGCAGGTCGGACGCGATGCGGCGTACCGACGCGACGGTCGAATCCACCAGCTCCTTCATGCGCTCGACCCGGTCGCGCAGCCGCTCGTCGTCCTGCGGCAGCTTGCCCGACAGCCACGAGACGTCCATCTTCAGCGCGGTGAGCCACTGCGCCAGCTCGTCGTGCAGCTCGCGCGCGATGCGCACCCGCTCGCCCTCGCGCACCTCGTGCATCTGCAGGTAGAGGTCGCGCAGCTGCCGGTGCGAGCGCTCGATTTCGGCCTCCGCCGTCACGCGCCGCGTGATGTCGCGCAGGAGCACGGTGAAGTAATCCTTGCCACCCGAGCGAGTGTGCGAAATCGACGCCTCGATCGGGAACTCCTCCCCGTCCGTCCGCAGGCCGTAGAGCGCGACCTCCCCGCCCATGCGGCGCACGGTGGTGCCCGTCGCGCCGAATTTCCTGACATGCTCGACGTGCGCCCTGCGAAAGCGCTCCGGGATGAAGCGATCGAGCGGGCGGCCCACCGCGTCGGAAGCCTTGCACCGGAAGATCCGCTCCGCAGCCTGGTTGAAGAGCACGACACGCTGGCGCTCGTCCACCGAGATGATGGCGTCCGTCGCCGATTGGATGATAGCGGCGAGCGGCGTGTCGTTCGCTTCGGGCTTGCGGGCAGGAGCGCGCTGCGCTGGCTTGCGGCGTTTCACGCCCGAAGTATACCCAAACCCCTGCTTGACGCAGATCAAGCCGCCCGCTGTCTGTCCGCGCAAGAATTTCGACATGCGGACTGGCCGACAAATGCACGTTATCGAGAATCACCGGCTCGCCGGGGATGGGACCACTCTGCGCGAGAAGGTGTCCCACCTCACCCGCCCCGAGAGCTATCCCGATGCAACCGCGGCGGTCGAGGTTGTTCAAACCCACATGTCCTGCGTGTTCCTCACCGCGCAGCACGCCTGGAAGCTCAAGAAGCCGGTGCGTCACGACTTCCTCGACTTCAGCACGCTGGAAGCCCGCCGCGCCGATTGCGAGGCGGAGCTGCGCCTGAACCGCCGTCTTGCGCCCGACGTGTACCTCGGTGTCGTGCCCCTCACGGTCGGCGCACAGGGCGCGCTGCGGCTCGGAGGCGACGGACCGGTCGTGGAGTGGCTCGTGAAGATGCGCCGCCTGCCCGAGGACCGGATGCTCGATCAGGCAATCCGCCGCGGCACGGTCACCCGCCAGGACGTGCGCCGCTTCGCCTTGGCCCTGGCCGACTTCTACCGCCGCGCCGAGCCCGTCGCGCTGGATGCGGCCCTGTACCGAAGCCGGCTCGAGCGCGAAATCCGCGCCAACCGCGAGGGACTGTCCCCTTCCGAGTACTCGATGCCCGGCGCGCGTGTCGAGTCCGTCACCGCCTGGCAGCTCGCGTTTCTCGGCCGGGAGGCGTCACTTATCGACGCCCGCGTGTCCCAAGGGCGGATCGTCGAGGGCCACGGCGATCTGCGGCCGGAGCACGTCTGCCTCGGGCCCGAGCCCTTGTTCATCGACTGCCTGGAGTTCAACCGCGATTGGCGGGTACTGGATCCGGCCGACGAGCTCGCATATCTCGCGATGGAATGCGAATACGCCGGCGCCCCCTGGATCGGCGAGGTCGTGTTCGAAACTTACCGCGAGGCGACCGGGGACAATCCACCGCTCCCGCTGGTGCGCTTCTACAAGGCCTACCGCGCGACCGTGCGCGCGAAGCTCTCCGCCTGGCACCTCAAGGACCACCCCGACCCGGCCGACCAGGGTAAGTGGATCGCGCGCGCTCAGCGCTACCTGGAGCTCGCCGGCCGCTACGCCGACGGCCGCTGAGACGTGCGCACTCCCGGTCCGTCCGGTCCCCACTGGAGCTCGATGCGACCGTCCGGCAGGAGCTCGCTTCGCGTCCCCAGGCGCCGCCCTTCCCGGTCGAGCATCGCGGCCAGCCATCGCGCATCGGCCCCGGACGCGCGCCGGACCTGGAACCGCTTCACCTGCGTTGCGGTCATTGCGAGCCGCGCGAGCCGCCCCGTCCCCGATTCGAGCACCGGGAAGTACATGAGCCCGAGATCTCCCCGGAACGCTTCGTGCCCCCGGATGCCTTCGTAGTCGTTGATGAAGTCACCGCAGCCGTAGAGGATCAGCCGCCCGCGGTGGATCTCTATGCCTTTCGGGTGATGCGACGAATGCCCGTGCACGAGGTCCACGCCCGCGGAGTCGATCAGCGCCTGGGCGAACGCGCGCTCATCGTCCGCAACCTCGTAGCCCCAGTTGGCGCCCCAGTGTATCGAGAGCACGATCACGTCGCCGGGTCGCTTGACCGCCTCGACGCGCCGCGCGATTCCCTCCACCGAGCGCTGCGAAAGATCGGGGAGGAAATCGACGCCGGGACGGGCGGCACCGGCCGCCCAGTCCGGCGAGACCCCGCTGCTCGCCATGCCCATGGAGAACACGAGTACGCGGCCGTTGTCCCGGAGCGGCAGCACGGCCGGCGCTTCCGCAGCGCCGCGGTTCCGGCCGGCGCCCGCCACCCGGATGCCGGAGCGTTCCAGCGTCTCGAGCGTCTCGATCAGTCCGGGCTCGCCCCAATCGAGCACGTGGTTGTTGGCAAGCACGCAGCAGTCGATGGCGGCGGCGGTGAGGCAGCTCACATTCGCGGGGTGCATGCGGTAGTTGATCCCCTTCGGTGCCCACTCGTCGCTGAGGGTGACCGCCGTCTCCAGATTCACGATGCGGAGATCAGGCCGGACGCGATCGAGCTCGGCGAACGCATCGCCCCAGACATAGCTCTCCGCAACCGGGCGCGGGATCGGGCCGTTCCTGATCTCCGCGAGCGCGACGTATTCCTCGGCGCTTTCCAGGTATCCCTCGTGAAGCGCCGGGTCGCCCGGGGTCGCGAGGATCTGGTCGATGCCGCGGCCGGTCATGACGTCGCCGCAGAGAAAGAGCCCGATTGCATCCATCCATGGCACTCTAGCCTCCTGCGCGCTTCCGGGGATTGATCCCTGTCAATCAACGCGGGGCCGCCAACCGGTGTTGATCTGCATCAAGACGGTTCCGGAACGGGTGGAGTCAACTGGAGGTGACGCCACATCACCGCGAGGTCCCTAATGACGCCGAAGACTGCCTTACGCGGATTCAAGCGCGTGCGCCGGAACGTGTTCATCCAGGAATTCGTGCACGACAGCTACAAGTCGCGGGGCAAGCCCGTGGAGCCGACTGCCTGCCCGGACTGCGGGGCGGTGTTTCAGGATGGCCGATGGCAGCGCCGGGCGGCTCCCTCGGGAGCCCACAAGACCCGCTGCCCCGCCTGCCACCGCATCCGGGACCATTTCCCGGCGGGCTACGTGACGCTAGGGGGAGAATTCCTGCGCACCCACCGCCAGGAGTTGGTGCGGCTCATGCGCCACATCGAGCGCCGGGCGAGCAGCGAGCACCCGCTGCAGCGGATCATGGACATCACGCGCGAGAACGGCGACATCACGGTGAGCACGACCGACCCCCATCTCGCGCGCGCGCTCGGAGTGGCGGTGCACCGCGCCTACCGCGGCAGGCTCGAATTCCACTACAACCGCGAGCAGAACCTGCTGCGCGTGCACTGGGAGCGATGAGGCACTGGGGCCGCAGGCAAGGCGTCTGCGCCAGGCTGCTGGGGGAACAAGGCGGCCGGTACGCCAGCGCACTCGGGATCGACATCGGCGGCGGGCGCGCACCGGAGGTGTTCAAGTGGTTTCTTGCCGCCATCCTCTACGGCGCGCGCATCTCGCAGGGGACGGCCGCCCGGACCTATCGCGAGTTCGCACGCGCCCGCCTGCTCTCACCGCGCGCGATCCTCGAGACGGGGTGGGACGGGCTGGTCGAGATCCTCGACCGCGGCGGCTATGTGCGCTACGACTTCAAGACCGCGACGAAGCTCCTGCTCGTCTGCGAATCCCTGCAGAAGGACTATGGTGGCAACCTCAACGCGCTGCACGCCGCGGCGCGCGACGCGCGCGATCTCGAGCGCAGGGTGAGGGCTCTCGGGAAAGGCATCGGCGAGGTCACCGCCGGGATCTTCCTGCGCGAGTTGCGCGGCGTATGGAGCAAGGCGGATCCTGCCGCCTCGAAACTCGCGCTCGCCGGCGCGCGCGACCTCGGGTTCACTTCCCGGCGCCTGACGGACCGCTCCGCGGCCATCCGCCGGCTGCGCGGCATCTGGCGCGCGGCGCCGGTGCGCGGTTTCTGCTTCGCTGACTTCGAGGCCGCCCTGGTGCGTCGCGGCATCGCCTTGCGGCATTCCCATCCACCGGCGGCTGGCTAGCCGCGCCTTGCGCGGTTTCAGGGATGGAGCAAGGCGATGGTACCGATCCCGGCGAGGAGCAGTCCGACCTGACGCAGTGACGCGACAAGCGTTCCCTGCCGTTGCAGGCCGGGAAGCAGATCGGCTGTCGCAATGTAGATGAAGCTTGCGGCTGCGAGCGCCAGAATGTACGGAAGCGCGGTCCGCAGTTCCGCGAGCCAAAAGTAGGCGGCGATAGCGCCGGGCAGTGTCGCGGCGGCAGAAAGCGCATTCAGCACGAGTGCCTTCCCTCGGCCATAGCCGCCTTCCAGGAGGATCGCGAAATCACCCACCTCCTGGGGAATCTCGTGGGCTATGACCGCGAGCGCGGTCGTAAAGCCCAGAGGCACGGCCGTCAAAAACGCCGCCGCGATGATGACACCGTCCATGAAATTGTGCAGTGCATTTCCGATCAGAATCAGGGGCGCCGCCGGCGCAGCTGACTGCGGTCCCGTGCGATGGGCGTGGCGCCAGATCACCAGCTTTTCCAGAACAAAGAACAGTACGAGGCCAGCAAGTACGGCCACGTTCACCGCCCTGGCCGGAGCATGCTGCAGGGCCGCGGGCAGCATGGCCAGGAAGGACGCGCCCAGCATCGTGCCCGCTGCGTAACTGATCAGCGGGGGAATGACGAACCGGCGGATGCCCGCCGGAAACATCAGCATGATCGCCGCGCCCGCCACGACGCCGATGCTCCCCGCGATGCTGCATCCGACGATCCACAGCAGCAGCATCGGCGCCGCCTCTGCCGGTCAGGGAAATGCCGGAATAGTGGGCTCGGTGCCCTTCAGTTGCGCTCGTGGCAGGTGCTGCTTGATCCGTGTCTCGATTTCCTCGACGCGGGCGCGCGGGACGTCCACCAGCACGAGCAATTGTCCGCTCTCGATCGCCTTCTCGAAGCGCCGCAGCCGCGTGTTGCCGACGTTCATTCCGACCATGCCGCCCAGCCAGGCGCCGATGCCGGCCCCGGCCAACGCCGTGCCGAGCAGCACGCCGCCGGCGATGACCGGGCTCGCTCCGGGCAGCGCGATGGCGACAAGTCCGGCCAGGACCCCCGACCCGCCGCCCAGCGCAAGTCCGCGCTGGACCGCCGGGACGAAGTCGCTCTTCTGCATGAGCGTCGCCTCGGGCAACTCCTCGAGCGGGGTGCCCCGCTTCGCGAGGACGTGGATATGGCGCTCCTCGAT
>DATBMB010000220.1:0-3988 GCA_036555035.1 Burkholderiales bacterium | reverse complement strand
GTCCAGCGTTTCGCCCAGCTCGAACATCATACTGTGGACCCTGTCGTCAACGTTGACGTGAACGTTAATCGTCCGCGCGACCTGCCGGGGTCACGCAACGGCGCTCGAGCTGCCGCTGTCCGGCTCACTTCGCAGCAGCCGGCGGCACTGGTTGGCGAAAAAATCGATCTCGCGGAGCATGACCTCGATGTCCTCGCGCTGCTGTTCGAGATGGGCGCGGCGCCGCTCCAGCCGCGCGAGAAACTCCTGGAGCTGCTTGTGCTCGTCGCGGGAGATATCGTAGAGCTCGAACAGCTCGCGGATCTCCGCCAGAGAGAATCCCAGGCGCTTGCCGCGCAGCGCCAGCTTCAGCCGCACCCGGTCGCGCTGGCTGAATACTCGGTTGGTGCCCTCCCGCCCGGGGCTGAGGAGCCCCTCGTCCTCGTAGAAGCGGATGGTGCGTGTCGTCACCCCGAACTCCCGGGCCAGCTCGGAGATGGTAAAGGTCGTGGCCATTGTGCCGTGCAGCAATCGCCTGTAATATAAGCGTTATCTGAGGCTATCAGACGTTTACGTAAACGTCAACTATACAAGCCGGGATCCTGGATGACGGAGAAGAAATCAGAGCAGCGCAGGCAGGCGTCCGGCACCCCCCAGCTGGCCAGTCTGTACGCCGACATCGCCGAGAAAAGCGCACGGCTCCTGACCCAGTTCCTGGGGCGCGGGAGGAACGGGCTGCCGGGCATCTCCGATGAGCTCGGCATTGCGCAGGCCTTCTTCGAGGCGTGGTCGAAGCTGCTGGCGGACCCCTACAAGCTGGCCGAGGCGCAATTTCGATACTGGCAGGACACCGCATCGCTCTGGCAGCGCTCGCTGCTGAAGCTGATGGGACAGGAAACGGAGCCGGTCGCAGCGCCGCACCACACCGACCGGCGCTTCAAGCACGAGGACTGGGAGCAGAACTTTCTCTTCGACTACGTCAAGCAGTCCTACCTCATCGCCGCGCGCCACCTGCACCAGACCCTGGGCAAGGTGGAGGGGCTCGACGCCCAGACCGCGAAGAAAGTCGACTTCTACACGCGCCAGTACATCGACGCGCTCGCGCCCAGCAACTTCCTGCACACCAATCCGGAAGTGCTGCGCGAGACGGTCGCAAGCGGGGGCCGGAATCTGGTCCGCGGCCTGAGCAACCTGCTCGAGGACTTGACGCGCGGCAACGGCGAGCAGGTCCGGCTGCGCATGACCGACGAGACCGCTTTCCAGCTCGGGATCAATATCGCGACGACACCGGGCAAGGTCGTCTACCAGAACGATCTCCTGCAGCTGATCCAGTACTACCCCGCGAACGGCTCCGTGTTCCGGCGGCCGCTGCTCGTCATTCCGCCCTGGATCAACAAGTACTACATTCTCGACCTCCGCGAGAAGAATTCGTTCGTGAAGTGGGCCGTCGAGCAGGGACATACCGTGTTCGTGATCTCCTGGGTCAATCCCGACGAGAAGCTCGCGCACAAGCGGTTCGAGGATTACCTGACGGAAGGCACCCTCGCCGCGCTCGACGCGATCGAGAACGCGACGGGCGAAAAAGAGGTGAACGCGATCGGCTATTGCCTGGGCGGCACACTGCTTGCCTGCACCCTGGGCTACCTCGCTGCGAAGCGGGGCGCGCGCATCGCGTCGGCGACGTTCTTCGCCTCGATGATCGACTTCGAGGAAGGGGGGGAGCTCGAGGTGTTCATCGACGAGAAGCAGGTGGCGGCGCTCGAGAAGCGCATGCTGGAGCGCGGCTATCTCGAGGGCTCCGAGATGGCGACGACTTTCAACATGCTGCGGGCGAACGACCTCATCTGGTCGTTCGTCGTCAACAACTATCTCCTCGGCCGCGATCCCTTCCCGTTCGATCTGCTCTACTGGAACTCGGATTCGACCCGGATGCCGGCGACCATGCACAGCTACTACCTGCGCAATCTCTACATGAAGAACCTCCTCGCGCAGCCCGGGGGCATCGAGCTTGCAGGCGTGCCGATCGACCTCGGTCAGGTGCGCACGCCCCTCTATTTCGTCTCCACGCTCGAGGACCACATCGCGCCGTGGCGCTCGACCTACGCCGGGGCGAAGCTCTTCCGCGGGCCGGTGCGCTTCGTGCTTGGCGGCTCCGGGCATATCGCCGGCATCGTCAATCCGCCGGCGGCGGGCAAGTACTGCTACTGGACGAATCCGAAGCTCGCCGACGGCGCGGAGAAGTGGCTGAAGGCCGCATCCCAGCATCCGGGCTCCTGGTGGCCGGACTGGGCGGGTTGGGTCGCGCAGCATGGCGGGAACAAGGTGCCGGCGCGGATTCCGGGCAAGGGCAGGCTCAAGGCGCTCGAAGATGCGCCGGGCAGCTACGCTAGAATGCGCGTGGACAAGCGCTAGACGGCGCAGCCGGTTGCGCCCGCGGTAAACGGGGGAGAGCGATGAAACACCTGTGTTTTCCTGGGGTAGTGGTGTTAGTGACCGCTTACTTCGCGCCTGTCCCAGGGGCGACGCTCGTGCGGGAAGCCGGAATCAAGATCGAGTAGATCGTGCAGATCGCCGGTCGCACCTTTTTCATCACCGGCGGCGCATCGGGCCTGGGCGAGGCGACCGCCCGGCGGCTCGCGAAGGCCGGCGGCAACGTGGTCGTGTGCGACGTCGGGGTGGAGCAGGGGAGGCGGGTCGCCGCCGATCTCGGGGCGCAGGCGAGATTCGTCCGCGCCGACGTGACCGATGAAGCACAGCTCGCGCAGGCGGTTGGCGCCGCGCGCGCAAAGTTCGGGGCGCTGCACGGCGCGGTGAGCTGCGCCGGGGTCGCGCCCGGCGAGCGCGTGCTGGGCAAGGACGGCCCGCACCGCCTCGACACCTTCCGCCGCGCGGTCGAAATCAATCTCGTCGGCACCTTCAACGTGCTGCGGCTTGCCGCGCAGGCCATGGCGGGCAACGCGCCCGATGCCGAAGGCGAGCGCGGCGTCATCGTCAACACGGCGTCGATTGCCGCCTACGACGGGCAGGTCGGGCAGGCGGCCTACAGCGCATCCAAGGCCGGGGTCGCCGGCCTGACGCTGCCGGCCGCGCGCGAACTGGCGCGTCTCGGCATTCGCGTGATGACCATTGCGCCCGGCATCTTCGAGACGCCCATGGTCGCCGCGTTCACCCCGGAGCTGCGTCAGGCGCTGGCGGCCCAAGTGCCGTTTCCCTCGCGCATGGGCCG
Source organism: Burkholderiales bacterium (assembly GCA_036555035.1). Classification (GTDB taxonomy): domain Bacteria; phylum Pseudomonadota; class Gammaproteobacteria; order Burkholderiales; family SG8-41; genus SG8-41. Next base: position 783 of record DATBMB010000220.1, on the reverse strand, counting down.
GCCCGACGAGTTCGCGGCGCTGGTGGAGCACATCCTCGAGAACCCGATGCTGAACGGAGAGGTCATCCGGCTCGACGGCGCGCTGCGCATGGCCGCGAAATAGGACTTCCCGCCGCCCGCGACGAAGCGCGAAGCCTGCATGGCCTACCAGAACATCCTCCTCGAGCAGCCCGCGCCGGGGATCTACCTGCTGACGGTGAATCGTCCGCGGGCGCTCAATGCATTGAACGCCGCGACCCTCGACGAGATCGCGGCGGCCCTGCTGTCGATCGCCGCGGATGAGGCCGCGCGCGTGCTGCTCGTCACCGGCGCCGGCGAGAAGGCGTTCGTCGCGGGCGCCGATATCGCCGAGATGCAGCACGCGACGGTCGCGCAGGCGCGCGATTTCTCGGAAAAAGGCTCGCGCGTCATGCACGCGCTGGAAGCGCTGCCCGTGCCCGTGATTGCGCTGGTGAACGGCTATGCACTGGGCGGCGGCTGCGAGCTCGCGCTCGCCTGCGACTGGATCCTCGCCGCGGACACCGCAGTTTTCGGCCAGCCGGAAGTGAATCTCGGCATCCCGCCCGGGTTCGGCGGGACACAGCGCCTGCCGCGCCGCGTCGGGACGGCGCGCGCGCTGGAGATGTTGACTACAGCGCGCCCGGTGAAGGCGGCGGAGGGAGCCGCCATCGGGCTCGTCAATCTCGTCTGTCCCGGGTCCGAGCTGCGGGCGAGGGGCCTCGAGATGGCCGGCGCGATCGCGGCCAAGGGCCCGGTCGCCGTGCGGCTCGTGAAGGAGGCCGT
>DATBMB010000197.1:0-7213 GCA_036555035.1 Burkholderiales bacterium | reverse complement strand
ACTTGCCGCCTACGCGGGGCCGGACCGCGAGCAGCGCCTCGCCGAGGGCGCACGGCGCGAAGGCCGCCTCACGCTCTACACCTCGCTCACCGTGGACGACATGGCGGTGTTGAACGCCGCGTTCGAGAAGCGCTACGCCGTGAAGGTGTCGATGTGGCGCGCGAGCTCCGAGAAAATCGTGCAGCGTGGGCTTGCCGAGGCGCGGGCGGGGCGCTTCGACGTGGACGTGTTCGAGTCCAATGCGCCCTCACTGGAAATCCTGCACCGGGAAGAGCTGCTGCAGGCGGTGCGCTCGCCCCACCACGCGGATCTGATCGCGGCCGCCGTGCCGGCGCATCGCGAATGGGTCGGCGCGCGCCTCAACATCTTCGTGCAGGCCTACAACACCAGGCTCGTGCGCAAGGAGGAGCTGCCTTCCTCCTATGCGGACCTGCTGCACCCGCGCTGGAAGGGGCGGCTCGGCATCGAAGCGTCCGACGAGGACTGGTTCGCGGCGGTGATCCAGCAGCTGGGAGAGGACAAGGGTCTCAAGTTCTTCCGCGACCTGGTGGCGGCGAACGGGCTTTCGGTGCGCCGGGGACACACGCTGCTCACCAACATGGTGGCCGCGGGCGAGGTGCCGCTCGCGTTGACCGTCTACAACTTCACCGCCGAGCAGCTGAAGCAGCGGGGCGCGCCGCTCGAGTGGTTCGTCCTGCCGCCCGCCATCGCCCGCGCGAACGGAATCGCCGTGGCGCGCCGCGCGCATCACCCGCACGCCGCCCTGCTCTACTACGACTTCATGATCGGCGACGAAGGCCAGCACATCCTGCTCAAGCGCGATTTCGTTCCGGCGAGCCGCAAGCTCGACACGGAGCTGAACCGCGGCCCGCTCACCATCATCGACCCGGCGCTGATCGTGGACGAGGGCGAGCGCTGGGCGAAGCTCTACGACGAGATCATCGTCAAGCAGGGCCGCTAACCAGGCCGCCCGCGAGCGCGCTATAATTTGCTCTCAGACGGAGCGCATCCATGGGCATCGAATCCCACTACCACAGCAAGAAGGACCGGGTGTTCGTCCGGGGCATCCAGGGCCACTACAACCTGAAGGAAGAGCTCCAGCGCCTGCGCTCGCTGCCGCGTGTCATCAAGGGCAAGACGCTGAAGTTCGTGGACGGCCCGCAGTCCTACAGCAAGCATTTCGTGGAGCCGGTGGACGGCATCACGCAGACGCTGCACATCCACCTCGAGGAATACTCGCCGGGCGGCAAGACCCAGAAGCACGGCCACGTCAACGAGGCGGCGTTCTACATCCTCGACGGGCGCGGCTACGAGATCCACGACGGCATCCGCTACGACTGGCAGGCGGGCGACGTCGCGATCGTGCACAACAACTGCGTGCATCAGCATTTCAACGGCGACCCGAAGAAGCCCGCGCGCCTGCTGGTGCTGAAGTCGAAGCCGATGTTTCTCTTCCTCAACATGCTGTTCCAGAAGACCGTGATCCCGAAGCCGACCGAGCCCGCGCCCGGCGCCGAGGGCTATCAGCCGCGCAACGACGAGGCGGACTACAACCACTAGGAGACACACATGGCCTGGGGTGAATCGAAAGCGTGGATGAAGGGGGCGGTGAGCGGCAAGCTCTACCAGAGCCTGCTCGACGACGCGACGAACGCGCCGGCGCGCAACGCCAAGCGCAAGAAGATCGTCCATCCGGAAGAGATGCCGTGGGAGATGTCGCGGCAGGGGCTCCTGAAGCACATCCTCAACGAGCAGATGAACACGCGCATGGAGACGGTGGACGCCTACATGCAGATCATTCCGCCGGGCAGCCGTTCCGGCAAGCACCGCCACCTCGCCGAGGAATGCCTCTACGTGCTGGAGGGGCGCGGCTACGATCTCCACCAGGACTGCGACGTCGAGATCACCGACAGCTACCAGTGGAAGCCGCAGGCCGAGGTGAAGCGCTACGAGTGGGAAGCGGGCGATGTGATCTACATCCCGCCGTGCACGATTCACCAGCACTTCAACGCCGATCCCGAGCGCCCGGTGCGGCTGATCTCTGCGATCAACCGCACCTACAAGAATTCGGGGCTGAACGACCTCGAGCAGATCGAGGACGCGCCCGAGTACGATTCCAAGGTGGTGCTCACCGCCGAGGTGATCAAGCGCTATCTCGCGGCGAAAGCCAAGGTCCCCGCCTGATGCGCTCCGTGATCACTGGATTGCTCGCCGCCACGGCGAGCGCGTCGGTCTGGGCTCACGTGGGCGTGCACGCCGACGGTGGCTTCTCCACGGGCTTTGCCCATCCTTACTTCGGGCTCGATCACCTGCTCGCCATGGTCGCCGTCGGGATCTGGGCGGTGCAGATCGGCGGACGCTGCCTGGTTGCGCTGCCCGCGACGTTCGTGGCGTTCATGGCGGTCGGCGCCGCGCTCGGTACGGCCGGCGTGCCCTTGCCCCAGGTGGAAGGGGTAGTCGCCGTCTCTGTTCTGGTGCTGGGATGCGCGGTCGGGCTCTCGGGAAAAAAGGTGTCAGACACCATTTTCGCCACTGGCCAGCGAAAATGGTGTCTGACACCTTTTTCCCCTTTTTTCCTCGTGGCGGCGTTCGCGCTCTTCCACGGCCACGCCCACGGGACCGAAATGCCGGATTTTTCCTCGCCGTGGCAGTACTTTGCCGGGTTCGCGATCGCGACCGCCGTGCTGCATGCGCTGGGTGTCGCGGCGGGGGTCCTGCTCAAGTCGCATCCCGCGATCCTGCGTGCCGGCGGCGCCGCGATCGGCCTGGCCGGCGGCTGGCTCGTCGTCTCCCTCTAGGAGATCGGGAATACGGGGCCCGTCCCCCGTGTTAACGCGGGAGTTGGGTAGCCGCACACTTCAACTCCCGGAGGAGCCCGCATGAAGCACTACCTCGTCGCCCTGCTTGCCGGCGCGTTCGCGCTCTCGGCCGGCCTCGCGGACGCGCAGCAGAAGACCCAGCGCATCCGCGGCACCATCACCGCCTTCGACGGCACGATGCTCTCGGTCAAGTCCCGCGACGGCAAAGCGCTCTCGATCGAGCTCCTGGAGAAGGCGTCGGTCGCCGCCGCCAAGGCCATCACGCTCGCCGACCTGAAGCAGGGCGCCTACGTCGGGGTCACCACCCGCAAGGGCACCGACGGCGCGCTGGTGGCCCTCGAGGTCCACACCCTGCCGCCCAGCGTCAAGCCGGGCTTCCGGCCCTGGGATCTCGCGCCGGGAACCATGATGACCAACGCAAACATTGCTTCCGTCGCCCAGGGCGCCGGCGGCCACGAACTGGTGATGGATCTCCCGGAGGGCCAGCAGAAGATCCAGGTGCCGCCCGGCACGCCGATCGTAACCCAGGTCGCCGCGGACCGCTCCTACCTCAAGCCGGGCGAGTACGTGTTTCTCAACGCCAACGTCGGCGCCGACGGCAAGCTTTCCACGGCGGCGCGCATCCAGGTGAGCCACGGCGGCGTCAAGCCACCGCAATGAACGGAAGGCGCAATCCATGAAAGCACTCTTCTCCGGCCTGCTCTTCTTCGCGCTCTGCGCGGTCGCGGGCGCCGTCGATGCGCAGCAGCCCACCCGAGTGCGCGGCACGATCGGCGCTTTCGACGGCAATGTGCTTTCCGTCAAGTCCAAGAGCGGGAACACGGACATCGTGCTGGCCGAGAAGACGCAGATCGTATTTACCCAGCCGATCGCGCTCTCCGACATCAAGCCCGGCGACTTCCTCGGCGTCACTTCGATGAAGCGCGCCGACGGCGCGCTCACGGCTCTCGAAGTCCGGCGTTTTCCGAAGCCGCTCAATCCCGGCCACCGCCCCTTCGACGGGCGCGACGACCAGACCATGACCAACGCGACCGTGGGGGCGACGGTCCAGTCGGCGAGCGGCCGCGTGCTCACCATGACCTACGACGGCGGCTCGCAGAAGATCCTGGTGCCGGAGAATGCCTCGATCTCCACGCTGGTGCCGGGCAATCGCTCGCAGCTCGTCCCCGGCGCCGCCGTAAACCTCACCGCCCGCGCGGCGGACGGCGGCAAGCTGACTGCGATCCGCATCCAGGTGAGCCCGCCGAAGTAACCGGTCCACCGCGTGGACCGGCGGCGCTGGCCAAGCGCCGCGCTTCGCAGTAAAGTTACCCGCCTCTTTCCGGCGCGCCCGCCGCGCCGTCACCTGCCTTCACATACGCCTATCCAGGGGGAGTGCCATGATCTACGAAGTGCGAACCTACGATATCAAGCCCCAGTCGCTGCCCGAGGTGGAGAAGCGCTTCGGGGAAGCCTATGAAACCCGCAAGAAGTTCTCGCAACTCGCCGCCTACTGGCACACCGAGATCGGGCCGCTCAACCAGGTCGTGCACGTATGGCCGTACAAGGACCTCGAGGAGCGCAGGAAGATCCGCGACACCGCGATGAAGGAAGGCGCCGGCAAGTGGCCGCCCAATACCGCGGACCTCATGGTGCGGCAGCGCTCGGACATCTTCCTGCAGTTCGACTTCTCGCCGGAGCTGAAGCCCGGCAAGCAGGGGCCGTTCTTCGAGATGCGCATCTATACCTACGCGCCCGGGCAGCTTCCGAACCTCACGCGGGCGTGGGCGCACGCGCTCCCCAACCGGCTCAAGTTCGGCTCGCCCACGGCAATCTGGTATTCCGAGCTCGGCGGCCTGAATCAGTTCGTCCACATCTGGCCCTACAGGACGCTCGACGAGCGCATGGCGACGCGCGACAAGGCCCGCGCGACCGGCGACTGGCCGCCCTCCGCGGCGGCCAAGAAAGCTGGACTGCCGGCCTACCATCTCCTCCTCCAGGAGAACAAGATCCTGATGCCCGCCGCCTACTCCCCGATCCAGTAGCACGCCGGAGGGCGGAACAGGGGCCCCATTCATGGGGATGTGACCCCGGAGGCGGGCAGGCGGCCGACACCAGGGACGGTAATATCTTCCGGTAGCAGTTCGGAGGCCGCGGCAGGAACGGCCCGATTATCGAAGGAGACTCAGATGTACATGATGGAACTCGCCGACCGCGGCCTCCAGGACGAGACCCGCATGATGCGCGACGTCACGCGCAAGTTCGTGGACGAGCATGTCATCCCGTTCACGCGCCAGAACTGGCAGCAGGACTGGAGCATGAAGCCGGAAGGCCGGCTGCCGGAGAAGATACTTCAAACAGCGGACGCAATCGGCATCCGCACGCTGGGGGTGCCCGAGGAATTCGGCGGCACGCCGCTCGATCCCAAGACGGAAACCCAGACCTTCGCGGTGATCTCGGAGGAGATTTCGCGCGGCGACTGCGGCCTCTCCGACAAGATGGTGCAGATCTGGAAGGTGTCGGTGCTGCTGCGGAACGTCGCGCCGCGCCACCTGCAGGAGCTGTGGTTCCCGCGCCTGGTGAAGGACCCGACCTTTCTCCTCGCGCACTGCCTGACCGAGCCGAGCGGCGCGTCCGACCGTTGGCTTCCTTACAACGTGCCGGAAGCGTCCATGCGGACCCGCGCGGTCCTGAAGGGCGACCGCTGGGTGATCAACGGCCGCAAGCAGTTCATCAGCAACGGCTACGACGCGAAGCTCTACGTCGTCTACGCCAACACCAACCCCAAGGCCGGCATGCTCCAGGGCACCTCGAGCTTCCTCGTCCCGCGCGACACCAAGGGCTTTGCCGTGCAGCGCTGCAACGAGACGCTCGGCGGGCGCTTCATGAACAACGGCGAGATGGTGTTCGAGGACATGGAGCTGCCGAAAGACCACCTGCTGGTCGAGAACAACGCGCTCTCGCGCGCCGGCATCTACTTCCGTCCCGGCAAGATCATCCAGGGCTCGAAGAACCTGGGCGTGGGCGTGCGGGCGTTCGAGGAAACGGCCAAGTACGTGCAGGAGTACGTCCAGGGCGGCCGCATCCTCATCAAGCACCAGGCGACCGCGATCCGGCTCGCGGAGATGGCGACCAAGATCTGCGCCGTGCGCGGGCTATTGCGCGAGGCGGCCGCCGCGGTGGACGCGAACGCGCCGGATGCCGACGTGCTCTGCAACATGGTCAAGCTCTACGCGTCGGAAGCGGTGCTGGACGTGTGCAAGCACGCGATGGAGCTGCACGGCGGCAACGGCACCATGCTCGACTTCGGCATCGAGAAGCTCTACCGCGACGCCTCCATGTTCCTGCACATGGACGGCACGGTGGACGTCACCAAGTTCAAGATCGTGAAGGCGCTCTTCCCCGACACCGCCGGCAAGTACGCCGGCCCGGAAACGTAATCAATCCGCCGCGCCCGTCGTTGATCGGCGAAACGCTAACCGCCCGGAAATCAGCGCATTAACCGGATCGGCGCCGGGCGCCGTCGCAAGGCGGCGACGAATTCCTCCGATCGCCGCTCGCATCCCCGCCTCAACAGCCTGATTTCGCGACCTTTGCCATGCCTGGCACGGATGTCGCTTCTATGTCGCGACCGACAAACTGCAACAATCCTTCGTCAGGCTTCTTCGGAAAGGAGAAATCCGCTATGCCGGCAAGAAAAGGCGCATCGGCGCGCATGCAGCGAACGCTTCGCCCGCTCGCGTGGGACGAGATCAACGAGCCCGGGGCCTATGTGGAAGTGTCGACTGGCAAGCTCTATCGCATCACGCAGGAGAGCCTGCTCGTTGACAACTCGCTCGCGACGCCCGGGAACGGCGGGCCGGTCCGGCCCGTCGTGCAGCTGAGCAGGGATCCGTTCATCTTCGATCTCGCGGCGCGGATGCTCTGTGTCGAGCTCAACATCCGGCCCAACTTCTAATGGAGGACGCATGGCGCTCAAACGACGAGCCGTCCCTTCCGGACATCGCACCGCGACGCCGTTCCTCGTGGTGGACGACGCCGCGGAGGCGATCGACTTCTACACGCGCGCGTTCGGCGCAAAGGAGCTGATGCGCGTCGAGCACAACGGCAGGATCAGCCACGCGCAGTTTAGTATCGGTAACTCCCGCCTCATGCTGTCGGACGAGCACCTGGAGGCGGGCGTGCGCGGGCCGCGGTCGTATGGCGGGTCTCCGCTCCGAATCTTCCTCTACGTCGCCAACGTCGATAGTTTCGTCGGCAGGGCCGTCGCCATAGGCGCGAAGCTGCAGCAGCCAGTGGACGAGAAGCGCTACGGCGACCGCTCCGGCAGCATCGAGGATCCCTTCGGCTACACCTGGCACGTCGCCACGCACCGGAAGGACGTCACTCCCGAGGAAATCCTGGCGGGCACCGCC
>DATBMB010000180.1:0-5732 GCA_036555035.1 Burkholderiales bacterium | reverse complement strand
TGCAGCGGCTGCAGGCCCGGATCGAGCAGCAGGCGCAGGCCATCAGCCGCGGCATGGTCGGGCGCCGGGAGCGCGTGCTGGTGGAAGGCGCGGCGAAGAAGGACGCGGCCGAGCTCGCCGGGCGCACCGCCAACAACCGCGTCGTGAACTTCCCCGGCGCGCGGGAGCTCGTCGGCCGGCTCGTGGACGTCACCGTCACCGCCGCTTTGCCCCATTCCCTGCGCGGCGAACTCGCTTGAAGCCCGTCGAGATCGCCTTCCGGCCGGTGGACAACCAGCGCCTCGCCAACCTGTGCGGCGCGCTCGACGAGAACCTGCGCCAGATCGAGACCGCTCTCGACGTCGGCATCTCGCGCCGCGGCGAGCGCTTCGCCTTGACCGGCCGCCCCGACCAGACGCGCGTGGCGGCGCAGGTGCTGCGCTCGTTCTACGAGCGGGCCAAGAGCACGCTGTCGCTGGAGGACGTGCAGCTGGGGCTGATCGAGGCCGCGGGCCCCGGCAAGCACCGCGCGCCCGAGGGCAGCCCCCAGCTCATAACGCGGCGCCAGGACCTGCACGGGCGCACGCCGCGCCAGGTGCAGTACCTGCAGAACATCCTCTCCCACGACCTCACCTTCAGCATCGGCCCCGCCGGCACCGGCAAGACCTATCTTGCGGTCGCGTGCGCGGTGGACGCGCTCGAGCGCGAGGTCGTCAAGCGCATCGTGCTGGTGCGCCCGGCGGTGGAGGCCGGCGAGCGGTTGGGCTTCCTCCCGGGCGACATGGCGGCCAAGGTGGACCCCTACCTGCGGCCGCTCTACGACGCGCTCTACGATCTCATGGGCTTCGACAAGGTCGCGCGGCTCTTCGACCGCGCCGCGATCGAGATCGCGCCGCTCGCCTTCATGCGCGGGCGCACGCTCAACCAGTCCTTCGTGATCCTGGACGAGGCGCAGAACACCACCCCGGAGCAGATGAAGATGTTCCTCACCCGCATCGGCTTCGGCAGCAAGGCGGTGGTGACGGGAGATATCACGCAGATCGACCTTGCCAAGGGCCAGAAGAGCGGGCTCGTCGAGGCGCGCGAGGTGCTGAAGAAGGTGCGCGGCATCGCCTTCACTCATTTCGACGCGGAGGACGTGGTGCGCCATCCCCTGGTGCAGCGCATCGTCAACGCCTACGCGAATTACAAGGAGCCATGAGCCCGCGGCTCGACATGACCGTGCAATACGCAATCAGTTCCCGCGGCCTGCCCTCGCGGGCGCAGCTCAGGCGCTGGGCGCGCGCCGCGCTCGAGCGAAACGCGCGGGTGACAGTGCGCATCGTCGGCGCGGGAGAGGCGCGCGCGCTCAACCGCCATTACCGCGGCAAGGACCGCCCGACCAACGTGCTCACCTTCGTCCTGCGCAGCCGCCCGCGCCTGGAGGGCGATATCGCGCTATGCGCGCCCGTCATCGCACGCGAGGCGCGCGCCGGGAAGAAAAGCACCGCCGCGCACTACGCGCACCTGCTGGTGCACGGGGTCCTGCACCTGCAGGGCTACGATCACGACACCGAGCGCGAGGCGCGCCAGATGGAGCGGCGCGAATCCCGGGTCGTGGCCCGGCTCGGGTTTGCCGACCCCTATGGGGAGGAGGGCTGATGGCGAACGACCCGCCCGTACACAAGCCCTCGCTGCTCGAGCGCATCGGCGCCTGGCTCGCACGCGAGCCGGAGGACCGGGAGGAGCTGGTCGAGCTGCTGCGCTCCTCCTACGAAAGGAATCTCCTCGATGCCGACGCGCTCGCGATGATCGAGGGCGTCCTGCAGGTCTCGGAGATGCAGGCGCGCGACATCATGGTGCCGCGCGCGCAGATGGACGTCATCGACATCAAGGAGTCGCCCGAGAAGTTCATCCCCACGGTGATCCAGACCGGGCATTCGCGCTTCCCGGTGATCGGCGAGAACAAGGACGACGTGATCGGCATCCTGCTCGCCAAGGACCTGCTGCGCCATTACGCCGGCGAGGAGGAATTCAACGTCCGCGACATGCTGCGCCCGGCGGTGTTCGTTCCCGGCTCGAAGCCCCTCAACGTGCTGCTCAAGGAGTTCCGCAAGAACCGCAACCACATGGCGATCGTGGTGGACGAGTACGGCGGCGTCGCGGGCCTGATCACGATCGAGGGCGTCATCGAGCAGATCGTCGGCGACATCGAGGACGAGTACGACTACCAGGACGTCGAGGACAACATCGTCCCCGAGAAAGGCGGCCAGTTCCGGGTCAAGGCGCTCACCGCGATCGCCGACTTCAACGCGGCCTTCGGCACCCGCTTCGGCGAGCAGGATTTCGACACGATCGGGGGCCTCGTGCTGTCGCGCTTCGGCCGCGTGCCCAAGCGCGGGGAGCAGATCAGCTTCGAGAATCTCCTCTTCAAGGTGCTGCGCGCCGACAGCCGGCGGCTGCACCTGCTGCAGGTCGCCAGGAAGAAGTAAGGATGAAGGATGACCCGCCAGCACAAGGTGGTCTTGCGCTCCTGACTTCCCGCTTTTCGTCGCTCGTTTCCCGTTTCCCGTATCTCGTTGCTTTCTTCCTCGGCGCGGTCACCGTCCTCGGTTACGCGCCGTTCTACATGGTCCCGCTGCCGGTGGTGACCCTCGCGGGGCTGTTCTACCTGTGGTCGCAGGCGCCGGGCCCGCGCGCCGCCGCGCTGAGCGGCTTTGCGTACGGCCTCGGGCTGCTGCTCATCGGGGCCTCGTGGGTCTACGTCAGCCTGCACGATTTCGGCTCCATGCCGGCGCCGCTCGCCGTGATCGCGACCTTCCTGTTCTGCGCGATCTACGCGCTCTGCCCTGCCGCCGCGGGATACGCGTGCGCCTGGCCTCGCGTCTCGCTCGCCGTGCGCATCGGCGTGCTTGCTCCCGCCGCCTGGGCGCTCGCGGACTGGGCGCGCGGCTGGCTCTTCACCGGCTTCCCCTGGCTGGCAACCGGCTACTCCCAGGTTCCGGAAAGCCCGCTCGCGGGCTACGCGCCGGTCCTGGGGATCTACGGCGTTTCGCTGGGCGTCGCGCTCACGGCCGGACTGATCGTCGTCCTTGGACTGCGCGCCATCATCCCCCGTCCCGCATCCCTCGCCTCGACCGCAATCCTTGTCGCTCTATGGGCAGGCGGCTGGGGCCTGAAACAGGTCGAATGGACGACGCCGGTCGGCGCGCCGGTCAACGTGAGCCTGCTGCAGGGCAACGTCTCCCAGGACCAGAAATGGCGCGCGGAACGCGTGCGCCCGACCCTGGAGACCTACCGCCTGCTGGCGGAGTCCGCCCCCGGCGAGCTCATCATCCTGCCGGAGACCGCGCTGCCGCTCTTCCTGGAGCAGGTGCCGCCGGATTACCTCGGCGCGCTCGCGGAGATCGCCCGCCAGAAGCGGGGCGACGTCCTGATCGGCGTGCCCGAGCGCACGGCCGGCGGCGAGTACTACAACAGCGTCGTCTCCGTCGGGACCTCGCCGCGGCAGCTCTACCGCAAGTCGCACCTCGTGCCGTTCGGCGAGTTCATCCCGCTGCGGCCGGTGCTCGGCTGGATCGTCAGCGTGCTCGCGATCCCGCTGCAGGATTTCGCGCGCGGCGGGGAAGACCAGCGCCCGCTCGCGGTGGCGGGCCAGCGCGTCGCGATCAACATCTGCTACGAGGACGTGTTCGGCGAGGAGATCATCCGCCAGCTGCCGGAAGCAACGGTGCTGGTGAACGTCAGCAACGTCGCCTGGTTCGGCCGCTCGCTCGCGCCGCGGCAGCACCTGCAGATCGCGCAGGCGCGCGCGCTCGAGACCGGCCGCTTCATGCTGCGCGCGACCAACACCGGGTTGACCGCCGTGGTCGGCCCCCGGGGAGATCTGCTCGCCGCCGCGCCCGAGTACGAGATCGCGACCGTGACCTACGCGGTCCAGGGCTACGGCGGCGCGACTCCCTACGTGCGCTGGGGAAACTACGCCGTGCTCGCTCTGTGCGTCGCGCTGATCGCGGCGGCCGGCTTCCTCGCGCGCCGCTCTGCGCGTTCCGCGTCCTGACGAAACTCTGTAAGATTCGAGGCTTAGCGGAACTGCGGGTCCGGCGGCCTCGATGCTGACGTTTCAGGCAATCATCCTCAAGCTCAATCAGTACTGGGACCGGCACGGCTGCGTGCTGCTGCAGCCCTATGACATGGAGATGGGCGCGGGCACCTTCCACACCGCGACGTTTCTGCGCGCGATCGGCCCGGAGCCGTGGAATGCCGCCTACGTCCAGCCCTCGCGCCGGCCCAAGGACGGCCGCTACGGGGAGAACCCGAACCGCCTGCAGCACTACTACCAGTACCAGGTGGTGATGAAGCCCTCGCCGCGCGAGTTCCAGGACATCTACCTCGGCTCGCTGGAGGAGGCGCTCGGAATCGATACCAAGAAGAATGACATCCGCTTCGTCGAGGACGACTGGGAATCGCCCACGCTCGGCGCTTCCGGCCTCGGCTGGGAAGTGTGGTTGAACGGCATGGAGGTCACGCAGTTCACCTATTTCCAGCAAGTGGGCGGCCTCGACTGCAAGCCGGTGCTGGGCGAGCTCACCTACGGTCTCGAGCGCCTGGCGATGTATTTGCAGGGCAAGGACAGCGTGTTCGATCTCGTCTGGGTGGACGGCGCGGAGACACGAGGCTCGACTCCCGTCCTCTATGGAGACGTGTTCCACCAGAACGAGGTGGAGCAATCGCGCTACAACTTCGAGCTCGCCGACACCGCGATGCTCTCCCAGCACTTCGGCCAGTTCGAGTCGGAATCCCGGCGCCTGATGGCGGCGCACGCCGTGCTGCCCGCCTACGAGATGATGCTCAAGTGCTCGCACTCGTTCAACCTGCTCGATGCGCGCGGCGCGATCTCGGTCACCGAGCGCGCGGCCTACATCGGGCGGGTGCGCAATCTCGCGCGGGCGGTGGCGCAGGCATACTACGAGTCCCGCGAAAAGCTTGGCTTTCCTATGCTGAAATCCCCCTCACCCCATCCCTCTCCCCCCGCTCGGGGGAGAGGGGACGATTGCTAGCCCTCTCCCCCAGTCCTGGGGGAGAGGGAGTTATGGCTATGACTTCCGCCAAGAAATCCGGCAAATCGGCAAGACCGGAAACGCTGCTGGTCGAGCTGCTGACGGAGGAGCTGCCGCCGAAGGCGCTGCGCGCGCTCTCCGAGGCGTTCGCCAAAGCACTTGCGGAGGACCTGCGCGCGGCCGACCTTCTCGAGCCGGACAGCGCCGTGCAGCCTTACGCCACGCCGCGACGCCTGGCGGTGCGGATCACCCGCGTGCGCGACCGCGCGCCCGACCGGCCCGTGGAGCTGTCCGGACCGAGCGTCAAGGCCGCGCTCGATGCAAAGGGGCAGCCGACGCAGGCGCTGCTGGGCTTTGCCCGGAAATGCGGCGTTGAAGTGAGCCGGCTCGCGCGGCGCGATCTCGGTCACCGAGCGCGCGGCCTACATCGGGCGGGTGCGCAATCTCGCGCGGGCGGTGGCGCAGGCATACTACGAGTCGCGCGAAAAGCTTGGCTTTCCCATGCTGAAACAGCTGGTAGCGAGGAAGGCCCCCTCACCCTAGCCCTCTCCCCCGCGACGGGGGCGAGGGGACTATTGCGATGACTACCGCCAAGAAATCCGGCAAATCGGCAAGACCGGAAACGCTGCTGGTCGAGCTGCTGACGGAGGAGCTGCCGCCGAAGGCGCTGCGCGCGCTCTCCGAGGCGTTCGCCAAAGCACTTGCGGAGGACCT
>DATBMB010000173.1:0-5928 GCA_036555035.1 Burkholderiales bacterium | reverse complement strand
CCCCGCGATCTCGATCCTGCGCTCGTCGGCGAGCTCGCGCAGGAGCGACTGGAACGCCTCCGCGGGCAGGTGCGGCGCGAGCTGCTTGTGCAGCGCTCCCGGATCGATCCCCGTCGCCTGGGGCTGGGCGCGGTGGAAATCGCGGACGGCCGCGGGCACCGCGTCGCGCAGGGCGTCGCGCCGCGCCCGCGTGACGCCGGTGCGCTCCTCCTTGCCGAGCACGGCCACGTCCGCCGCCGCATAGAGCGCGGTAAGGCGCTCCGGCTTGAGATTGAAGGTGCGCTCGAAGCGCCTGAGGTCCACGCCCCGCGTTTCGTCCTTGAGCAGCTCGGCGAGCGCCGCTTCGGGGGACCCGCGCTCGAGCGCGGCGAGCTCCGCCTGCCGGGCCGGGGAGGCGCGGCGCGCGGCGCGCGCGTGCGGATCGAGCACGATGCCCCCGCCCAGCGTGCGGCGCGCGGACTGGTCGCGCAGGATGAAGCGATCGCCGTTCAGCGCGCCGACCGGCTTGGCGAGCGCGAGCTGCGCGAGGGCGGAGCCGCCGGGAGCGATCGCGGCCTCCCCCGGGAGCGAGATGCGCGCGGTGACGTCGGCCGTGGCGAGATGCAGGTGAAGCGGCGTCCAGTGCTTGAGCGGCTGCGCTTCGGAAGCGAGGAGGGTGACGCGCACATCCATCCGCTGCGTCGGCGCGTGGATCGCTTCCGCCAGCACCCAGTCGCCGCGCGCGACCGTCTCGAGATCGGCGCCGGTGAGGTTCAGCGCACAGCGCTCCCCGGCCTGTGCGCGCTCGGCGGTCTGTCCGCGCTGCTGGATGCCGCGCACGCGCACGGGAGCGCCCTTCGGCGAAACGACGAGCCGGTCGCCGACCGCGACCGACCCGTTGAACACGGTGCCCGTGACGACCGTTCCGCTGCCGGCGATGGTGAAGGCGCGGTCGGTCGCGAAGCGGAAGTGCTGCCCTTCGGTCATGCGCGCGGCAAACGCTCCGGCGGCCGCGGAGAGCGCTTGCTTCAGTTCCTCGATGCCGGCGCCGCTGACGGCCGAGACGGGAAGGATGTTGATGCCGGAGAGCCGGGTCGGCGCAAGCAGCGCGGCGACCTCCGATCGGACTTTCTCGACCCGCTCGGGCGGCACGCGGTCGATCTTGGTGATGACGGCGATGCCGCGGCGGAGATCGAGGAGATCGAGGATGTGCAGGTGCTCGACGGTCTGGGGCATCACGCCGTCGTCGGCAGCGACCACCAGGAGCGCGAAATCGATGCCGCAAACGCCGGCAAGCATGTTGCGGACGAAGCGCTCGTGCCCCGGCACGTCCACGAAGCCGATCACGGCCCCGTCCGCGAGCGGCCAGTAGGCGAAGCCGAGATCGATCGAGATGCCGCGCGCCTTCTCCTCCGGCAGGCGGTCGGTGTCGACGCCGGTCAGCGTCTTCACCAGCAGCGTCTTGCCGTGATCGATGTGTCCCGCAGTCGCGACGATCATTTGAGATCGAGGTGCTTCAATTGCCCGGCGAACTCGTCCTCGTGCTCGAGGCAGCGCAGATCCATGATGAACGCGCCGTCCTTCACGCGCCCGATGACGGGGACCGGCAACGTGCGGAACGCGGCGGCAATTTCCGCGGCGAGCGCGCTGCGCCGCTTGCCGGGTGCGGCGACCGCGATCCCGTGGCTCGCGATGAGGTCGACGGGCAGCGAGCCGCTCCCGATCTGGCTCTTCACCGGCACGACCTCCGCGCCGGCCTTGCCCCTTAGCGCGGATTCGACCGCGGGCAGCAGCCGCTGCGCCTGCGCCTCGATCTCCGCGGCAGGGCGCGTGAGGAATCTCAACGTCGGCAGCGCCGATTTCAGCCGCGCAGGATCGGCGTAGAGGCGCAACACCGCCTCGAGCGCCGCGAGCGTCATCTTGTCGACGCGCAAGGCGCGCTTCATCGGATTTTTCCGGATGCGCTCGATCAGCTCCTTGCGGCCGACGATGAGGCCCGCCTGCGGGCCGCCGAGCAGCTTGTCGCCGCTGAACGTGACGATGTCGGCGCCCGCCGCGAGTGCTTCGCGCGGCGTAGGCTCGTGGGGCAGGCCGTACTCCTCGAGGTTTACCAGCATGCCGCTGCCGAGATCGGTGACGAGAGGAAGCTTGTGCCGATGCGCGAGCTCGGCGAGCTTGTCCTCCGGCACCGCGGCGGTGAATCCCTCAATCGCGTAATTGCTCGTGTGCACCTTCATCAGCGCCGCCGTGCGCGGCGAGATCGCGCCGGCGTAGTCCCTGAGGTGGGTGCGGTTGGTGGTGCCGATCTCGACCAGCTTGACGCCGGCTCGCGCCATGATGTCGGGCATGCGGAAAGCGCCGCCGATCTCGATCAGCTCGCCGCGCGACACCGGCACCTCCCGCTTCAGTGCGAGGGTGTTGAGCGTGAGATAGACCGCCGCGGCGTTGTTGTTGACGACCAGCGCGGCCTCCGCTCCCGTCAGGCGCGTGAGCCAGCGCTCGATGTGGCGGTCGCGCTCGCCGCGATCGCCCTCGTCCAGCTCGAACTCCAGGTTGAGCGGGCGCGTCATCGCGCGCGCGACCGCCTGCGCGGCCTCCTGGGGCATCAACGCGCGTCCCAGATTGGTATGCAGCACGGTGCCCGTCAGATTGAAGACGGGCCGCAGCGAGGGCTGCGTCTCGCGCGTGAGCCGGGCGGCGCATGCCTGCACGAAACGCGCTTCGTCGAATCCGGGGCCGGCGGCGCCGGGGCGATCGGCGAAGGCGGCGCGCAGGGCGGCGAGCTCGGCGCGAGCCGCTTCCGTTACCAGCGGCCGGCCGTAGCGGGCGACGAGCTCCGTGACTGCGTCGAGCTGAAGCAGCCGGTCGAGAGAAGGAATCGCGCGACGCGCGGCGGTTGCCGGAGTCAGCATGGCGGGCACCGGCCGGTCACGAAAGGCAGGAACATCGCTGCGATCATGCTGCCCAAGAGATTAGCGCGAGGTACCGGGCGGAAGGGGCTGGAAGTTTAGCCCAAGTTCCACCGTTGTGCTATCTTCGCGCCACAAGTTGGAGGAGGGGCGATGAGGATGGCAGTTCCCGCTGCCGTTGCCCTGGCGGCGGCAGTGTGGGCCGGCGGCGCGCCGGCTCAGAATCCGGTAACGGAGCGGGTCGCTTCGACGGGCCCGGGGCAGGCTTATCCGAATCGGCCGGTCCGCTTCATCTGTCCCTACGTCGCCGGGGGCGCCGGCGATATCTTCAGCCGCACCATCGCCCAGAAGCTGACGGAAGCGCTCGGCCAAGCCGTCGTCGTGGACAATCGACCGGGCGCGAACGGGGGCATCGGCACCGATCTCGTCGCCAAGGCGGCGCCCGACGGCCACACGCTGCTGATGGGCAACAGCGGCCCGATGGCAGTCAACCCGGTGTTGTACCGGAAGGTCCCGTACGACCCGGTCAAGGATTTCGCGCCGATCACCCAGGGCACGTCCTATATGTACGTGCTCGTCGTGCCGGCGGCGCTTCCGGTCGCGACGCTGGGCGAGTTCATCGCGCTGCTGAAGGCGAAGCCGGGGCAGATGACCTATGGGTCGACCGGCATCGGGGGCGGCAACCACCTGTCCGGAGAGCTCTTCAACCTGATGACGGGCACCCAGTCGGTCCACGTGCCGTACACGGGAAGCGCGGCCGCGCTCGCGGCGCTGCTCGGCGGGCAGCTGAATTACATGTTCGATACCGTGATCACGGCCGTGCCGCACCTGCGCGCGGGGCGGCTGCGCGGGATCGGCGTGACCGCCTCGAGGCGCTCGTCCGCCTTGCCCGAGGTCCCGACCCTGGACGAGCTGGGCCTCAAAGGATTCGAGCTCACCCAATGGCAGGCGGTGGTCGCCCCGGCGGGTACGCCGAAGCCGGTCGTCGAGCAGCTTTATCGCGAGGTGGCGAAAGCGCTCAAGATGCCGGACGTCGTCGAGCGGCTGGCGACGCAGGGCGGCAACGAGCTGGTCGGCAACACGCCGGAGGAATTCGCGCAGGTCATCAGGAACGACCTCGCGAAGTACGCGAAGCTCGTCAAGTCAGCGAAGATCCAGGTCCCGTAAGCTACTCGAACAAGCGCTCCGGAAGCGGCAGGCCGGCGAGCTCCGGGGGCGTCAAACGCCCGTCGGGCTCGATGCCGAAGCGCTCGAGCACGTGGATCAGCTGCCGCGCATGCTGCGCGGAGTGCCAGGTCGAGCGCTCGAACACGACGTGCATGGGCTGCACGCCGTAATAGGTCTTCACCTTGTAGGCAAGCGTCTTGTCCTTTTCGGCCCCCCACCACTGCTGCAGGCGGGAGATGACTTCCTCCCCATAGCCGGCAATCTCGGCGCCGGTCAGGAAGGTGCCGTCCCTGGGCGGAATGTTCGCGTGCGCGATCGAGTATTCGACGCCGTCGATCGCGGTCTCGAGGAAAGCCTCGCCGATGCGGAACACGTGATGGGAGAGAATCCGGATCGAGCGGTCGCGGTTCTCGACGACGCGCTCGTTCATGCGGCTGGCCGGCATCTGGCGCAGGTAGCGCTGCGTCGCGCGCAGCACGTTGATCCACTTCCCGATGAGCTCACCCGGCGGCAGCGGCTTGTGCCCCGTGCCCTGGAGCCCGACGAACTCGGCGACGTCCTCCAGGTTCTGCCCGAAGACGTAGTTCTTGCCTTTCGCGACCACCGGCGTGTTGCGCACGCCCAGTTCCAGCAGCCTGTCCAGCCCGCCGGGATCGTTCATCACGTCGATCACGTCGTGGTCGATTTTCTTCCGCGAAAGAAACTCTTTCGCCCGGAGGCAGCTGCTTCACCCGGGCTTGGTGAACAGGATGAATCTTTCGGTTGCGCCCATAGCGCGGACCTCTTCGTGATCGCGTCAGACTACTCCGTGACTTTCTTCAGCGTCAACCGCCGCGCTCATCCCGGGCCCCGCGCATCCACCGCGCCCGGGGGACATTCCGCGCTGACGGCAAGATCCTCCCGCATGCGTTCCCCAGACTCGATAATGCCGCCGCCCAGGCATACCCGGCTCTCGTAGAGCACCACGGACTGGCCGGGCGTGACGGCCCATTGCGGCTCGGCAAACTCGATCACGCAGCGCTCAGCGCTGGCGGCGACGAGGGTGCACGCGGCATCCTTCTGCCGGTAGCGCGTCTTCGCGGTATAGACCCAGTTGCAATGGGGGGGCGCCCCGCTCACCCAGTTGAGATCGAGCGCCGTCAGCCGGTCGGCGAGGAGCGCGGGATGGTCGTGGCCCTGCACGACGATCAAGCGGTTGCCGCGCATGTCCTTCGCAGCGACGTACCACGGCTCGCCTGCGCCGTCCCGGCTGCCGCCGATGCCCAGCCCCTGGCGCTGGCCGATGGTGTAGAACATGAGACCGTTGTGCCGGCCGAGAAGCTTGCCCTCGGGCGTGCGGATGTCGCCCGGGTTGTCCGGCAGGTAGCGGTTCAGGAACTCGCGGAACGGGCGCTCCCCGATGAAGCAGATCCCGGTCGAGTCCTTCTTGTCGTGGACGGCGAGGCCCGCTCGGCGCGCGATCTCGCGCACGTCGCGCTTGTAGAGCTCCCCGAGCGGGAAGAGCGTGCGCGCGAGCTGCGCCTGGTCGAGGCGGTAGAGAAAGTAGCTCTGGTCCTTGGTGCCGTCCTCGGCCTTGAGCAGCTGGTGGCGCCCTTCGATCTCCCGCACCTGCGCGTAGTGCCCGGTGGCGATCCAGTCGGCGCCCAGGCCCACGGCGTGGTCGAGGAACGCGCGGAACTTGATTTCCGCGTTGCACAGCACGTCCGGGTTGGGCGTGCGCCCGGCCTGGTACTCGCGCAGGAACTGGCTGAATACCTTCTCCTTGTACTCGGCCGAGAAATTGACGACGTCGATGTCGATGCCGATTTTCTCGGCGACCGCGACCGCGTCCACCAGATCCTCGCGCGAGGCGCAGTACTCGCCGGTGTCGTCG
>DATBMB010000222.1:0-11645 GCA_036555035.1 Burkholderiales bacterium | reverse complement strand
CGCGTGATAAAATTTTCCATATTTTAGCGAGTAATGCAGCAGGCAGGGGCCGCAGATGGCAGGTCACAGCAAGTGGGCGAACGTCCAGCATCGCAAGAACCGGCAGGACGCGAAACGCGGCAAGATCTTCACCCGGTTGATCAAGGAAATCACCGTCGCCGCGCGGCTGGGCGGCGGCGATCCGGACACCAACCCCCGACTGCGGCTGGCGGTGGACAAGGCCTACGCCAACAACATGCCCAAGGACAACGTCGAGCGCGCGATCAAGCGCGGCAGCGGCGGCCTTGAGGGCGCGCAATACGAGGAAATCCGCTACGAGGGCTACGGGGCCGGCGGCGCGGCAATCATTGTGGATTGCATGACGGACAACAAGACGCGCACCGTCGCGGACGTGCGCTCCACGTTTACCAAGCACGGCGGGAACCTGGGCGGGGCGGGTTCCGTCGCGTTCCTGTTCAAGCATTGCGGGCAGCTCATGTTTCCCCCCGGCACGAACGAGGACGCGCTCATGGAGGCGGCAATCGAGGCCGGCGCGGAAGACGTGATCACCAACGACGACGGCAGCATCGAGGTGGTGACTGCGCCCAATGATTTCGTCGCCGTCAGGACTGCGCTGGAGAAGAAGGGTTTCAAGGCGGCGCTCGCCGAGGTGACCTTCAAGCCGACGGCCGAGAACGCGATGAAAGGCGACGAGGCGGCGCGCATGCAGAAGTTGATCGACGCGCTCGAGGGCATCGACGACGTGCAAGAGGTCTATACGACGGCGGTCCTGGAGAACTGACGATTCGGATCCTGGGCATCGATCCCGGACTGCGCGTGACCGGCTTCGGGGTCATCGACAAGAACGGCAGCACGCTCACCTATGTCACGAGCGGGCGCATCCGGACGCCCAACGGCGGGCTCGACAGGCGCCTGAAGGTCATACTCGAAGGCCTGGCCGGCATCATCACCGAGCACCAGCCGGCGCAGGTCACGATCGAGAAGGTCTTCGTCAACGTCAATCCCGGCTCGACGCTGCTGCTCGGGCAGGCGCGCGGCACCGCGATCTGCGCCGCCGTGCTGCACGACCTGCCGGTGGCGGAGTACACTGCCCTGCAGGTGAAGCAGGCCGTCGTGGGCAATGGCCACGCGCAGAAGCGGCAGGTGCAGGACATGGTGCGGCGGCTGTTGCACCTGCGGGCCGATCCCAGCCCGGACGCCGCCGACGCGCTTGCCTGCGCGATCTGCCACGCGCACGGCGGCCAGGGGCTCGGGCGCCTCGCGACCGCCGGCTATCGCATGAAACGCGGCCGCCTGGTCTGAGAATTTGGGGGTATCCATGATCGGGCGCATCCACGGCAAGCTCGTCGAGAAGCACCCGCCCCAGATCGTCGTGGACGTGCACGGCGTGGGCTACGAGCTCGATGTCCCGATGAGCACCTTCTATCAGCTCCCCGCGACCGGTGCCGAGGTTTCCCTGTTCACCCACCTGGTCGTGCGCGAGGACGCGCACCAGCTCTACGGATTTGCCACTGAGCCCGAGCGGCGCGCATTCCGGCAGCTGCTCCGGATTTCCGGCATCGGCGCGCGCACCGCGCTCTCCGTGCTCTCCGGTCTTTCCGTGGCGGACCTGCACGAGGCCGTGAGTGCGCAGGACGGCGGCCGGTTGACGAAGATACCCGGCATCGGCAAGAAGACCGCGGAGCGCCTCCTGCTCGAGCTGCGCGACAAGCTCGACGCCGTCGCGGTCACTTCCGCCGCCGCAAAGGGCGACGGACAGGCGGGCGATATTTCCAATGCGCTGCTGGCGCTTGGCTATAATGAACGCGAGGCCGGGTGGGCGTTGAAGCAACTGCCCGCCGGGCTGGCGGTCGCCGACGGCATCCGGCAGGCGCTGAAGCTGCTCTCGAAACAGTGACATGATCGAAACCGACCGCCTGATCGCCACCGCCCCGGCCTCGCCCCAGGAAGAGGCGCTCGAGCGCACGCTCCGGCCGAAGCTGCTCGAGGAGTACATCGGGCAGGAGAAGATCCGCGGCCAGCTCTCCGTCTTCATCGAGGCGGCGCGCCGGCGCAAGGAAGCGCTCGATCACGTGCTGCTCTTCGGCCCGCCGGGGCTCGGCAAGACCACGCTTGCGCACATCATCGCGCGCGAGATCGGCGTCAATCTCCGCCACACCTCGGGACCGGTGCTCGAGCGCCCGGGCGACCTTGCCGCGATCTTGACCAACCTCGAGCCGAACGACGTCCTCTTTATCGACGAGATCCACCGCCTGCCGCCGGTGGTGGAGGAGATCCTCTATCCCGCGCTCGAGGACTACCAGATCGACATCATGATCGGCGAGGGCCCCGCCGCCCGCTCGGTCAAGCTCGATCTCCCGCCCTTCACGCTGGTGGGCGCGACCACGCGCGCGGGCATGCTCACCAACCCGCTGCGCGACCGCTTCGGCATCGTCGCGCGGCTCGAGTTCTACACGCTCGAGGAGCTGAAGCGCATCGTGCAGCGCTCGGCGCAGCTGCTCGGCGTCGAGGTGGCCGCCGAGGGCGCGCACGAGATTGCCGGCCGCTCGCGCGGAACCCCGCGCGTCGCCAACCGCCTGCTGCGGCGCGTGCGCGACTTTGCCGAGGTGAAGGCAAAGGGCAGGGTGACGCGCGAGGTGGCGGACGCCGCGCTGAAATTGCTCGACGTGGACGCGATCGGGCTCGACGTCATGGACCGCAAGCTCCTCCTCGCCGTGATCGAGAAGTTCGCTGGCGGCCCCGTCGGCATCGAGAATCTGGCCGCGGCGATCGGCGAGGAGCGCGACACGATCGAAGACGTGCTGGAGCCCTACCTCATCCAGCAGGGCTACCTGCAACGGACGCTTCGCGGCCGCATGGCGACCGTCACCGCCTACCGCCACTTCGGCCTTGCCCAGCCCGCCCGCTCCGGCACCCCCGACCTTTGGGAACAGCCCAAAGAGTGAAATTAGCCCGCAGCTTCACGTGGCCGGTCCGCGTCTATTACGAGGACACCGACCTCGGCGGCGTGGTCTACTACGCGAATTACCTCAAGTTCATGGAGCGCGCGCGCACCGAGTGGCTGCGCGCGCTCGGCTTCGAGCAGACGGCGCTGGCGCGCGAGCACGGGGTGGTGTTCGTGGTGAGCTCGATTGCGATCGAGTACCTCAGGCCCGCGGCCTTCAACGACGAGCTCGCCGTGACGGTGGAACTCGAGACCCTCGGCGCGGCACAAATCGTATTGAAGCAGACGGTCGCGCGTGCGGGCAAGCCGCTCGCCGCGGCGAGCGTGCGCATCGGCTGCGTCAACCCGGCCACTTTCAGGCCCGTTAGAATACCGGAGACCGTCGTCGCGAGAATAGGAAACGGCGCATGAATCCCGCGGTAACCCACGACATGTCGGTGCTCTCGCTCGTAACCGGGGCGAGCGTGCTGGTGCAGGCCGTCATGGCGATCCTGGTGCTGGCGTCGCTGCTCTCCTGGTACTACATCTTCCTGAAGCTCTTCTCATTGCGGCGCGCCGCCCGGCTCGCCGAGGAATTCGAGAGGTCGTTCTGGGGCGGCGCCGCCCTCAACGACCTCTACCAGCGTGCGATCGAGAAACGGCGTCCCGTCGGCGGCCTCGAGCGCATCTTCGAATCGGGCTTCCGCGAGTTCATCAAGCTGCGCAAGCCGGGCATGGACGTCGGCAACGTGATGGACGGCGTGCGGCGGGCAATGCGCGCGACCTACCAGCGCGAAATGGAAGGGCTCGAGTACTCGCTGCCGTTCCTCGCCACGGTCGGCTCGGTAAGCCCCTACATCGGGCTGTTCGGCACGGTCTGGGGAATCATGAATTCGTTCCGCGGCCTCGCCAACGTCGCCCAGGCAACGCTTGCCGCGGTGGCGCCGGGGATCGCCGAGGCGCTGATCGCCACCGCCATGGGACTCTTCGCCGCGATTCCCGCGGTGATCGCCTACAACCGCTTCGCCGGGGATATCAACCGGCTTGCCACGCGCTGCGATTCCTTCATGGAGGAGTTCTCAAACATCCTGCAGCGCCAGGCCCACTGAGTGG
Source organism: Burkholderiales bacterium (assembly GCA_036555035.1). GTDB lineage: Bacteria > Pseudomonadota > Gammaproteobacteria > Burkholderiales > SG8-41 > SG8-41. The sequence continues at coordinate 7,609 of DATBMB010000222.1, read as the reverse complement.
GCTCCCCTCCTGCCAGAGGAGGGGTGCCTGCGCAGCAGGCGGGGTGGTGGGAGTGACACTATGCTCATCGAAAAACGCAGCGGCCGGCGCCTGATGAACCAGATCAACGTCGTGCCCTACATCGACGTGATGCTGGTGCTGCTGGTGATCTTCATGGTCACCGCGCCGCTCATCAATCCGGGGCAGATCGAGCTGCCGACGGTGGGCAAGACCTCCGAGCCCCCGGCGCAGCCCATGGAGGTCTCCATCCGCACCGATGGGTCGCTCTGGCTGCGCGACCGCGCGCGCTCGATGCAGGAGCGCAGGGTCACACGCAACCAGCTGCTCGCGGAGATCCGCCAGAAGCAGAAGAAGAACCCCGAGCAGGCGGTGGTGATCTCGGCGGACAAGGACGTGCGCTACGAGTCGGTGCTGGAAGTCATGGACATGCTGCAGCAGAACCAGGTGCGCCGGGTGGGGCTGCTGGCGAAGCCGCGGGCGCCATGACGGCCGACGCCATCGAAACCTCGAACGCGAAGGCGCTCTCCGGCGCGCTCGCGCTGGTGATGCACGCGCTGTTCTTCGCGCTGCTCGTGTTCGGGGTTGCATGGCAGAAGCGCGAAGCGCCCCCGATGATGGCCGAGTTGTGGAGCGAGCTGCCCGCGCCGAAGGTTGCGCCCCCGCCGCCGCCCAGGGTCGAGCCGAAGCCGGAGCCCAAGGCGCAGCCGAAGCAGCCGCCCAAGATCGAGCCCAAGCCCGCCCCCAAGCCCGACCTGAAGGCGGAAATCGCGCTGCGGGAGAAGAAGGAGAAGGAGCGCAAGGCGAAGGAGCTGGAGGCTGCGGAGAAGAAGAAGCGCGAGGAGCAGGCGCTCGCCGAGAAGAAAAAGAAGCTCGAGGAGCAGGCGCTCGCCGAGAAGAAGAAGCGCGAGGAGCAGGCGCAGGTGGCGAAGCTCAAGGCGCAGCAGGAGCGGGAGAGGGAGGAGCAGATCGCGCGCGAGCAGGACGAGGCGCTGAAGAGAATCGCCCAGGCCGAAGCGCAGGCGCGGCTCGTGGACGAGTACAAGCGCCGCATCGCCGACAAGATCCGGCCCCTCATCATCGAGCCGTCCGGCCTCAAGGGCAACCCCGAGGTGGAGTTCGACGTGGTGGTGATACCGGGGGGCGAGGTGCTCGACGTGAAGCTCCGCAGGTCGAGCGGCCAGGCGCTATGGGACAGTGCGGTCGAGCGCGCCATCCGCAAGGCAGTGCCCCTGCCGCTGCCGCCGGCGGAATCGGGCCTCATGCGCGAGTTCCGGGAACTCAAGCTGAAATTCCGGCCCAAAGAATAAGCGGGGCGGTCCGCGCCTGTCGTTTCTCGACGACACGTCGCGGGGGCGTCCGGCCATGCCAACGGCTATAATTCGCCCGATGAAGACGAGCTGGCTGCACCGCCTCGCGTGCGCTGTCGCCATCCTGATCCCGCTTGCGCCGCTTCCCTCCGCGCATGCCGCCCTCACCATCGAGATAATCGGCACCGGCGCGACGCAGTATCCGATCGCCGTCGTGCCGTTTCGCGCCGAGGGCGGGCTCGCTCAGCCGGTCACCCCTGTCATCGCCGCCGACCTCGCCCGCAGCGGGCTCTTCCGGATGGTCGACTCCGGGGGCCTGAACCCCCTGCCGCACGAGCCGCAGGATCTCAATTACTCGATCTGGCGCGCGCGGGCCGCCGACGCCGTGGTGATCGGATCCGTATCGCAGCTCCCCGACGGCCGCTACGACGTGCGCTTCAGGCTCATGGATGTCGCCAGGCAGACGCAGCTCGCCGGCTTTGCCTACGCCGCGAGCGCCGCCCAGCTGCGGCTCACCGCGCACCGGATCGCCGACGTCATCTACGAGACGCTGACCGGCGCCAAGGGCGTTTTCAGCACCCGCATCGCCTACATCGTGAAGAAGGGCAAGCGCTACGAGCTGCAGGTCGCGGACGCCGACGGTCATGGGGCGCAGACCGTGCGCTGGTCGGACGAGCCGATCCTCTCGCCGTCGTGGTCGCCCGACGGCACGCGGCTTGCCTACGTGTCCCTCGAGCGCAAGAAGCCGGTCGTCTACGTGCAGTCCCTGACGACCGGGCAGTTCCAGGCCGTCGCGAACTACTGGGGCAGCAACAGCGCCCCCGCCTGGTCGCCGGACGGCCGGAGGCTCGCCGTCGTGCTTTCGAAGGACGGCGGCTCGCAGATCTATTTCATCAATCCCGACGGCAAGGGAGAGCCGCGGCGCATGACCTTCAGCTCCGCCATCGACACCGAGCCGAATTTCTCGCCCGACGGGGAGCTCATGCTTTTCACGTCCGATCGCGGCGGCAGCCCCCAGATCTACGGCATGCAGGTCGCGGGCGGTGAGCCGCGCCGGCTGACCTTCGAGGGCAGCTACAACGTGAGCCCGCGCTTCAGCCCCGACGGCAAGAGCTTCACGTTCATACAGAGAAACGGCGGGCGCTTCAACGTCGCGGTGCAGGATATGACGACGCGGCAGGTGCAGGTGCTGACCGACGGCTCGATCGACGAGTCGCCGAGCTTCGCGCCGAACGGGCGGATGATCCTGTATGCGACCGAGGTGCGGGGACGGGGCGTTCTCTCCGCGGTCTCGAGCGACGGCCGGGTGAAGCAGCGACTGAGCGAGGAGGGGAGCGACGTGCGCGAGCCCGCATGGGGCCCCTTCCCGAAGTGAGCAACCACACAAGGAGCGATGCCATGAAGACACTGCTGACAGTAACGATGGTTCTCATGCTGGTGGCGCTGGGCGGCTGCGCGAGCACCCCGAGCGAGCAGGCCGGCGCCGCGGTCGAGGACCGCGCCAAGCCCGGCGGGCCGCCCCCGGCCGCGGTGGCCAAGCCCACGCCCGATACCGGCGCGAAGCCGCTCGTGGACAAGCCGCTGGGCGCCGCCGCGTTGAAGGACCCGGGCAACATCCTGTCCCGGCGCAGCGTCTACTTCGATTTCGACTCGAACCTGATCAAGGACGAGTTCCGGCCGCTGGTGACGGCGCATGCCCGCTACCTGCAGCAGAACCCCGGCGCGAAAATGCGCATCGAGGGCCATGCCGACGAGCGCGGCAGCCGCGAGTACAACATCGCGCTCGGCCAGCGCCGCTCGGAATCCGTGAAGCAGATGATGCAGCTCCTCGGCGCCCGGCCGGACCAGATCGAGTCGGTGAGCTTCGGCGAGGAGAAGCCCAAGGCCACCGGCCACGACGAGCCTTCATGGGCCGAGAACCGGCGGGGCGACATCGTCTACCAGGGCGAATGAGTCGTGAGGGGTGGCTCGTGACTCGTGATTGGACAAGGTCCGCGATTCTAACCGCCGCGTTCGCTGCGGCGATGAGTGGCCCGTCCGGTCATGCGCAGCTCTTCGGCGGCGATGACGTCCGCAAGCAGCTCGCCGAGCAGGGCAAGCGCCTCGAGGCGCTGCGGCTGCAGAACGAGGATCTCTCCGCGCGCCTTGCGCGGATGGATGAGTCGCTGAAGGGACTGGCGGCCGCCAATCCGGCGCTCGATCTCGCGCAACAGCTCGAGCGCCTGCGCCAGGAGGTGACGCAGCTGCGCGGCCAGATCGAGGTGGTCGGCAACGACATCCAGATGACCGCGAAGCGCCAGCGCGACATGTACGTGGACCTCGACACGCGCATGAAGCGCGTGGAGCAGTCAGCCGCGGAGGGCCCGGCTCCCGCGGCCGCACAGCCTGCCGCCGGATTCCCGGCAGCGACCGCGGCGACGGCCCCCGCAGCGGCTGCCGCGGGCGCCCCGGCCGTCGCGGCCTCGGACCGTGAGCAACGCGCCTACGAAGCGGCGCTCGCCCAGCACAAGGCCGGCAACTACCCGGGCGCGATCGCGGGATTCCGCAATTTCATCGCCCAGTACCCGAAGAGCCCGCTCGCGCACCGCGCCCAGTACTGGATCGGCGACTCCTACTACAACCTGCGCGATTACAAGAACGCGATCGCGAGCCAGCAGCGGCTGATTTCCGGCTATCCCAACAGCGCCTCGGTACCGGACGCGCTGCTCAACGTCGCGAGCTCACAGGTCGGGCTCGGCGACGCGTCCGGCGCCCGCCGGACGCTCGACAAGCTCGTCGCGCGCTATCCCGCGAGCGATGCCGCGGAGAAGGCACGGCGCAGGCTCGCGACCCTTAAGAGTCCCTAACACAATGAAACACGCGTGCGTTGCGAGCCAGAATCGGTGATGACGCGAAGGGCGGCGCAGGGCATATGTCGTATATGGCCAAGCCGTCCGACAATGTCAGCGTCGATTCTCGCCGCAACCCCGGCGCAGGCATCAGGACATCCAGTGGATTCTCGGGGGCTGGCACGAATTTTGGCCCATGGCTTTGTCGCTCCCCTTATCAATATCGACATATTGACTGCGGCTCGCTTCGCGCCCTGAGCCAAAATCGTGCCAGCGCATCGCGCGTTTCATTGTGTTAGGGACTCTAAGTAACGAGTGGCGAAAAAGGCAGTCGTACTGCTCTCCGGCGGACTCGATTCCGCCACCACGGCTGCGATCGCGCGCTCCGAAGGGCTCGCCTGCCATTGCCTCACGGTGGACTACGGCCAGCGCCACCGCGCCGAGCTCACTGCCGCTGCGCGCGTCGCGCGGGCGCTGGGCGCGGCAAGCCACAAGATGCTCTCCATCGACCTTGCGGCCTTCGGCGGCTCGGCGCTGACCGACAAGAGCATCGCGGTTCCGGAGTCGCCGACGCACGGCATCCCGGTCACCTACGTTCCGGCGCGCAACACCATCCTGCTCGCGCTGGCGCTCGCCTGGGCCGAAGTCCTCGAGGCGCGTGACATCTACTTCGGGGCCAACGCAGTCGATTACTCGGGTTACCCGGACTGCCGGCCCGAGTACATGCGCGCCTTCGAGTCGCTCGCCAACCTCGCCACCCGGGCCGCGGTGGAGGGGGCGCGGCTCACGCTTCATACGCCGATCATCGACCTCGCCAAGGCGGAGATCATCCGCCGCGGCATCGCGCTCGGCGTGGATTACGGGCTCACCGTGTCCTGCTACCAGGCGGCGGAAGACGGGCGAGCCTGCGGGCGCTGCGACGCGTGCCGGCTGCGGCGCGCCGGGTTCGAGGCGGCGGGCGTTCCCGACCCCACCCGCTATCGCTGAAAGGCTTAGACTAGCGACATGGAGATCACGATCCATGTCCAGGTGCTGGCGGCGGTATTTGCCGTCGCCCTCGTCATCGGCGCGGTCACCAGCAAGACCAATTTCTGCGCGATGGGCGCGGTCTCCGACTGGGTGAACATCGGCGACACCGGGCGCATGCGCGCGTGGGTGTTCTCGATGGCCGTCGCGTTGACCGGCGTCATTGCGCTGGAGGCGGCGGGCATCGCCAGCCTCTCGGGCGAGACCTTTCCGCCCTATCGCACGGCGAACTTCGCGTGGATCCGCTACCTGCTCGGCGGCCTCATGTTCGGCGTCGGCATGACGCTCGCGAGCGGCTGCGGCAACCGGACCCTGGTGCGCATCGGCGGCGGCAACCTGAAATCGCTCGTGGTGGTCGTGATCTTCGCGACCTGCGCGTACCTGATGCTGTGGACGCCGCTCTACGAGAAAGCGTTCCTGCCGTGGGTCGCGGCCACGACAGTCAACCTGCAGAACTACGGCGTGGCAAACCAGGAGCTCGGCACCGTGCTCGCGGGCATGTTCGGCATGGGGCGCTCGCAGGGGCTGAACTTTGCCGTGGCGGCGCTGGTCGCGGCGGGCATGGTGATCTTCTGCTTCCGGTCGGCGGACTTCCGCAACGAGCGCGATCACATCCTGGGGGGCGCGGTGGTGGGGCTCGCCATCGTCTTCGGCTGGTGGTTGACCGGGGGCTCGATCGGGCGCGAGTGGCGCGAGTACGCCGAGATGGCGACGGTCGTGCCGAGCCGGGTTCAGGTCCAGTCCTACACCTTCGTTGCGCCGATGGGCGACACACTGCGCTACCTCTTCGATCCGCTGAACTTCTCGCTCGTCAACTTCGGCGTGGCGGCGCTCGCCGGCGTCGTCCTCGGCTCCTCGCTGTGGGCGGTCTTCTCGGGCCAATTCCGCTGGGAGTGGTTCGCGTCGTGGTCGGACTTCGCCAACCACGCGGTGGGCGCAGCGCTGATGGGCATCGGCGGCGTGCTCTCGATGGGCTGCACCTTCGGCCAGGCGATCACCGGGATCTCCACCCTTGCGATCGGCTCCATCCTGACCTTCCTCGCCATCGTCATCGGCGCCGCCGGGACGATGAAATACCAGTACTGGCGCATCACTCGGGACGCGTGACGAGGACGCGCCGCGCGGGTAGAATGCGCGGCTTTTCGCGGGGCGGTTAGCTCAGTCGGTAGAGCAGCGGACTTTTAATCCGTTGGTCGGGGGTTCGAATCCCCCACCGCCTACCAACCGTTAAAGCCGGACGCTTCGCGCCGGTTTAACTCCGCCGGATCGAGACGGACAGTTGCGCTGCCGCTCATCCGGCGGGAACCCGTTCCGGCGTTGTATACTTGTTCATCGCCAGCGGGGTGCGCGACCGGCGGACCGTATGGAGGGTCCATGACTTTCTTCGTGGAAGGATTGAGCGGGCATAATGATCCCGAGACCCGGGTGCGCCGCGTCGGCGAATACGACTCGATGAACGACGCCATCGCCGCGGCGAAGCGCCTGATCGACGGGTTCCTGCGGCGCGAGCACCGGCCCGGCATGGAGCCGAGGACCCTGCTCTCGAAGTACCAGGAATCGGGCGAGCACCCCTACATCTTCCGCAACGACGACACGACGTTCAACGTGCCCGGGTTCAACCACCTGCATTACGCCACCACGCGCAGCGGCGACATCTGCGCCGGGAAAAAATAGCGGCCCGGCAGTGTCCGGGCAACGGCGCCGTTCCAGCGGCGCCGTTTTTCGTTCGGCGCCGCGCAAGGGGGACATCTGGCCATCGATCGCATCGAGATTCGGATCACCGATCTGCCGGTGCGCCTGCAGCGCGAGATCTCGAGCGGAGGCTACGACACCGGCCCGGCCGGCGCCGTGCTCGGCAAGCCGGTGCTGGTCGCGATCCACGCGGACGGGGTGACCGGCTACGGGCAGATCCGGCCGATCAGTCCCGGCCATTTCATGCCCGACACCGTGCACAGCGTCGTCGGCGCGATCATGGACGCCTACGGCCCGCGCCTCATCGGCAAGGAGCTGCTTGACACCGAGTCGGTTCTTTCCATGTTCGACCGCGCGCGGCCCGCCAACATGAACGCGCGCGCGGCGCTCGATCACGCGCTGCACGACGCCATCGGCAAGGCGCTGAAGCTGCCCGTGTACCGGCTCCTCGGCGGACTCGCCCAGGCGCGCATCCCGCTCGAGTGGTCGGTCAGCATGGCCGATGACCCCGGCAGGATGGTGGCGGATGCCGAGCGCGCGCTGCGGGAGTTTGGCATCCGCGTGCTGTGCCTGAAGGCCGGCGGCAAAGGCGGCATCGAGCGGGACGTCCGGAATTTCATCGCGGTGCGCAAGGCCGTCGGCGACGACGTGGTGATCGGCGTAGACCCCAACGAGGGCTGGACCGTCTCGGAGACGATCCGCGCGATCCACGCGCTCGCCCCGCACGGCCTCGGGTATCTCGAGCAGCCGGTGAAG
>DATBMB010000194.1:0-8762 GCA_036555035.1 Burkholderiales bacterium | reverse complement strand
ATGACAATCGGCGAAATCTGCACCCGCAACACGGTGATCACGACGCGCGATACGACGGTGGCGGCGGCGGCGGAATTGATGCGCCAGCACCACGTCGGAACTTTGGTGGTAGTGGATTCCATGAACGGCGGCAAGCGCGTGCCGGTGGGTATCGTGACCGACCGCGACGCCGTGGTCGAAGTCATGGCCACCGGGCTCGATCCGAAGACCATTACGGTCGGCGACATCATGGTCCAGGACCTCGTCACCGCGCGCGAGAACGAGGGTGTCCTGGAGACGATGCAGATCATGCGCTACAAGGGCGTGCGGCGGCTTCCCATCGTCGGCAAGTCCGGTGAGCTGATCGGGATCGTCTCCATCGACGACATGCTGGAAGTGCTGGCCGAGGAGATCAGCGAGCTCGCCAAAGTCATCTCGCGCGAGCAAGCGCGGGAAACCACCACCCGCGGGTAGCGATCGATGGACAACATCTGCGTCGTGGTCGCAGACGCTCGGCGGGCGCGCATCTTCCTGCTGCAGGAGAATGAGGCGCCGCGCGCGCCGTTCCGGCTGGCCGAGCGCGGCACCCTGAGCAACTTGAGCCTGAAAGCCCGCGGGCGCAGCGTGACGGGCCGGGTGCGGACCGAGACCAACACCAACCGCCAGGCCGGGCCGATGCATCCCATGGTCGCGCAGCGGGAGCGGCATCGCGTCGAGCTGGAGCGGCGGTTCTCGGTGGAGATCGCCCGGAAGGCGGCGGCGCTCGCCCGGAACTGGTCATCAGGATCGGTTGTGCTGGTTGCCGACGCGCACATGCTGGGGTTCCTGCGCGACGCCGTGCGCAGCGCGCTCAAGCCGGCGATACGGGTCAAGGAGCTCGCCAGAGATTACGGGCGCCTGACGGTATCCCGGTTGCAGGTCGACCTCGCCGAGAATGGAATCGTTCCCGCCCGACTTCGGAGCGTTACATGACCGCCAAGCAGATCCTTTTCCACAAGGACGCGCACGACAAGATCCTCGCCGGGATGGCGACGCTCGCGAACGCCGTCCGCGTAACCCTCGGCCCCAAGGCGCGCACCGTGGTTCTGGAGAAGTCCTACGGTGCGCCTTCGATCATCAATTCCGGCGTGGTGGTGGCGAAGGAAATCGAGCTGGAGGATCCCTTCGAGAACATGGGCGCGCAGATGGTGCGGGAAGTCGCGACGAAGACCTCCGACGTGGCGGGGGACGGAACGACGACGGCGATGGTGCTCGCGCAGGGGATCGTCATGGAGGGCATGAAATACGTCGCGGCCGGCATGAACCCCATGGATCTCAAGCGCGGCATCGACCTCGCGGTGGACGCGCTGGTGGCCGAGCTCAAGCGCCAGGCGAAGCCGTGCGCGACGCGCACCGAGATCTCCCAGGTCGCAGCCATCTCGGCGAACAACGATAAGGGCATCGGGGAAATCGTCGCGAACGCGATGGAGAAAGTCGGCAAAGAGGGCGTGATCACGGTCGAGGACGGCTCGGGCCTGCAGAGCGAGCTGGAAGTCCTCGAGGGCATGCAGTTCGACCGCGGGTTCCTCTCCCCCTATTTCATCAATACGCCCGAGAAGCAGCGGGCCGTGCTCGAGGACGCGCACGTCCTGATCTGCGACCGCAAGATCTCCCAGATTCGCGATGTGCTGCCGCTGCTGGAGCAGGTCGCGCAGGCCGGCAAGCCGCTGCTCGTGATCGCCGAGGAGGTGGAGGGCGAGGCGCTCGCGACCTTCGTCGTGAACGCGCTGCGCGGCGTGATCAAGAGCTGCGCGGTCAAGGCGCCGGGCTTCGGCGACCGCCGCAAGGCCATGCTCGAGGACATCGCGGTGCTGACCGGCGGGAAGGTCATCTCCGAGGAAGCCGGGCTCACCCTGGAAAAGGCCGCGCTGGCGGACCTTGGGCGGGCGAAGCGCGTGGAGATCGACAAGGACAACACGACGATCATCGGCGGCGTCGGCGATCCCCAGAAGATCAAGGCGCGTGTCGCCGACATCCGCCAGCAGATCAAGGACTCGACCAGCGACTACGACAAGGAAAAGCTCCAGGAGCGCGCGGCCAAGCTCGCCGGGGGGGTCGCGGTCGTCAAGGTCGGCGCGGCGACCGAAACGGAAATGAAGGAGCGGAAGACCCGGACGGAAGACGCGCTCCACGCCACGCATGCCGCCGTCGAGGAGGGCGTTCTTGCCGGGGGCGGGATCGCGCTGCTCCGCGCGCGTGCCCGGGTACAGAAGGAGCTGCACGGCGCCAACACGGACCAGGACGCCGGGGTGCGCATCGTGATGCGCGCGCTCGAGGAACCGCTGCGGCAGATCGTGGCCAACGCCGGCGAGGAGCCCTCAGTGGTGCTTGCCCGCGTGCTCGAGGGCGACGGCCACTACGGCTACAATGCGCTGACCGGCGAGTACGGGGACCTGGTGCGGATGGGCATACTCGATCCCTGCAAGGTCACCCGCTCGGCGCTGCAGAACGCCGCGTCGATCGCCGGGCTGATCCTTACCACCGATTGCATGATCGCGCGGCTGCCCGAGGAAACTCGCGCCCCGCCGATGGAGTGATCCGAAGGCGGCGCCACCATGGCCGTCGACCGCGACGATCCCGGGACAACCCGCTCGACCGCAACCCGCGGCAGCGCGTTGCCGCGCCCCGCGCCTGAGATCCCGGTGCCGGCCCCGGAGCTGGAACCGCAGACGCCGGTCGAGATTCCGCCGCCGCTTCCCGAGGCGCAACCTCAGGCGGTGCCGGAGATGCCGCCGCCCCTACCGGAAGTGCCGCCGCCCTCGGTGCCCGAGTTTCTTTAGCATCGTGCAGGACCGCGATTGCGCAGCCTTACTCCAGTGGGCGCTCCCGCAGCTGGAGCGCCGGTGGAGCGGCTACCGCAAAGTCCGGCGCCTGGTCTGCAAGCGGCTGGCCCAGCGGCTGAAATCGCTGGGTCTTGCGGACCTCGACGCCTACCGGCGCCACCTGGCTGCCCGCCCGGAAGAATGGCGCGAGCTCGACGCGCTGTGCGGAATACCGGTTTCCCGGTTCTTCCGGGACCGCGAGGTCTTCGATGCCCTCGAGCAGGAAGTCCTTCCCGCGCTGGCGGAAACGGCAGCGTCACGCGGGGCAATCGAGGCCTGGAGCGCGGGCTGCGCGTCGGGCGAAGAACCCTACACGCTCGCCTTGATCTGGGCGGTGCGGCTGCAGCCGCGGTTCCCCGGGACCGGACTTCGCGTCGTCGCGACGGACAGCGACGCCGGCGTGCTCGCGCGCGCCCGCGCGGGCTGCTACGCGCGCAGCAGCCTCAAGGAGCTTCCCGGGGATCTGCGCGCGCAAGGCTTCGAGGAGCGGAACGGAACGTGGTGCATCCGCGACCGGTTTCGGGCGGTGGACTTCGTGCAGCAGGACCTGCGCGAGGCGATGCCCGATGGGCCGTTCGATCTCATCCTGTGCCGCAACGTCGTCCTCACCTATTACGCGCCCGTGCTCCAGGAAGCTCTGATGGCGCGGATCGTCGGCCGGCTGCGGCCGGGCGGGGCGCTCGTAGTGGGGGCCCACGAATCGATACCCTCCGGAATACCGGATCTCGTCGCATGGCTGGGCGCGCGGATGATCTATCGCAGGCACTCGGCGGAGCGTCCCGCCTGATCGGCCGCCGCCGTGTCGGCAGCACCCATCCGGCACTTGATTTGGATCAAGAGCGGGCTGCCTGGCGGCATATACTGTGTCCATCATGAAACAGGTCATACCCGAAACCCCGCCCGATTTTGACGAGAAGCGCGTGATCGAGCGGCCGGATGGCTTCTTCTGGCAGAACGCGGAGACGGGCGAGCTGTTCGGGCCCTTCGCGACGCTGCTCGACGCGGTCAACGACATGGAATACAACGCGGAGATGCAACCGGAGCCCGGCGAAACGGTCGCCGAAGCCGAGGAGGAAATCGGCGTCGCCGGCTGGATCGACCCGGAAACCGGCGAGCCCGCCGAGGAGCAGGTGCCGCGCATCGAGCAGCACTAGGACGTGCGGTAGTCCAGCGGCCAGTGACGCTGCAGGTAGTCGAGCACGGCGGCGTCGAAACCGTGCGAATAGCTCGTCCAAGCGGCCTGGTGCTTGTCGAGCTTGTTCAACCGCTTTGCCCGCACGTTGACGTGGGCGAGCGGGAGATTGTACCGCTCGTAGGCCTTGCGCTCGGCGCCGGCCGCGGCGTCGTCCTCGAAGAACAGCCACTCGGCGACGAACATCCCCTGGACGCGGTCGAGCTCGTGCGCCGCTTCATCGGCGACGGCCTCGGGCTTGTCGAGGACGGGCTCGCGCGCCGAGTAGAGGCGCTTCCACCCGCCGTAGAGATCCATGCCCTCGGTCGCGAGGAAGCGGGTCTGCTGCGTGGTGAAGAATGCCTCGAGCTTGAAGTAGGCGCTGTGCCATTCGGCGTCGCGCGCCCCGATCCACCAGCCGTACACATCGGCGCTTCGCTCGAAGTAGACAAGCGCGCACGTCAACCCGACGCCGTAGGGCGCGTAGGCGATGAAATGCTGCGGCGTCAGGGTGCGGTCCTTCAGCCTGCGGGCTCGTGGCAACGGCATCTCCTTTGTGCTAGCGTCACGATATCCCTGCGCGCGCGGCCCCCGTTGATCTAGGTCAATCCGCAATGAATCTCCTCGCCTCGCCGCTCACGACCGATCTCTATCAGCTCACCATGCTCGATGCGTATTACGCGCATGGCATGAGCGAGACGGCGGTGTTTGAGCTCTTTGTACGCAAGCTGCCGGCGAACCGGAATTTCATGATGGCGGCGGGGCTGGAGCAGGCCCTCGAGTTCCTCGAGCACCTGCGCTTCGCGCCCGATGAGCTCGAGTGGGTCGAGAGGAGCGGCAAGTTCTCCCGGGGATTCGCGGAGCATCTTGCGACGCTGCGCTTCACGGGCGACGTGCACGCGCTGCCCGAGGGCACGATTTTCTTCCCCGACGAACCCGTCCTGCGCGTAACGGCGCCGTTGCCTGAGGCGCAGCTCGTCGAATCGCGGCTCATCAACCTGGTGCATTTCGAGACGCTGGTGGCCGCCAAGGCCGCACGCAGCGTGCTCGTGGCGCCCGGCAAGCTGCTGGTGGATTTCGGGCTGCGGCGGGCACACGGTGCGGAGGCAGGGCTGCTGGCGGCGCGCGCGAGTTACATCGCAGGCTACGCCGGTACCGCGACCGTGGCTGCGGCCGAGCGCATGGAGATCCCGGTTTTCGGCACGATGGCGCATTCCTTCGTGGAGGCGCACGACGACGAGACGGCGGCGTTCCAGCGTTTTGCCGAGGCCTGCCCGCGGAACGTGGTGCTGCTGATCGATACCTACGACACGGAGGCAGGGGCGCGCAAGGTGGTCGAGCTTGCCCCGCGCCTCGCGCAGCGCGGCATCCGCGTGAGGGGGGTGCGCCTCGACAGCGGCGATCTCGCGGCGCTCTCGCGCAGCGTACGGCGCATACTGGATGAGGGAGGGCTTTCCGGGGCCACGATCTTCGCGAGCGGCAATCTCGACGAGTACCGCATCCGCGATCTCCTGGCGCAAGGGGCGCCCATCGACGGATTCGGCGTGGGCACCAGCCTCGTCACGTCCTCCGATGCGCCGTACCTCGATGCGGTCTACAAGCTGCAGGAATACGCCGGCATGGCGCGGCGCAAGCGCTCCACGGGCAAAGCCACCTGGCCGGGCCGCAAGCAGGTCTACCGGCGCTACGACCCCGCGGGGCGATTCGGGCACGACACGGTGACTGTCGAAGGAGACGAACCTCAGGGCGAGCCGCTGCTCGTCCCCGTGATGCGCCAGGGCGTGAGGCTCGGCGCGCCGGAGAGTCTGGCGGCGATACGCGGTCGGGCGGCGGAGCAGCTGTCAAGACTGCCGGAGCGGCTGCGCGCGTTGGAGCCCGTCGCGAGCCCGTATCGCGTGGAAATCGCCCCGGCGCTGCGCGCCCTTGCATCGCAGGTGGACCGCGCGGCGGCCGAGATTGCGGCGTTGTGCCGGTGAGTCAGGAGGGCTCGACGGCCCTGAAGCGTGCGCCGACGAACGTCGCCAACAGCACGAGCGCCGTCGAGATTGCGATCATGATGATGCCGAGGGCCGAGAGCTTGCCCCACAGGCCGTCGTCGGCGAACTTCAGGATCTGAATGGCGAGGACTTCCGTCCCCGGCCGCGACAGCACGACGGAAAGGGTCAGCTCCCGGATGAACATCGCGGCCATCAGTATCCACGCCGAGACGATGCCGGGAACGAGGAGAGGCAAGATGATGCGGCGCATGGTGGTCAGGTAGCTTGCGCCGCACACGAGCGAGGACTCCTCCAGGTGGCCGTGCACCGTGACGAACGCGCTCGCCATCGGCCGCACGCCGTAGGGCAGGTAGGTGGCAATGTAGCCGATGAGCAGGGCCCAGATCGTCGCGTAGAGCGGCGTCTGCACGAAGAACCACATGAATCCCACGCCGATGACGATGCCCGGGAAGGAAAACGACAGGAAGCTCAACGACTCCAGGATGCCGGACGCCCGCGACTTCACCTTCACGATGGCGTAGCCGACGAAGATGGAGAGCAGCACGCCGAGCGTCGCGCCCGCGACCGCGAGAAACAGGCTGTTCTTCAGGGCGAGCAGCGAGAGGGGATCCTGCAGCACGTCGGTCCAGTGCTTGAGCCCCATCATCGAGAACGCGCGGGCGCTCGGCACCATGGTGTAGGGCACGAACGACGTGTAGAGGAGGATCGCCACCGGCAGCACGACCATGACGAACGACAGCAAGGCCACGATGGCGAACAGGGGAACGCGCGCCCGGCCCAGCTCGATCAGGGTCGGCCGGTAGCCGCGGCCCGCGATCGTCACGAATTTCTCGGTCTCGGCGGTCAGCGCCCGGTAGACATAGATCAGCGTGACCGACGTCGCGAGCACGCTCATGCCCACCGCCGCCGCCTTGCCGTAGTCCGTCGCGAAGCCGAGCGCGATCATCTCGTAGAGGTGGGTCGCGAGGACGTTCACCCGCCCGGGCATGCCGAGCACGGACGGCACCGCGAAGGAGGCCAGGCTGCGGACCACGCCCAGGACGAACGCGGCGAGGATCGCCGGGCGCAGTATCGGCAGCGTCACGCGCACGAGCGTCCGCCACGGGCTTGCTCCGAAGACCCGTGAAGACTCCTCCAGCGCCACGTCGAAGGAGGCCATCGCCGGCGCGATGATGAGGTAGGCGACCGGTAGGTCGAGCAGCGCCTCGACCAGGATCATTCCCTCGAGCGAGTAGATGTTGAACGGCGCGGCTTCGAGCGACAGGAAGTTCCTCAGCACGGTGTTCATGATCCCGTTGGAGGGGTTGAGCAGCAGCGCCCAGCTCACCGAGAACAGCAGGTGCGGGATCATCATCGGCACGATCGAGAGCACCGCGAACAGGAACTTGAAGGGGATATCGGTCCGGGTATTGAGATAGGCGAGGAAAAGCGCGAGCGTCGTGGCGAGCACCGAGGATCCGAGCACGAAGACGGTGGTGTTCACGAGAACGGTGAGCAGCGCGGGATCGGTGTACGCCGTGATGTACTTGTCGAGCGTGAACTTTCCGAACGCGGTGAGCCCCTCGGAGAAGCTGCCGAGGGCAAGCATCGCCACCGGGCAGACGGTGAGGAGGCCGACGAGGAGGACGAGGAAATAGGTGAGGCGCGCGCGCGCGGTAAGCATGGCCGCCTCGCCCTACATTGCGACGAGCAGGCAGTGGGCCGGCTCGAGCCGGAAATTGACCGGGTCGCCCACCTTCAACCCGGCATCCGGGTCGACTCTCGCAAGCAGCAGCTCGCTCCCGGCCCGGATCTCCGATTCGTAGGACTCGCCCACGAAGACCTGGGAATCGATGCGGCCATTCACCACGTTCTCGCCGCTCGCCGCGCCGCCGCTGATATGGATAAACTCCGGGCGGATGCACAACGTCACTTCGGCGTCCACGGGGAGGTCGCGCCGCGCGCACGCAATGGCGCCGAGTCCGCAATCGACGACCGTGCGCGCCGCTTCCTGGGCCCGGACGCGCGCCTTCACGAGGTTGGCGCGCCCGATGAAATCCGCCACGAACTGGGTGTCGGCGTTGAAATAGATCTTCTGCGGGGAGCCGACCTCGATGATGCGGCCGGCGCGCATGACGGCAATCGTATCGGAGAGCGCCAGCGCCTCGACGCGGTCGTGGGTGACGTAGACCGCGGTGATCTGCAGCTCGCTCAAGAACGCCTTCAGCTCCTTGCGCGTTTCCTCGCGCAGCTTGGCGTCGAGGTTGGAGAGCGGCTCGTCGAACAGGATTACCTTCGGCTCGGCCACGAGCGCGCGCGCGAGGGCAACCCGCTGCTGCTGTCCGCCGGAGAGCTTGGTCGCTGGCCGTTCGCCGAAGCCTTCGAGCTGCACGAAGCGCAGTGTCTTCTCCACGCGCTCGCGGATCACGTCCTTCGCGGTCTTGCGCACCTGCAGGGGGTAGGCGACGTTGTCGAAGACGTTGAGGTGCGGCCAGATGGCATAGGTCTGGAACACCATCCCAAGCCCGCGCTTTTCGGGCGGGACGTTGACGTTCCGCGCCTTCGACCAGACGGTCTGGCCGCCGATGCTGATCTCGCCGGAATCGGGCGCTTCCAGCCCGACGATGCATCGCAGCAGCGTGGTCTTGCCGCAGCCGCTCGGCCCGAGGAGCGTGAAAATCTGGTTCGCCGCGATGGTGAGGTCGACGTCCTCCAGCGCGGTGATGATCTTGCCTTCAGTGGCGTAACGCTTGGAAACGCCCCGGATCCGGATCT
>DATBMB010000189.1:0-8190 GCA_036555035.1 Burkholderiales bacterium | reverse complement strand
GACACCGCGACGGCAAGCACGGCCCACAATGCGTGAACGACACGCCACCCCTTTCGGGATCTCGAGTCGGCGTCACCCGTCATGAACGACAATGCGGCTCAGCGCGTGCGGGTTGCATTCTCGAGCATCGATGCCAGCTTCTGCGCCTGGCTGACCGACAGCGTAATCGGCACCATCTTGTAGCTGAGGGAGCTCTTCGCGACGAGCTCAATGCCGATGAACTTCTGCAAGCCATCGAGTCGCAGGCAGTGAACCCTGAGAGCCACGCTCAACGAACCCTGGCTCTCTCCGATCACCTCGCCGACGGTGTGCTCGATGCTCGCCCCGAACATCGCGGCCTTGAAGCCCCCGTACCGAAGAATTCGATACGCAAAGTAACCGATGACCGTTGCGAAGGTTATGAGGAAAAACGTTGTCGCCACGAATTCCATCGTTCCCCCCAAATCGCAAAAGGTCATTCTGCGCCGTGGGGTCAAGGGATTCAACGAGATCGAGGATGTCGGAAAAAAAGCCCCGCCAGCCGCTATACTGGCCCGGTCCGGAGCGGGAGGGCTCATGAAAGTCAAGGCAAACGGCATCGACATCCACTACGAGGTCCAGGGCGACGGCCCCTGGCTCACCATGAGCCATTCCCTCGGCTGCAACCTGAGCATGTGGGACCCGCAGATGCCAGTGCTCACGAGAAAGTTCAAAGTGCTGCGCTACGACACGCGCGGCCACGGCGAATCGAGCGCGCCCGCGGAGGAGTACACGCTCGACCAACTCGCCGACGACGTGAAGGGGCTGCTCGTCGCGCTCCGGATCCGCCAGACGCACTGGGTGGGACTGTCCATGGGCGGGATGATCGGCCAGGCGTTCGCGCTCAAGTATCCGGGCGTCTTCCAGAGCATGGTGCTCTCCGACACCACCAGCCGCCGCCCGCCCGGAGAGGCCAAGACGTGGGACGAGCGCGCCCGGACCGCGCGCGAGAAGGGCATGGAAGCGATGGTCGCGGGCATGCTCGGCCGCTGGTTCACCGAACCCTACCGCAATGCGCATCCGGACGTGATGGCGCTCATCGGCGACGACATCCGCAATACGCCCGTGGCCGGCTTCTCCGGCTGCTGCCACGCGATCGCCCGGGTGGATTTCCTCGACCGCCTGAAGGAGATCCAGTGCCCGGCCCTCGTCATGGTCGGCGAGCACGACCACGGCACGCCGCCGGAAGCGGCGCGGGCCATTCACCAGAACCTGAAGGGCTCGGAGCTGAAGATCATCCCGTCCGCCGCGCACCTCTCCAACATCGAGCAGACGCAGGTGTTCAACGACGCGATGATGGGGTTCCTCAACCGCGTCGCGCGGTGACCGCTCAATGCTCCTTGCCGCCCGGGGTCCCCGGGCGCGCGGAGCGGCGCTCGACCCAGATCCCGTAGCCGCTGCCGCCGAGCATGAGCGCGGAGCAGGAGACGAATACCGGCGCGAAGCCGAACGCCGTGCCCACGGCGCCAAAGGCGAGCGGAACGACGAGGTGCGTGAAATGGTTGAACATCACGCGCAGGCCCGCGCCCTCGGAGGCGCGCCCGGCGGGCGAGAGGCTGTAGATAAGCGACATCGACATCGGCTGCCCCACCCCGCATCCGAGCCCCAGCACGAAGGAGGCCAGCGCGAGCAGATAGGGGTCACGGAACAGCGGGAACAGCAGCAGGGCGGCACCGGCAAACCCGATGGCGTAGAGCAGGATCTCGAACTCGCTCAGCATCCGGGCGAGGCGCGGCAGCGCCACGCGGATCACGAACACCGCGGCCGAGAACATGCTGATGATGATTCCGATCGACGATGCCGAAAGCCCGATCGAGTGCCCGTAGATGGGGAAGAAGAAGAGATAGAGGTCCCACGCGACCGAGATCAGCCCGCTCGCGATGATGGCATTTCGGATGTTCGCGTTGCGCAGAAGGTCGAACGAGCTCCCCCGCTTCTGCCGGCCCTGCGGCCCGAGCGCGGCCTTCGGCAGCAGGTCACCCTTGAGCCACAACAGGAACGCCGCGGCAGTGGGGCACGCCGCCAGCATCAGGTAAGCGGTCTGGTAGCCGAGGTAGTCGATCGAGAATCCGGCGATCAGCGGGCCGAGGAACGAGGCGATGGAGAACCCGATCGCGAGCAGCGAGTAGTTGCGGGCGCGGTCCTCCGGGCCGCCCAGGGCCCCGGTGATGCCCTGCGTCGGAACGAAGAAGAACTGGAAGGCGGTTCCGACCACCAGCGACAGCACGTAGAGCGCAGGCATGCCGGGAAAGAAGTACGGCACCAGCAGCGCAATGACCACCCCGATCGCGCCGCCCAGCATGGGGAGCCGCGGCCCGACGCGGTCGACGAGCCGGCCGACGTAGAGCGCAATCAGCATCGGGCACAGTGCCCACAGGGCCATGATCACCCCGACCGAGAATGCGTCCACGCCGAGGCTCAACGCGTGCAGCGGCAGCGCGACCTTGGCGCCGCCGAATCCGGCGTGCGTCAGCACGCAGGTCAGCACGATGAGGTAGATCGCCATCGGGAATGGTGCGGCCGCCGGGCTTGCGCCCCTCGGCCCGGGTGGTCGGAAGCCGCGATTCTACCGTTAACGCGCCACTATCGGACTCGAAAGTCCGTATGGTGGTGCAGCTCTGGCAGGAGAAATCTCCCCTCCCGCGCTCCGCGGCCACCATGTGAACACGTCAATCAACCCGCGCGCCCGTCGCGCTGACCACCGGCCCCCACTTCGCCCACTCGGCTTTCATGAAGGCCACGAACTCCTCCGGCGAAAGAAAGGTGGCGTCGGCGCCCTGCTGGCCGAAACGCTGCTTGAGATCGGGCTGCGCGAGGATCTTCTTCAGCTCGGCGCTGATGCGGTTGACGACGGGCTTCGGCACGCCCGCCGGGCCGGAGATTCCGTACCAGACCTTGCCGTCCACCTGCGGGTAGCCCATCTCGCCCAGGCTCGGTAGATCCGGAAAGAGGCCGGTGCGGCTCTTGCCGACGGTCGCGAGCAGCTTGATGCGGCCGGATTGCACGTGCGGAAAGATGGACGGCAGCGAGTCGAAGCCGAGCTGGACGTTGCCTGCCGCGAGATCGACCACGCCCGGGCCGCTCCCCTTGTAGGGCACGTGCACGATCGGCGCGCCGGTCGCCGACTTGAACATCTCGCCCACCAGATGCGGCATGCCGCCGTTGCCCGACGAGTAGAAATGCAGCGAGTTGGGCTTCCCTTTGGCGAGCGCGATCAACTCTTTCACCGACTTGGCCGGCACCGACTGGTGCGCCACCACGAACATGGGGAGGCTCGTCGCGAGGCCGATGTGCGTGAAATTCTTCAGCGCGTCGTACGGGAGCCGCGAGTAGAGAACGGGACCCACGCCGTGAGTGGTGGAGGACGACCACAGCAGCGTGTGGCCGTCCGGATTGGCCTTGGACGTGATGTCGGAAGCGATGGTGCCGCCGGCACCGCCGCGGTTCTCCCCGACGACGTTCTGGCCGAGGGACTCGGAGAGCCTCTGGCCGACGATTCGAGCCGTGAAGTCCGCCGCCCCGCCCGGCGGCACCGCGATGATGAGGCGGATCGGCCGAACCGGATACTTCTGTGCCGATGCTGGAAGCGCCATCGCCGCCATCAGCGCCGCGAGAATCAACGAGGTTCCCGTCTTGATGCTCATGTCTCGATCTCCCCTGGCTGCAGGACTCCGATAGTAGGGACATTACAGCGGGTAGATCCGCCGCGGTCAATGCGCCGCGGGAAGCCCGGATCACTGCGGGACGGCCAGGTAGTGGACGCTGAATAGGTTGTCGGGATCCGTCCAGCATTCCCGCGGCTCGAGCCCTGCGCCCGCGGCGAGCTGCTGAAACTCGCGGATGGAGTACTTGTAGGAGTTCTCGGTGTGTAGGGTCTCGCCCTCGCGGAAGGCAATCGCGTGCCCGCCGATCGTCACCGTCTGCGCCTTGACGCTCTCCAGGTGCATCTCGATGCGCCCCAGCGTTCCGTCGTAGAAGGCACGGTGGCGAAACGCGGACAGATCGAAGTCCGCGCCGAGCTCGCGGTTGATGCGGGCGAGGAGATTCAGGTTGAAGGCGGCGGTCACCCCGCGCGAGTCGTTGTAGGCGGCAACGAGCCGGGCCGGGTCCTTCTTGAGATCGACCCCGATCAGGAGCGCGCCGCCGGCGCCGACCTGCTCGCGGGCGAGCGCCAGGAACGCCGCGGCCTCGGCCGGGGTGAGATTGCCGATCGTGGAGCCCGGAAAGTAGCCCACGCGGCGGCGCGCGGCGAGACCCTCCAGCTCCGGCAGGGCCAGCGGGCGCGAATAATCGGCGCATACCGCCATCACGCGCACCCGCGGGAACTCGCGGGCGATCCCGGCGGCGGTCGCGGCAAGCTCCGCGCGCGCGATGTCGATGGGGACGTACGCCACGGGACCGGTCGCGGCAATCAGGATGCGCGTCTTGCGACCGCTGCCGCTGCCGTATTCGATGAGGGCGCACTCCGACCCGAGATGGCGCGACATCTCGCCGACGTGGACGTGCATCAGAGCGAGCTCGGCGCGCGTCAGGTAGTACTCCGGCAGCGCGCAGATCGCCTCGAACAGTGCGCAGCCCGGCGCGTCGTAGAAATATTTCGGCGGGAGATCCTTCTGCGGCCGCGACAGACCCGCGATCACGTCATCGCGAAAGCGATCCGGTGCGGGATTGAGGTCGCGAAAGGAGTATCCCGGGTATGCCCGTTCCATCGGGCGAGTTTACCCGGTGCGAAGAACGTCAGCTTTCAGGCCGGCGCGAGACGGTGCTCTCCATCCACTTCTTGATGCGGTTCGCGTCGCCGATCCGCGTCATTTGGCCCCACGAATCGAGCAGCACGATGACCACCGGCGTCTCGGCGATCTGGGCCTGCATCACCAGGCAGCGCCCGGCCTCGCTGATATAGCCGGTCTTGGACAGCCCGATATCCCAGCCGGCGTTGCGCACCAGCCGGTTCGAGTTGGTGAACCGCATCGTGCGGCCCCTGGGGAGCTGCACCGTGTGCTCGGTGTCCGTCGTGTACTCGCGAATCAGGGGATGGCGATGGGCGGCGCCCACCAGCCGCGCAAGATCCTGCGCGTTGGAGACGTTTCCGTGCGAGAGCCCGGTGCCGTCCACGAAGCGGCTGCGCCACATGCCGAGCTCGGCCGCCTTGCGGTTCATCGCCGCGACGAACGCCGCGGTGCCGCCGGGATAGGCGCGCGTCAGCGCCGCGGCGGCGCGGTTCTCGGAAGCCATCAGCGCGAGCCGCAGCAGGTCGTCGCGGGAGACGGACATGCCGACGGAGAGTCGCGAGCGGGTGCCCTTCAACCCGTCGCGGTCGTCGTGGGTGATCTTGATCAGCTCGTCGAGGGGCAGGCCGGAATCGAGCACAACCAGCGCCGTCATCAGCTTGGTGATCGACGCGATGGGAACCACCCAGTCAACGTTCTTCGCGTAGAGGACGCGCTGGCCGGTCTGGTCGAGCACGAGGGCGCTGTTCGACTTGAGGTTGAGCCCGCCGCCGCGCACGCTCGCGCCGGGGCGCAGGCGTTGCTCGATCGCAGCCTGCTGCGCCGCCATTGCTTGGGCGGCCAGCACGCAGCCGACCGCCACCACCAGTAGCCTCCCGATCAAGACGTCCTCCCCGCCGCAGGATGGGGAACCGAATAAGGTATTAAAAATACAGGGTTAGCGGGAAAGTTTCAACTATTTTGCAGGATTGTGACCTAATCCACGGCTAGAACCGGCTTTTTTGGCACCCAACGTGAGGGGGCCAGCGGATCTGCAGGCTGCCGTTAACAAGGAAGCGGCACCCCAAAAAAAAACTCCGCACGGGACAGTGTGGGTTGTCCCGGCGGAGGTTAAAGAGGCCACGCAACTACCCGCTCAGCACCGGTAATTGCAACTGCCAGGCCTCCGAGGAGGAAAGACGGCGCAACCTGCAAATTCCGCGGGACTCGAAGCTGAGCGTCCCGCGCCTGGTTAGCGCAAATCTAGTCCGCCTCCCTTACGCCAAACTTACATCAAGCCCCGCGCTACACTATCCCGCCATGCGCATATTGATAGTCGAAGACGATCCAGTACTGTCCGACGGGCTCATCCGGTCGCTGCGAAGCTCCGATTACGCCGTGGACTTCGCGACCGACGGCGCAGCGGCCGATCACATCCTCTCCGCGGGGAGCTTCGATCTCGTCATCCTCGATCTCGGCCTGCCCCGGCTCGAGGGCTACGAAGTGCTGCGGCGGCTGCGGCGCCGCGGCTCCAAGACGCCGGTGCTGATCCTCACCGCGCTCGACTCGCTGGAGGACCGGGTGAAGGGGCTCGACCAGGGCGCCGACGACTATCTCACCAAGCCCTTCGACCTGCCCGAGCTGGAGGCACGCGTGCGGGCGCTCATCCGGCGCGGCCAGTCGGGCGGCGGGTCGCTGCTTTCCCACGGCGCGCTCACGCTCGACACCGCCGGCCGGCGCGCGTCTCTCGCCGGCGAGCCGCTCGAGCTCTCCGCGCGCGAGATCGGCGTCCTCGAAGTGCTGATGCTGAGAAGCGGGCGCGTCGTCAACAAGGACCAGCTCGCCGAGGAGCTTTACGGGTGGGACGAGGAAGTGAGCGCCAACGCGATCGAGGTCTACGTGCACCGGCTGCGGCGCAAGCTGGAGCCGGCGGGCGTTACGATACGCACCATCCGCGGGCTCGGCTACCTGCTCGAGAAGCCGGCGGCGGCGAGGGATTGAGAAAAGCTCCGGCATGGATGCGGCGGTGAACGGCAGGCGGTGGCGGCTCGATGCGGGGCGCCGCAGCCAGGTGCGGACGCTGCGGCGGCAGCTGATGGCCTGGCTCGCCGGGCCGCTGCTCGTCCTGTGGGCGGTCAGCACCGTCATCGACTACGACATCGCCAAGCGCTTCGTCAACCTCGCCTACGACCGCGCGCTGCTGGAAGCGGCGCTCGACATCGGCCGCCAGATCCGGGTCACCAACAACCGCATCTACCTCGATATGCCGGACGTCGCGCTGCAGATGCTGCAGACGCGCGAGTCGGGACGGCTCTACTACCTCGTGACGGGCCCGACGGAGGAATTCGTCAGCGGCGAGCCGGACCTGCCGCGGCCGCCGGACTACGCAGCCGAGAATGCGGCCGACCGGGTGCGCTACTACGACGAGGCGTTCCGCGGCCGCGAGGTCCGCGCCGTCGCCTTGCGCGCGCCCGTGGATCCGGGGACGGGGCGGGGTGCCGTGCAGATCCACGTCGCCGAGCGCTTCACGGCGCGCGACGAGTTCGCGCACCAGATCATCCTGCGCATGGTGCTGCCGCAGGCCATACTGATCCTGCTCGCGGGTCTTGCGGTGTGGTACGGGGTCGGCCGGGGCCTCGCTCCCCTCTCGACGCTGCGCCGGGAGATCGAGACCCGCTCCCACCGCGACCTCTCCGCCCTGTCCGAGGAGCAGGTGCCGCAGGAAGTGCGGCCGCTCATCCACGCGATGAACGATCTCCTCGGGCGCCTGGGCATCGCGATCTCGGCCCAGCAGCGGTTCATCGCGGACGCCGCGCACCAGCTGCGCACGCCGATCGCCGGGCTGAAGACCCAGACCGAGCTCGCGCTGCGCGAGTCGCACCCGGACAGCGTGCAGGAGACGCTGCGGCGGCTGCTGGCGGCGACCGAGCAGAGCGCGCGGCTCGTCAACCAGCTCCTCTCGCTTGCGCGGGCGGAGCCCGGCGCGAAGCTCGAGCACGCGGTCGCCCGGCTCGATCTCGCACAGCTTGCGCGGGAGGCCACGACCGAGTGGGTGCCGCGGGCGCTCGCGCGTCACATCGACCTCGGCTACGAAGGGGAGGAAGGCTCGGCGTGGATCCTGGGCGACGCGTTCCTGGTGCGCGACCTGCTCGGCAACCTGCTTGACAACGCCATCCGCTACACGCAGAGCGGCGGCCAGGTCACCGTGCGGGTAACCGGCAACCCGGCCGCGGTCGCGCTGAGCGTCGAGGACAACGGCCCGGGGATACCCGAGCAGGACCGGGAGCGCGTGTTCGAGCGCTTCTACCGCGTGCTCGGGACGGGGACGGACGGCTGCGGTCTCGGGCTCGCCATCGTCCGCGAGATCGCGGCGAGCCACCGCGCGGAGGTTACGCTCGCGCCCGGCGCCGAGGGCCGGGGAACGCTGGTGCGCGTCAGCTTCCCCCGCGCGGGCTGACGGCCT
>DATBMB010000158.1:0-50914 GCA_036555035.1 Burkholderiales bacterium | reverse complement strand
AGCATAATGTGGACTTTGTGCCCGTTCGGCGTGGGCCAGCTGTAGACGTCGATCATGAGCGCTCCCTCGAAAAGCCCGCATCGTATCAACTCCCGGGCAATGACGTAAGCCGCGGCGCCCGGTTTACCTGATAGGCTTCGCGCGACGATGTCGCCCTCACCTCTGCGCTCGTGGTGGCTGCCGCCGGGCACCTCGCCCGATGCCGCGCTGATCCTCGCGGCGCGCGGCATCCGCGCCTTCACCGACGGCTACGTCGCGCTGCTCCTGCCCTACTACCTCACGCTGCTCGGCTACAGCGCGCTGGAGGTCGGCGTGATCGCCACTGCGACACTGCTCGGATCGGGGCTCCTGACGCTGCTGACGGGACTGTTTGCCTACCGGTTCCGGATGCACGCCCTGCTCACCGCCGCATGCCTGCTCATGCTCGGCACCGGGCTGGGATTCGCGGCGATCACGGATTTCTGGCCGCTGCTGCTGATCGCCGTGGTCGGCACGCTCAATCCCTCGAGCGGCGACGTCAGCGTGTTCTCCCCGCTCGAGCAGTCCCTGCTTTCGCACGCCGCCACTCCCGAGCAGCGCACCGCGCTGTTCGCGCGCTACAGCCTGGTGGGACATCTCGTCGGCGCGCTCGGCGCGCTCGCCGCCGCGATCCCCGGCGTGCTCGCGCAATGGGGCGTCCTGGATCTCAAGGCGGCGACGCAGGCGATGTTCGTCGTCTACGGGCTCTCGGCGCTCCTGGCGCTCGCGTTCTATCGCCGTCTCGCCTCGGCCGGCTCGCGCGGGGATGAGACGCGCGCGGTAGCGCTCGGGCCCTCGAAGGGCATCGTGTTGCGGCTTGCCGCGCTCTTCAGCCTCGACGCGTTTGCGGGGGGCTTCGCGGTGCAGTCGCTGCTTGCGCTCTGGCTCTACCTGCGATTCGACTTGTCGGTGGAGGCCGCCGGCACCGTCTTCTTCTGGACCGGGATCCTGGCGGCGGCGTCCTTCCTCGCCGCCCCCGCCATCGCCCGGCGCATCGGCCTCATCAACACCATGGTGTTCACGCATCTTCCGGCAAACGTCTTCTGCGTGCTCGCCGCCTTGATGCCGACGCTCCCGCTTGCCGTGCTGTTCCTGCTCCTGCGCGCTGCGCTGTCCTCGATGGACGTGCCGGCCCGCAGCTCGTACGTGATGGCGGTGGTCTCGCCGGCGGAGCGCCCGGCCGCGGCGAGCCTCGCTGCCGTGCCGCGCAGCCTCGCGGCCGCGGTGAGCCCGGCGTTTGCCGGCTACCTGCTGACGCTCACGAGCTTCGGCTGGCCGCTCATCATCTGCGGCGCCTTGAAGATCGTCTACGACCTGACGCTGCTCGGGATGTTCAGGAAGGTGAAGCCGCCCGAGGAGCGGTGATTACGACTCACGGTCCTTGAGGGGCAGGCGGCTCTCCCGCAGCAGAGGCCCCCAGCGGTCGATCTCGGTGTGGATGCGGGTTGCGAACTGCTCGAGCGTCATGGTCGCGGGCTCGAGCCCGAGGCCGCGCAGATAGGACCGGATCGCCGTGCTGCCGAATAACGCGGTTAGCTGCGTTCTCAGCCAGGCAGTGGCGATAGGCGGAGTGCCCGCACGCGCGAAAAGCCCGTACCAGGCTTCGATCTCGTAGGCCGGATAACCCGATTCGCCCATCGTCGGCACCTCGGGCAGCCGCTCCAGACGCCGGGCGCTCGTGACGGCGAGCGGCGCGAAATGCTCGCTCGGAAAGTAGTTGAGCGTGAGCGGCAGGGCGGCGAACACGTACGAGACCTGGCGCCTCGCCAGGCCGTTCAGCGCGTCCACTCCGCTGTTGTAGGACACGTGCACGACGCTCACCCCGGCCATGCGCCGGAACAGCTCTCCCGCCAGGTGGCCGGTGCTGCCGTCCCCGGAGGACCCGAAGTTGATCTCGCCCGGGCGCACCTTGAGCCAGGCGGCGAGCGCGCGCACGTCGTCCGCCGCGAGCCCCGCGTGCGCCAGCAGCACGAAGGGCATCGTGGCAAGCGCCGCGACGAGGATGAAATCGCGCACCGGGTCGTACTCGATCCCGTGGAAGTAATGCGGGTTGAGGATCATCGTCGCGTTACTTGCCAGCAGCAGCGTATGGCCGTCCGCCGCCGCGCGGGCGACCGACAGTGCCCCGCGCGAGGTGGCAGCGCCGGGCCGGCGCGCCAGCACGACTGGATGCGTCGTGTCGGCGCGGATCGCCCGCTCGGCGATGCGCGCCAGCGTATCGGTGATTGCAGGCGGCGCATGGGGCGCCATCAGGCGGTAGCTGCGAGACATGCGGGGCGTTCCCCGGATGTCGGTCGGGCCGCTGATCGGATACGGTATGACAATCTTGACCGGCTTCGTGGGATAGGGCTCCGCCTGGGCCGGGAGCGCGCCGCCGGAAGCCGAGAGGAGCGCGAGCGCGCCGAGCGCAAGAGCGCCGCGCCCGATGAGGCCGGCTGTCCAGTCAGCTCCCATCGGTCAGCGGGGCGTCCTGCGCGTTCACGCGCGCGACCATCAGGTCGATCTCCCGTTCCACGAGCTGCTTCACCTCCGCGTCGTCCGGGTAGCACAGCAGCCAGAGGTCCAGGAATTCCCCGGATACATGCTTGCGGCGCCCGATCACGAGCCGGCGGCGCACGTCCTCGACCTGGGGCCGCAGCATGAAATCGGTGCCCTGCTCCCAGTAGATCGAGAGCGTATCGACCCGGATGCTCGAGCGCAGCAGGCGCACCACGAACTCGAAGCGGACCGTGTGCATGCCCATCGAGCGCAGCTGGATCACGCGATGGGACGGCAGCGGGTCCCCGGCCTTGAGCGCGCTGATCTCCTCCTGCCGCGCGGCCATGCTACCCGCCCGTTTCCGCCGCTCTCGGATCCCCGCCTTCGTGCTTCCAGCGCATCCACATGCGCAGCCTGCGGAAGTCGCGCGCATCCATGCTGTCGGGGAGAATGACGGCGCGGCGCGTGCGCCGGGTGCCGAGCGGCCTGAGCACGACGATCGTGAGGCCGGGGGAAACGTAGCTCGAGTCGGAGAGCTCGCTGTCCACCCAGCTGCCGTCCCGGGTGCGGAACGCGATGCCTCCGCCGTCCTTCAGCTCCAGCGCGACGATGGCGTTCGCCGCGTGCAGCACCGCGTCGCGGCCGAGGAGATAGACGAGGCTGAAGGCGATCCCCAGCGTGACCGCGCCCTTGGCGAGCAACGGCAGCGGGAGGAGCCAAAGCAGCCCGGCAGCGGCGATGTGCGCCGCGCACAGCCCGATGGCGAGCCGCACCGACGGCCGCACGGATATGTTCTGGACGAGCATGGCGCCTAACGCCGCTGCAGCGCCACCGCCCGTGAAAGCGCTACCTGCAGCCCTTCGACGCCCAGTGGAAGCGGTTTGCCCACCACCACACCGTAATCGCGGTCTGTTGCCAGAACGGCAGTGAGAAGTACCACTCGCGGTCGGCGTTGCATTGCGCGCAGGGATCCCGGTCGCTCGCGAGGGCGGTCGTGCCGCCGCGGCCGTTCAGATGGACTCCGAACGCGTACGAAACGGCGGAAAGAAAAACAACCATCACGACGGCGACGCCGATGATCAAGACCAGCAATGTCAGGAACTGCATGTCGGCACTCTCCTCTCCCGGAAGCAGCGCGCCACACCCACTTTACCGCCCTCCGCCGGGCCGCGGCAGTGAAAAACTGCACCGCCCATGCCGCCGGCATGGCGTCCCTGTCGCTTTTTCCCGACAGTGCGCCCACGGATCAGCGCGCCGAGGGCGCAGTCGCGCTTTCGATCCAGGCCGACAGCTCATCGAGAAGCGCGCTCGTCGCCCGGTTGAGCGCCGCAACCGCCGCCCGCGCGCTCTCTCCGGCAACGGGAGCGCTCTGCGCGAACCGGCGCCGCGCGAGGACGGTGCGCCCCGCGATGTCAATGAGCTCGGCGGAAACTTCGATCCGGGCGCTGCCGGGATTCGCGCCCGCGTCATGGTAGAACTCCTCGAGCCGCAGGTTGAGCAGGATTTCGCCCCGGACTCCCGCGGTCGACGACGCAACCGACCGGAAGCCGCCGCGGGCTTCGATACGGACCGTGAGGAGCTCGGTCAACCTGCGCGCGGGCCGCTCCGTCCACCCCGCGAACTGGTAGTAGCCACGTTGCCCCGGCGCGCGGCTGAACGCAAGGCTCTGGGTGTCGTAGAACGGGCTGGCAGAAGCCGGGTGAACGAGCAGCACCCGGCTCGCTTCTCCACCGGATTTCTCGGTGCCCGGCTTCGCCAGGTCCTCGAGCACGTAGAAGTCGCGCGGGGGAACATCGGGTATCGACATGCATCCCCCGAGCTGCACAAGCAAGGCAAGAGCCAATGCGGTGCGCTTCATGGCATTTTCTCGCCTGGCCCGAGCTGCGCCGGGTTGGGGCCGAGGATCAGCGCCCGCGGATCCTGCAGCCGGTCCGCCGCCCGCGACAGGATCTCGGCGCTCGCGCGCAGCTCCTGGGCCGTGGCCCGGACCTCATGCGAGCCCGAGTCGGCGGCATGATCGAGGCGCCGCGCGAGAGCGATCGCCTCCCGCTCGAGCGCCTGCACCGCCCGCGAGAGCTCGCGCAGCGTGGCGTCGGCCTGCTTGAAAGCGGGCTGCGCCCCGGCGCCGATCCGGTCTACGGCCGTCGCGATGTCGCGGCTCGACTTCCCGAAATCCACGATGCCCGCTACCAGGACATCCGCAACTTCGTCGAGCCGGCTCACCTTCTGCGAAAAGGTGCCCGAGAGATCGCGCATGTTGGCCAGTGCCGCCCCGAACGCCTCGCGGTTCTCCTTGCTCAGGAGCTGCTCCAGGTTCGCGAGCGCGCTCGCGCCGGTTATCGCCAGGCGGTTCATGGCGCTGGCGAGCAGCTCGATGTCCGACTGCCCCTCGGGAATCACGGGATAGTCCTCGCCGGGCTGGACCGCGGCCAGCTCGGGGCCGGGCTGCCCCGGCGTTGCGAGGTGGATCCGGGCAATGCCGGTGAGGATGTTGCGATCGACGACTGCCACCGTGTTGGTGCTGACCGGCGTCTTGCGGTCGATGCGGATGGTGACCTGGACCCGGTTGATGTTCTCGCGGGAGATCGAATAGCTCTCGACCCGCCCTACCTTCACCCCGCGCATGTTGACGTCACCGCCGACCTGCAGGCCCTCCAGCGACTGGCGCTCGAAGTAGATCGTGTAATAGCGGAAATCGGCGCGCGCGCCGGTGCGCGCGAGCCATGTCATCCCCAGCACGACCGCCACCACCAGGGCGAGGAGCGTCGCGCCGACGGTCGTATAGCGGGCTTCAGGTTCCAAGCTGGTTCTCCGGCCCCTCGAGCATTGTGCGCACGCGGAAGTAAGACTGCAACCACGGGTCGTCCACGCGCATGACCTCCTTCACCGTCCCATCGGCGATGACCCTGCCCACGGCCAGCACGATCACGCGGTCGACGACGCCAAGCAGGGTGTCGAGATCGTGCGTGACCAGCAGGATCGTCAGCCCCAGGTCGTCGCACAGGAAGCGCAGCATCCGGTCGAACGCCCGGGCGGTGATCGGGTCCAGGCCTGAGGTCGGCTCATCGAGGAACAGCATCTCCGGCTCCAGCGCGAGCGCCCGCGCCACGGCCGCGCGCTTGCGCATGCCGCCCGAGAGCTCGCTCGGCATCTTGGTCGCCGCCTCGACCGGCAGGCCGGCAAGCGCGATGCGCAGCCGCACCAGCGGACCGAGCAGGTGCGGCGGGACCTCGGCGTGCTCGACCAGGGGCGTCGCGACGTTCTGGGCGACGGTGAGCGAGGAGAACAGGGCGCCGTCCTGGAACAGCATCCCAAAGCGCCGGCGCAGGGCGGTGAGCTCCTCCTCGGAAGCGCTCCACACGTCGGTTCCCAGCAGCCGCACGCGGCCCGCACTCGGGCGCTGCAGCCCGATGATCTCGCGCACCAGGACCGACTTGCCGCTGCCGCTGCCCCCGATCACGGCGGCGATCTGCCCCCGGGGCACGCTGAACGAAACGCCGTCGTGCACCGTCTGCTCGCCGAAGCGGGTCACGATGGAATCGACCTCGAGGACCGGCGCGGCGCTCAATATCCCAGCTCCTGGAACACGATCGCAAAGAACGCGTCGAGCAAGATCACCGCCACGATGCACTGCACGACGGTCGAAGTGGTGCTGGTGCCGATCGAGCGCGAGTCCCGGCTCACCGTCATGCCCATGCGGCAGCCGATGATGGCGATGACCACAGCGAACACCCCGGCTTTCACCAGCCCGACGATGACGTGATCCAGCCGCAATCCGGACTGCACGCGGTCGAGAAAGGTGGCGGGCGTGATGTCGAGCAGGGGATTCGCGACGGTCATCGCGCCTGCCATTCCGGACACGTCGCCGACGAACACCAGCAGCGGCAGCGCAATGAGGAGGGCCAGCAGTCGCGGGACGACCAGCACCTGCATCGGCGACAGGCCCAGGGTGCGGATCGCGTCAATCTCCTCGGTGAGGCGCATCGTTCCGAGCTGCGCGGTGAATGCGGCCCCGGACCTGCCGGCGACGATCACCGCCACGATGATCGGAGAGAGCTCGCGGCTCATTCCGATCGCGACGCCGTCCACGACGAAGATGTTGGCGCCGTACTTCTCGGCCTGCAGGCCTAGCAGATACGTGAGAACGATGCCGATGAGGAAAGTGACGAGCACGACCACCGGGATCGCCTGGACGCAGACGTGGTGGAACTGGGCCGCAAGCTCCTTCAGCCGCAGCGCGCGCGGCCGCAGCGCGATATCGCCCAGCGCGGCGGCGGACCGGCCGAAGAAATCGAGATGGCCATGCATCAGGCCGCGAAAATCGACCACGTGAAGGCCGATCACCGCCAGTGCACCATAGCGGCGCGGCGGCGCCTCTGCAACGGTGTCGCCGAGCCGCCCCCTCACCGCCTCCACCACCCGGGTGTGGCCGGCGCTGAAATGAACCAGCCGCGCGACGCTCGCCCCGGCCTGGGCCAGGCGCCGCAGCAGAGCCAGCGCCGCTGCGGTATCGAGCCGGGTGAGCGCCGCCCCGTCGAGCGCGATGGGTGACGCGGGAACGGCGGCGCCCGCGAGCGCGGCATCGATCTCGGCTATCCGGGAAAGGTGCCACGCGCCCGCAAGAAACAGCGTCGCCTGATCTCCTTCCCCCTCCAGCCAGCAATCACGCTCGGGGGCGCTCATCTCAATGCGGCTGCCTGGACTCCCATGAGGAGGGCTCAGGCATAGTGTATAGCGTCAGGAGTCTTTAAGGCAGAACCATGAACCCTACCGAGCTGATCGGCTACACGGCCGCCGTCCTCACCACGATCGCGTTCATTCCGCAGGTGCTGCACATCTGGCGGCTGCGCTCTGCGCACGGCATTTCGCTCGGGATGTACACGGTTTTCACCAGCGGCGTCGCGCTGTGGCTCGTCTACGGCTGGCTGCTGGAGGCCTGGCCGATCATCGCCGCCAACGTGATCACGCTCACGCTGGCGCTGGCGATCCTCGCCATGAAGATCCGCTACCGCTGACTACTTTCTCCCGAGCTGCTGGAGCGCCTGCTGGAGGCTCAGCTTGGCGTCCGGGTGCCCCTGCGCGGCGGCCTTCCGCAGCCAGGCAAGCGCCTCTTCGCGGTCCTCCTTCACTCCCTTGCCCGCCCAAAGGAGCTTGCCCGTCATGAGTTGCCCCCACGCGTCGCCCAGCCGCGCGGATGCGAGGTAGTCCTGGAACGCAAGCTCCGTTCTACCCTGCTGCTGGTAGCGCCACCCGCGCTGGTTGAACGCGTGGCTCGAGCCGGGATCCACCTCGATGACGAGGGTCATCACCTCGATGACTTCCTCCGCGTTGCCGGCGGCTGGCGCCGCCGCGACCGCCTGCTCGAGGCAATAGCGGCCGTCGCGCGCCTTGGTGAGGGCCTTCCTCACGTCCGCGAACGCCTCCGCGTGGCGCTTGAGCCGGCTCAGGACGTAGGAGCGCTCGCACAGGGCACCCGCGCTCGCATAGAGCGCGATCGCCTCGTCGTAGAGCTTGAGCGCCTGCTCGTACTGCTGCGCGCTCTGGCGCTCGTACGCGCGGTACGCCGGGATGCGCGCGGCCAGGCGGTTGATGGCCTCGGGATCGGTCAGTTGCGAGCGCGATTCCGCGACGAAGGCTTCCATCTGCCGGAGGCTCCCGCCCCACCGCGGCTCGAGGCTCGCCATGTGCGCGAGCCTTAGCTCCACGCTCTGCGGCGCGAGCTTCACCGCCTCGCGATACTGCGACTGCTCGTTCCTGCGATTGCCCAGGGTGCGGGCCATCGACATCAAGGTCAGCCGGCTCAGGTAGGGCTTCTGCGTGAGCTCGAGCGAGCGTTTCAGGTCGGCTTCCGCCTTGTCGAAGCGCTCCTGCATCGCACGGAGGTTCTCCTCGGGCGTGTCCTTGATGTACCCGGTGCCTCGTGCCTCCAGGCCCTGGAAATAGTGAAAGCTGCCGCGGGCGGCCAATGCCACGTACGAGGAGCGGTTGCGGCCGACCCATTCGTCGAACGCTCGCTCCGCCCCGGGCGGAACCTTGCGGAACACGAGAAATGCGTTCTCAAGCTTGGCGCTGATGCCTGGGTCCGCCTCGAACGCCTGCTGATAGCCGCCGAGCAGGCGCTCCAGCTCCGCATAGTCTCCCGCCTCGAGCAGCGCGAGGACGTGCCGCTGCACGGGATCGATCGCGACGAGAACGGGTCGTGCAGGCGGCGGCTCTTCCCGCGCGCCCCCCTCCGCATCCCGGGCTTCGTCCTCGTCCGCGTCCGCCCTTTCCCCGACTCCCCGCGCGAGCGCCTCCCGCTCCTCGGTGGGCGGATGCGACGAGATGAACGTCGGCAAGCCCCCGCGCCGCGGCGCCTCGCTTTCCAGGCGCCCGAGGATCGCGGCGAAGTGCCGGGGCTCGACCCCGGCCTTGCGCAGGATCTCGATCGCATAGAGATCCGCTTCGCGCTCGTGGTCGCGAGAGTACTTGGTCTGCAGCAGCAGCGTCGGGGCCGCCGCCGCAAGGGAGGTCGTGGACGCGATGTCGCCGGTCACCCCCGCGATTATGAGCGCGGTCGCGGAGCTCTCGAGCAGGCGCCGCATGGTGTGGCGGTGGCGGACATGGCCCAACTCGTGGGCGAGGACGGCAATGACCTCCCGGTCGTTGCGCGCGAGCTTCACCAGCTCGTCGGTCATTACGATGATGCCCGAGGGCAGCGCAAACGCGTTCGCTCCGATCACGGGGCTCGCGCGGAACTCGAGCCGGTAGGACGCGGGCTCACCCCCCGCGCGCACCACGGCGTCGAAGCGCTCGCGCAGGCGCGCCTGGCGCGAGGCGGAAAGCCGGGTGGGCTGCAGGAAATAGCGCTCCATGCCTGCAAGCGTCTCCCGGCCGAGTGCCGCTTCGGCCTCGACGGGAACGCGCGCGGCGATTTCGTTCACTGCGACCGGCAGCACCCGGTCGATCAGCAGCCACAGCGCCGCGATCACCATCGCGATGGCCGCCACCGCGTAGGCGGGTCGCGACTCCCAGCGGTGCAGGATCGACTCGTAGCGGCGATCGCGCGTCATCCGATCAACCGCGTCGTTGTCGGGCGTGACGCAGGCGCCGCCCCCCGGAAGATAGAGCCAGCGCGGCGTGTTCGCGATGCGCAGGGACCGGCGCACCCCGCGCGCGTCGAACTCCTCGTTCACGTCGCGCCCGATCACCTTCAGCCTTCCGCCCGCGATCATCACGCTCACCGGGTGGCCCCGCGAGGTCTTGCCGTCGAAAAAGACCGCCTGCAGGACGCTCATAGCCCGAGGTCCAGGTTGAAGATGTCGCCGAGCTCCTGCCCCGTGGCACCGACCCGCTCCAGCAGCGGATTCGCCTCGTGCGGGGACTCGTCCCGCACGTGCATCGCGAGATTCTCCAGCCGGTAGCGCAGCGTCCGGATAACGGCCCACGGGATGAGCAGCCCCGCCGTAGCGGCGATCGCGACCACGTTCCCGATGTACAGGCGCGCCAGCTTTCCCGCGGCGAGCGTGCTCGTGAAATGGATGCCCGGGCAATGAGCGCCGTTCCACAGCACGTTGGTCGTGCGCGCCTGGATGAACGCGTAGACCACCGCGTAGGCCCCGTACATCAGGAGCGCGGGAACGACGAAGCCGATCCAGGAGAGCGCCTCGGGCAGCGCCTGGCTCGCCACGGCGAAGCCCATCAGCACGGCGGCCGGCACCACGAGGGCGAGCAGGATAATGGAGCCGAGTATGTAAATTCCGAAAAACTCGCGCGCCGAGACGTCACACCCGAAGCGCGTCGTGCCGAGCGCGTGGTGCGCGAGGACGAACGCCCGCTGGCGCGCCATGAACCAGGGAAAGGCAAGCCCGAGGGTGAACCCCACGACGATCGGCATGCCGACATAGACCCGGACCGCCTCGCCCGGCGTCGCGGCGAAATCGAAGCGCAGCCCGCGGTACGCCGAGTTGCGCGCATTGAAGGTGAGCGCGCGCATGACGAGCCAGGGCAGGATCAGCAGGAACGCGCCCCAGAACGCATAGGCGCTCCCCGGATAGAGCTCGACCGCAAACGCGTAGGTCACGAAGACGATGACGGCGACGATCCGCCCCTTCAGGATGGTCTTGGGGCTGGCGAAATAGTCGAAGCTGTCGCCGTCGAGCCGGGTGCTGCCGTAGAAGTAGCGCTTCTTGCGGACCTTCGCCCACGCCGAGTAGATGCCGAGCGTGACAAGCGTGAAGAACAGGTTGACGATCCAGATGCGGAAATACTCGCCGGCCGAGCCGGTGAACTCCGGTCGGACGACCCGCTCGCCGGTCGCGGCAGCCCCGCTGCTCAACGACTTCCCCCCTTCCCGAATCGCGGCGCCCCCGTTATTCGCCGGGGGGCGCTAGCCGTGACGACGATTCAGCCTCCTAGACGCTACCGCACCGCCTCGCGGCGGCGCTCCTCCCGCGCCATGCGAGCCGCGAGCTGGTAGACCTCTTTCGCCCGCTGCGCCTCGCGCTCCTGTTCTTGCATGCGCCGCTCCGCGGCGCGCAGCCGCTCTTCCTGCGCGCGGCGCGCCTCGCGTCCTCGCTCATCCCCGGGCTGGCTCCACGGAAAGGCCCGTTCCTGCAGCATGTTGCGCGTCTCGCGCCGATATTCCTCGCGCGCCTCGCGCACTGCGCGCTCCCGCTCCTCGAGCCGCTTATAGGCCTCGCGGCGGCGCTCCTCCTGCGACTTGCGCGCGTCCTGCTTCGCTTCGGCGTCCTGGACGATCTTCCAGTCCTTGTCCTCCGCCACGACACGCTTGGGCGCGAGCACGCGCGACACATCGGAGAAGAACAGCAGAATCAGCTGTGTGACGCTCTCCGGGCTCGCGCGCTCGGCACCGGAGGCAACCCCGGCTGGCAGGGCGCCTCCGAGCACGCCTGCTGCCAGCATGATGAGCAGTCGATTCAACAGCCGCATGTCGAGTCGCGCCTGGATCCGGACATCTCAACATGGTAGCGGAAATCAGTCTAACTGGTTGATGCCGCGCAGATTTTTTTGATTGCTTCCGGCACAAATTCACACCCGCTCCGCAAGGGTTGCGGAACGAGTTCACGGACCGGTGGCGTCCGCGCGGATCAGGCGGCGAAGAACGCCAGCGCGCGCGCCTCGATGCTTTGCCGCGGGGACGCGCCCGGCGGGGACTGCGGATCGTCGAATGAAGTATGGGGCGTGAAGCGTGCCCGGCCGTCCTTCTCCGAGTCGAACACCTTGAACACCAGCGCCTCGTCGCGCCGCATCCGCGGAAAGTAATACCAGCGGTGGTTGGGGTTGTACATCAGCCGGTAGGTCTGCCCGACCCGACCCGGATACCGGCGCTCGGCAAGCAGGAAGTCCTCGAAGGCGACGCTCTGCGCATCGGCAATAGCGAGCGGATTGGACTGGATCGGCTGGTTGATCGCGCGCCACACCTGGATGATGGCAAAGCGGCCGCGCAGGAGCTGCTCCGCCTCGTCCGGCAGCATGTCACGCACGCGCTGCGGGCCCGACCACTCTGTGTAGTCGTTGTGGGCGGAGAGCACCGGCTCGCGCACCAGGCGGGCTTCCCGCTCGCCTTCGTCCCCCGAGCGCAAGGTGTGATCGAACAGCACCACCCGCGAGGCGCCCGAAACCGCCTGGATCAGCCGCTCGACCTCGGGGTAATAGATCGCCTTGAGCTGCTCCGGATCGAAGAAGTCCGTGACCCGGGTCTTGTGCTCGACGAGCACGAAGCCGTTCTTCTCCAGGGACAGCTTGCCGGCAAGCGCGCGGCCGTCGCGGATGCGCATGGGCCGCAGCTCGTGCGTCCCCGTCCTGCGGCGGCGGATGTTGTTCGGTCCGAAGGTCTCGTTGACCAGCGTCTCGCCGGTCTTGACCGTGTACGGAATCGCGGCCGTCACGGCCGGCTCGGCTGCGGTGGACCGGCTCATCCGGCGGGCTCTAGAGCTTGCGCAGCTCCTCCAGCATTTCCTTGCTCTCGGGGATCTTCCCCGGCTCGTACTCCTTCGCGTAGCGGATGACCCCCTTAGCGTCGAGCACGAAGGCAGCGCGCTTGTCCATGCCGCGCTCCTCGTTGAAGACGCCATAGGCCTTGCCGACCGCCCCATGCGGCCAGTAGTCGGACAGCATGGGGAACGGAACGCCGCCCAGCTTCTCGCCCCAGGCCTTGATGCTCGGGACGGGATCGGCGCTGATGCTCAGGATCTCCACGTTCAGCTTCTTGAATTCCTCGTAGTTCGCACGGAACCCGTTGACCTGGTTCGTTCACCCGCCGGTGAAGGCAAACGGCATGAACGTCACCACGACCGGCCGGCCGCGAAAGCTGGAAAGCGCCACCTTCTGGTCGGCATGCGAGCCGAGCGTGAAATCGGGCGCCGCAGCGCCCACTTGAATCGCCATCGAGTGCTCCTTCTGAAGTTGGGTCTGTCAGGCCGCCGGCCAAGAATACCAGACTTTGGGGTCAGGTCTTGCATACCTGCATTGCATACAATGTGGATGTAGGATTGCGGGACCTGACCCCAAGGAGGAGGAAAACATGAGAACGATGGCGCGCAGGGGCCTGGCCGTGCTGGCGATCGCGCTGGCGGGAATCACGACGGCCCATGCCCAGTATCCCTCGAAGCCGATTCGATTCATCGTGCCGTTCGCCGCGGGCAGCGGATCCGACACCGTCGCGCGCTTCGTCCAGCCGCAGCTCGCCGCGGCGCTCGGCCAGCAGGTTTTCATCGACAATCGCCCCGGCGCGGCGGGCAACCTCGGCGCGGAGCTTGCCGCCAACGCCCCCGCCGACGGCTATACCGTGATGCTGGGCATCAGCGCCCACTCCGTCAGCATGTCGCTCTACAGCAAGCCCGGCTACGACCTCGTCAGGGATTTCGCGCCGGTCACGTCGCTCGCCAGCGGGTCCTTCACGATGGCGGCACACCCTTCGTTGCCGGTGAAATCGGTGAAAGCGTTCATCGCCTTCGCCAAGCAGCGCCCTGGCGAGATTAACGTCGCAACGGCAGGAGCCACGATACGGCTCGCGGCGAAGATGCTCGAGAGCCTGTCCGGCATCCGGATGCAGGAGATCAATTACAAGGGCACGCCCCAAGCCATCACCGCGGTCATCAGCGGCGAGTCGTCGGTCGGCTTTCCCGCGACCAGCGCGGTCATCCCGCAGGTGCGCGCCGGGAAACTGCGTGCGCTCGCGGTGACGACGTCCAAGCGCTCTGCGATGGTGCCGGAGGTGCCGACGATGGCGGAGGCCGGCGTGCCCGGATACGACGTGGCGACCTGGTACGGCCTGCTGGTTCCCGCCGGGACGCCCCAGGACATCGTCGCCCGGCTGCACCGGGACGCCGTGAGCGCCATGGCGCACCCCGCGGTCAAGGAGCGCTTTGGCAAGACCGACCTCGAGCCCGGCACCTCCACCCCCGAGCAGTTCGGCGCCTACATTCGCAGCGAGATCGCGAAATGGGCGAAGGTGATCCGGGAATCCGGCTTCAAGATCGAGTGACCGGGGCGCGCCCGCTCGTGGCTCAACCCGGCCGTTTCCTGCTCGCGGGCGTCATGGGCTGGCCCGTGATGCATTCGCGCTCGCCGCTGCTGCACAACTTCTGGTTCAAGCAGCACGCGCTCGCCGGCGCCTACGTGCCGCTCGCGATTGCCCCCGAGGGCCTCTCGGCGGCGCTGCGCGCGCTGCACCCGCTCGGATTCGCAGGCGTGAATCTCACGATCCCGCACAAGCGCAACGCCATGACGATCGTGGACGAGGTCGATCCCATCGCGATCCGCATCGGCGCCATCAGCTGCGTGGTGGTGCGCCCGGACGGCTCGCTCCTCGGCAGCAACAACGATTGCTACGGCTTCATCCACAACCTGAAGCAGGCCCGGCCCGGCTGGCGGGCGGACGCGGGGCCGATCGTCGTCCTGGGCGCGGGGGGCGGCGCGCGCGCGGTCTGCTACGGCCTGATACAGGAGGGCGCAAAGGAGGTCCGGCTCGCCAACCGCACGCTTGCGCGCGCCCGGGGCATCGCCGCGGAGTTCGACAGCAAGATCGAGGTGCTGAGGTGGGAGAACCGACACGAGGCGCTCGACGGCGCGGCGATGGTCGTCAACGCCACCAGCCAGGGCATGGCCGGGGAGCCCGCGCTCGACATCCGGCTCGACAAGCTGCCGGAGGCGGCACTTGTCGCCGACATCATCTACGTTCCGCTGGAGACGCCGTTCCTTGCCGCCGCGCGCCAACGCGGCAACGCGACGATCAACGGTCTTGGCATGCTGCTGCACCAGGGACGCCCGGCGTGGAAGGCCTGGTTCGGCATCGAGCCGGAGGTCACGGCCGAGCTGCGCTCGCTGCTCGAGCGCAGCATTCAGGGCGACGGCTAATCAGAAATCGCGTCCCTTGGACTCTTCGGCCGAGTCCCAGGCATCGCGAGGGACCGGAAATACCTTGGTCTGGTAGTGGTCCTTGAGGGCGGTCAGCTCCGAGATGATGTCAAGCGAGAAGCCCACGCGCTCTCCCCGCGTGTTTGTCAGCAGCTGCTCGAAGTAGCGATTCATCCGCCGCGGCATCCCCCACAGGTCCGCAATGCGGTTGACGATCCTGGGATACGCCGCGGCAAGCTGCCGAGGCCGCAGCGGCTCCTCGATCGACGCCAGCCAAGTCCGGGCCGCGGCGTCGAGCTCAGTACCGCTCTCGTCAGGGGTCATCCGAGCTTGGCCCGGAAGTGGTCCCACGTGCGTTTGAACAGGCCCGGCGTCCAGAGTTTCTCGCGGCACAGCGCCACTTCCTCCGCGCTGAAGGCGTAGGGCTTGCCGATCTGCAGCGCCATGTACTGGCGGTAGGCGTTCTCCTCGAGGTAATTGGCGAGCACGAACGCCTCGACGATATCCTTGCCCACCGTCACGGCGCCGTGCGACTTCATCATCGCCGCCGGCCTGTCGCCGAGCGTCGCGGCAAGGCGGTCGGCCATCGGGCGGTTGTTGATCGAGTTGGGCGAGTCGAGCACCGGCATCGGGTAGACGAGCGAGCCCTGCGCGTAGACCGGCAGGTAGCCGTGGCCGGTCATGGTGAGGAACGTGGACCATTTCGGATGCGCGTGCACGACCGCCTTCACGTCGCTCCGGGCGCGGTAGATGCCGGCATGCAGATGAAACTCCAGCGGCGGCTTGCCGCTGCCCTCGATCACGTTGCCTTCCATGTCGATGGTGCAGATGTCCGCCGGCGTAAGCCGGCTCCGCTGGCAGGAGCCGATGTTGATCAGCATGCGGTCCTCGCCGATGCGAATGCTGGCATGCCCGTTGTAGTCGATGATGTCGGACTGCTCCAGCATGCGGATGCAGTCGGCAAGCTGCTGCTTCAGCTCGGCCACTGCCCGGGCGTCCTCGCGCGGCTTCAGTGCGGTATCTGCCATGGCCACCTCCACTGACTTTCGCTACCAGTTTACTTGACTGCGCACCTGCGCGCGCCACAGATCCCACGCGCGCCGGCCGGCGATCTCGTTGACCGCATCGGCAAGCCGGCCCTCCTCGCTGTCGAGCGCCGCGACCGGCGCGCCGGCCCCGAGCGCCGCCGTCCAGTGCTGGATCCGGGCATTGACCTCGGTATAGACCGCCCGGAACACGGCTG
This sequence comes from Burkholderiales bacterium, assembly GCA_036555035.1. Classification (GTDB taxonomy): domain Bacteria; phylum Pseudomonadota; class Gammaproteobacteria; order Burkholderiales; family SG8-41; genus SG8-41. Next base: position 34,815 of record DATBMB010000158.1, on the reverse strand, counting down.
ATTGCAGCGTCGGGCCGCACGCCACTGCTCCATGCGCCCGCATCAGCACGATGTCCTGCTTTCCCATGACCTCCACAAGCGCCGCGCCCTTCGCGCTGTTGCCGACGAGCATGTCCGTAGCGCCGAATTTCCTCCGGATGTCGAAAACCGGCACACCCGCCGCGATGAAAGCGGCGTTGTGGAACATCGCCCGCATCGGCACGCCGACCAGCCCGAACGGAATGACTGACGGCGAATGGCTGTGCACGACCGATCCCACGTCCGGCCGGGCCTTGTAGATCTCGCCGTGAATGAAGCGCTCGAGAAAGCTGCCGCGCCCGCCGGCGCTGCAGGGAGTGCTGTCCAAATCGTATTCGATGACGTCCGCGGGCGTGACCAGCGCCGGCGCGATCGAGCGCGCCATCAGGTAGCGGTTGGGCGCCGCGGGATGCCGCATGGAGACGTGCCCGAAGCCGTCCACCACCCCCTGGGCGGCAAGCACCCGGCTCGCGGCCGCGAGATCGCGCAGCAATTCGGCTTCGACTGCGCCCCCGGACTTGGGCTCGCTCATCGCTCGGTTCAGATCACGACCTTGGTCATCATGCCCTGCGGGAAGATCTCCTCGGGCTTGAAGTGGCGGTGCGCGATGCCCTGCTGCCAGGTGTAGAGCGCCATCTGCTCCCAGGTCGGCCGGTTCTCCTCGATGCCGTAGGGAAAGGGATCGCCGCCGAACATGTCGCGCATGTTGCGCGCGTAGGTGGGGAGCCACGCCAGCGGGTAGCGCGACACCGCCGGATCGAGCAGGCGCTCGATGCTGCGGCGCTTGGATTCGAGGAACGCGTTGTAGAGATTGCGCGCGACCCAGGGGTGCTCGTCCAGGATGAGCTTGCGCATCGCGATGATGTGCATGATCGGCCAGACCCGGGTGCGATCGTAGTATTCCTCTTCCATCTCGTGGTAGTTCGGAAACAGGCGAGCCACGTCGGGATGGCCCTCGACGAAGCAGGTCGGCGGACGCGCGATGATCGCGCAATCGATCTCCCCCGCGGCGAGCATCCCGCTCAGAGACTTGTCGGCGACGCGCGTGAGCTTCACGCCTTTGGGGAGATTCAGCTCCACCTTCTCTTCGCGCCCGGGCGCGTTCGCGCCCGCCTGGTACCAGTGCACGTCCGTCAACTTCACGCCCATGTCGTTGTGCATCCAGCCGCGCATGTAGACGGCCGCCGAGTGCGCCCACTCCGGCGAGCCGACCTTGCGGCCGGCGAGGTCCTTCACCGTCTTGATGTTGCTCTTGCGGTTCACGTAGAAGGAGCTGAAGCGGAACAGCCGCGAGCACACGACGGGCAGCCCGATGATGTCAGTGTCCTCGCGCGTCACCTGTGCCGCGAACTTGGCGAACGAGAGCTCGGAGACGTCGAACTCGCGGTTCGCGGTGAAGCGCGCGAAGCACTCGTGGTGCCCGAGGTTGAGCCAAACGTGGTCGATCCCTTCGGCCTTGACGACCCCCAGGCGGAAGTCGCGGAAGTGATCGTAGTCGGTGGTCGCGATGGAAAGCCGCAGCTGCGCCATGCCCCCTCCCCCAGTTTGCGCTGGCGGGAGGGGGATGATAGCGGAATTCCCCCGCGACGGGGGCGCTTCGTCAGACTTTCAGGTGCTGCCTGAAGAACGCGAGCGTGCGCGACCACGCCAGCTTGGCGGCGGCCTCGTCGTAGCGGGGCGTCGTGTCGTTGTGGAAGCCGTGCTGGGTGCCGGGATACACGTGCATCTCGTAGCGGACCATGTTTGCCTTGAGCGCCCGTTCCCAGGGCTTCCACCCGGCGTTGATGCGGTCGTCGTGGTCGGCGTAATGGATCAGCAGTGGCGCCTTGATTTTCACGGTATCCTCCGCGCTCGGCTGGACCCCGTAGAACGGCACGGCCGCGGCAAGATCCGGAATGCGCACGGCAAGCTGGCCGACGACGCCTCCGCCGAAGCAGAAGCCGATGGCCCCGATCCTGCCCGTGCAGGCGGGGTGCGACTTGAGCACGTCCGCGGCCGCGAACAGGTCCTCGGCCCGCTTCTTGGCGTCGAGCTTGGCGAACAGCGCCCGCGCCTGGTCCTCATCGCCGGGGTAGCCTCCCACCGGAGCCAGCGCATCCGGCGCGAACGCGACGTAGCCCTCCACCGCGAGACGCCGCGCGACGTCCTCGATGTAGGGATTCAGGCCCCGGTTCTCGTGTATCACCAGCACGCCGGAGACCTTGCCTCCTGCTGCCGGGCGCGCAAGGTATCCGCGCATCTTCCCCGAGCCCTGGGGCGACGGATAGTCCAGAGACTCGGTCCGGATGCGCTTGTCGTCCTTCGCGACCTGCTGCGCCCAGGCGAAATTGGGCTTGAGGGATTCCAGCAGCGCCGCGGCGCTCAAGCCGCCGACTGTGTATCTTGCCGCGCGATCCAGGAACTCGCGGCGGTTGACCGAGCCGTGAACATAGCCGTCAAAGAGGTCGAGAACTTCCTGCGGATAATCGCTTGCCTTCCTGCGCTCCATGGGCATGGCTCCATCGGTTGGTGAAACAGGGGCCGCCAGTCTAGCATGCGGGGCGCGCGTACCATGGGCATGGGATAGCGCGGCGCGCCCCGCCACGCTCTAATGGGATCGGACCTGTCCACGGAGCAAGCCCCATGTTCTCGATCGTGAGGTCCCTGGCATCGGTCGCCACAGCGCTGAGCATTGCGGGCGGCGCGGCTGCGGCAGAACAGACGGCGCCCGCTGCCCCAGACAGGGTTCCCGACCTGACCGGGAGGCATTATTTCTACGTGGCGGGTGGCTGGTTCAATCCCCAGGCAAACCCGCAGCTGAACGATCCGAACGGACACTACGGCTTCGCGTTTGGGTTCGGCTCGAGGGCCTCCCGCCATATCGCGTGGGAAGTCGAGTTCTTCGGTGACCATCAGCGAGTAGATAGACCCTTCACGCCCCCGCCGACCCTGTTCGCGACCCCATCGAGCCGCGCGTCCATTGAGACCCTTGGCCTCGCCGGCGACATCCGGCTCCTCTATCCCCTCGGCCGCTTCGAGCCCTACGTGGGCGTCGGGCTTGGCCTCTACCGCACCGAACTCGAGATCGCGCAGGGATTTCTGGCCAGCTCCGTGAAACGGTCCGATACCGACGTGGGACTGCAGCTCTTGGCCGGCGTGGAGTATGTCTTCGGGGAAGGAGGAGGCGCGCTGGGCCTTCAGTATCGCAGCCTGAAGCTCGACGCGAGCCTCGGTCCGGAGATCGTGGGTAAGGTAGACGTGGGCGGCGATTTCCTGTTCATCGTATTGCGCTTCAATTTCTGAACCGGTGACCGCCCGGTCCAGTACCAGGGATCGGCAAGGAACCCCCGCAGGCATCCCACGTTCATGGGATGGCATCGTGCACGCCCGCGGGATAGTATGGGCGCGTCACTCAGAGGAGGCAAACATGTCCAAGTTGCTTACATCAGGTCTGGCCGGCCTGCTGCTGCTGGGCGGTTGCGCAGTCGGGGTCAAGCACAACTACGACCAGAGAGGGCTCGATCTCGGCATATCCACCCCCGCCACGGTGGCGGTGGCGACCCTCGATCGCCGCCCCTACATCGTCAATGGACAGAAAGCCGAGAATTTCGTCGGCTTGTCGAGAGGCGGGTTCGGCAACCCGTTCGACGTCACGACCCAGTCCGGGCGCCCGCTGGCGAGCGACATCTCCAGCTCGATTGCCTCATCCATGAATATCAATGGCGTGGATGCGCGAACGGTCGAGCTCAAGCCCGGGCTCGATAACGAACAGGCGTTGACCGCCCTGCGTGCCGCCGGAACCCAGAAATCCGTGCTGCTCACGCTGCTCGAATGGAAGGGCGACTCGATGATCAACGTCGGGTTCAACTACGATTTCACCTTGCGCGTGTTCGACAAGGATGGGAAGGAGCTGACCGCAAAGCCGCAGATGGGCCGCGAGAATCTCGGCGCCGCCGATCCCTTCTCCCCCGGCGGAACCGCCCAGATACTCCCGCGCGTCCGCCGCATGATGGAAATGCTGTTCAAGGATCCGGACGTGGTCAAGGCGCTGCAGCCGTAGTTCGCGCGCGCCCTGCGCACGCGGGTGTGACAAATCCCGCACTCGCGCTGCGGAATCGGGAGGGTTGTCCTACCCGGAATATGCGGATCGGCTCATTGACCGGGACGCGCCGTCATTCGATCCTATTGCGCAGCGAATGGGGTGCGGGGCGGTGGATGGCCGGATCCCGACAGCTGATCCTCCTATCCGACACATCACCGCTCCCGCCTCGCCAGGCAAGAGATCAGGGTGAAGTAACCACAAACGTGTTGCTTGTGCCAAGGCGCGTGTAGCCGTTGTTGGCGAACAAGCGCAGCTCATAGGTGCCCGGAGGGACGGACGCCGGGACCGTCAAGGGCACGCTGCCGCTCGCCGTACCCGTGGTGTAGCGCCACGCGAAGTGATAAGAGTTGGGAGCGCCCGGCGCGAAAATTCCAATCCAGTCGCGTGAAGTCGGCGCACAGACGTTGCTCCAGGTCGCCGTCACGGAGCTGCCGGCGGGCAGGGTCGTCGGGCTTGCGCCGAGGCTGGCACCGCCCGTGCAGCCGGCACCCACCGTGATCGTGGTGACCGCAAGCTGCGTATAGCCGCCATTGGAAAACAAGCGCAGCTGATAGGTGCCGGGGGCGAGCGTGGCCGGGATCGTCAACGGCACGCTGCCGCCTGCCGCCCCCGTGGTGTAACGCCAGGCAACGTACGAGGTGTTGGGAGCGTTCGGCGCGTAGAGTCCAATCCAGTCGCGAGTGGTTGGCGCGCAGAGCCCGCTCCAGGTGACGGTCACGGAGCCACCGGCGCCGATACTCGCGGGGCTCGCGCTGAGGCTGCCGCCCGTACACCCGGCGACAACCGTGATCGTGGTGACCGCGATACGCGTATAGGAGCCGCTGGAGAACAAGCGCAACTCGTACGCGCCCGGCGCGACCGAGGCCGGAATCGAGAAGGGCACGCTGCCGCTTGCCGTTCCCGTGGTGTAACGGTACGCCAGAGAGGGTGAGTCGGGAGCGCCCGGGAGATAGAGACCAATCCAATCGGTACTGCTTGGCGCACAGACGGCGGTCCAGGTGGCCGTCACGGATCCACCCGCGCCGATACTCGTCGGGCTTGCGCTGAGGCTGCCGCCCGTGCATCCCGCGACAACCGTGACCGTGGCGACCGCAAGGCGCGTGTAGGTGCCGTTGGAGAACAAGCGCAGCTCGTAGGTGCCCGGGGCGAGCGAACTCGCGATCGTGAAGGGCACGCTGCCGCTTGCCGTCCCCGTGATGTAGCGCCAACCCAGGTAATAGTAGGTATCGGGGGCGCCCGGCGGATAGATTCCGATCCAATCCTTCGTGCTTGGCGCGCCGATACCGTTCCAGCTCGCGGTGATCGTGGCGCCAGGGGAGACGCTCGCCGGATCTGCGGCGAGCGCCGCGGGCGGCACGGCGACTCCGGTCACCATTCTCGATGCGCCACTTCCGCCTGTGAAGTTGACGGCGCCCGAAAAAGTGCCCTCGGAAGTCGGGCTGAAGCGAACGATTACCGTCTGGCTCTGGCCGGCTGACAGGCTGTAGGAGCCGCCCGACTGGATCGTGAACGGCGCCGTGGTGCTTGCATTGCCGCTGAGCGTCCCGCTCCCGGTGTTCTGCACGGTGAAAGCCCGGTCGAACGAAGCGTTCGCGTTGACGGTGCCAAAATCCCAGGAGTTGGGCGCTACATTGATGCTCGGGGAGGAAACCGTGACGGCCAGCTCGCTGCCATCCGGGTAAGTAAGCGTGTAGCTGCCCGTGCTTGCGGGAGTCCATTGGCCTGAATAATTTCCATCGCCCGCGGCCTGGTCCGGGCCCGCTCCGTCGTCGAGCAGGGTTACGGTTTCGCCACCGGGATTGACGGTGACGACAACGTCGCCGTTGGGGAGAGCGCAATTGATGTTCAGCACCGAAAGACTCAGGGGTGTCTCGACGTTGACTGCCACAGAATCCGCGATCGGCGTCAGCCGTGAGAACACGGTCGAGTTCGCGCAGGTCAAGGCGCCAAGGGCGTTGAGACGCTTCTGCGTGATCGTGTTCGCCATCGAAGGGGCGTCGTCGCCGCCCGCGAGAATGAGATTTCTGATCGCGCGCCAGTCCCGGCTCGGATCCGCCGCCTTGAGCAGTGCGGCGGTGCCCGTCACATGCGGGGTTGCCATTGAAGTGCCGTTGAGCATCGTATAGGTGCCGTTGAGCGTGGTGCTCAGGATCTCGGTTCCCGGAGCACCGATGTGCACCGTGCGCCGGCCGTAGTTCGAAAAGTCGGCACGGCCGTCGCTGCGCGTCGTGGCGGCGACGCAGATGACGTTCGACAAGCCATAGTTGCACGGATAAAACGGCGTCTGATCATTGTTGACGCCGACGCCGAGGGCGTTGCCATTGCCGGCGGCGGCGACGAAGAGGATCCCCGCTTCCTGATGTCTCTGGATCGCATCGAACAACGCCTGCGAGAATCCGCCGCCACCCCAGCTGTTGTTCGTCGCAATGATGTTCGCGCCGCGATCTTTCATGGTTTTCACGTACTCGAGGCAGCCGATGGCGCCTGCCGTCGTTCCGCTGCCGGATGCGTTGAGGAACTTGCATGCCATCAGGCTTGCATTCCAGTTGATTCCCGCCACGCCCGTCCCGTTGTTTCCGCGCGCGCCTATCGTTCCCGCCACGTGCGAGCCGTGCCGGTTGTCGTCCAGGGGATCGGAATCGTTGTTGGCGGTGTCGATGCCGAAGCAATCATCGATGCGGCCGTTCCCGTCGTCGTCGATGCCATTGGCAATGCAATCCGGGGCATTGCGAAACATGCTGGCCGAAAGGTCCGGGTGGTTGTAATCGATGCCGGTATCGATCACCGCGACGACAACGCTGCTGCTCCCGGTGGTGAGTTCCCAGGCGCCCGGCGCGTCGATATCCGCGCCGGCCGTGCCGCCCAGTTGACCGGTGTTGTGAAGGCCCCAGAGCTCCCCGAAACGAGCGTCGTCGGGGGTGATCATTGTGCGAACGATGTAGTTGGGCTCGGCGTACAGAACATCGGGGTCCTGCCGGTACTTTGCGAGCGCTTCGTCTACCGGGACATCCGCCGGCAACCGGTGGTGTTCAAGGCCCTCGAGGATTCGAAAGACGCGAAGCCGGGTTCCAGCCACCCGGCTGAGCGCCCTGTTCTTGCTGAGCTCCGGGACCCTGGCGCGAAACTTTACGATGACTTCGCCAGGCGCATGAGGTTGTAACGGCCGAGGCGTCGCGGAGTCTGGCGCAAGGGCGCCACCCGCCACGGCGCCAGATGCGACGCCGTTGCCCGGAAGGGTACCTGACGCGGCGCTGTTACCCGCAGCGGTACCCGACGCAACGCCGCCCCGCGCGAGGACACCGGATGCAATGCCGCCTTTCGATTCCGCACCCGGCGCAACGCTGCTGCCATCCGCCCCGTCACTGCCCCCACCCCCGCAAGCGGCCAACAGCAGCAGCACTGCCAGCGCTGGCAGTCCGCGCGCAATTCCAGGAAAGCTGGTTCGCATGGCAATACCTCCCTCGGAGCGTCGACGCTGCGTCCCGCCCGTATCGCCTGATGCCGGCCTTGGTTGACCGGTTCTGGATTTGAGTTCAGCTCGGAGACTTATACTCTCGCGAAGATCGACTGCGCAAATCTAACAGAATGGGAGGTTTGGCGTCAGATTTGCCTGGACGGCTCACCGATTTCGTTGAGCGGCTGTGACAAATGTCTCACTTGCGATCCCCGTGCGCCGCGATTGTCACTGGGTTCGATACCGGTAGTTCGGCTCGATCGCCTTGATCGAAGCGGCTCCCTTGCGCAGCGCCTCCATCGTCGCCGGCCCCGGGTCCTCGGCGACGGTCACCAGGAACACACCGGGCGCAATCTCCTTGATGGCCTTGATCCCGAATCGTCCGTAGACCTCGGTGATGGCTTTGACGCCGGCCGGAGCGACAACGGTGACGAGGTACTCGCCTGCTACTCTCGATTGCGGAGACGAGGCGCCGGCGGGCGCCGCCTGCGTGGGGCCCGTCGCGTTGCCGGCGCAGGCGTAGCCCGCTGCCACGCAGGCCGTGGCGATGGCATACGCGATCACGCGCCGCAGGTTGCGGACTGCGTTCACTTCGTCAGCGGCTCCCAGACGAACATCACCGACTCGAAATCGAGCATGTCGGCGTACCGGTTCTCGCCGCGCTCGCGCCACGCCCGCAGCGCCTCAGCCAGAAAATCGCTGCCGTGGTGATCGTAGCCGCGGCAGCGCCGCTCCTCGCGGGCGCGCAGCTCGGCGCTCAGGATGTGCGCGACATCGATGAAGATATCGCACACCCCGCGCCAGAAATCGGGGCGCACGCAGCTGTCGAGAGAAGTGTCGGGAATCGGCGTTCCCAGGGGCACGGAGAAGCAAATACCGCGCAGGGCGATCTGCGCCACGTAGCGCACCTCGATCTGCAGGCCGGGCCACCCGGGAACCGGCTCATCCTTCAGCCGGATGGGGTTGGCCCAAGCACCGGGACTTGCGATTCCGATGAGGAAAAATGCACAGAAAACGGCCGCGAGGCGGACTTTGCAGGCGGTCATCATCCGGACAGTTTAAGCCTCCGCGGACCGCGACGGCCAAGTTTCTCTGCAGGTCCGTGTCGCAATTCGCTGTGACGCCGGAGCGGGGACTTGATAATAGCCCTGCCGACGCCTCCGGGGGGAATCGCGTAGGTCGCATTGCGCGGGCGCGGGTAAGTCGCAGCGCAGTGCGTCTTCGGATCGAATGTCTGTCGTCAGCCTGAGCGTCCTGTTCCAGGAAGCTCCGACCAATCGATCGCTCGACGTTGCCCTTAGATTCTCCGAAGGGCATCCCTAGCTGTTAGACTGCGCGATCGCCAACGAAGGGGAACGTGATGAGGTTATTCCTGGTGCACGTCCGCGATCCGCAGTTCTACGCCATACCCGACCGCAGGCGCGCCAGGAACGGCCGGGTCCGCGTGATGGGATTTCCGCCCATCGGCATCATGTCGCTCTCCTCGGTCCTGAAGCGTGCCGGCCACGAGGTCACGATGTTCGACCAGGCCAACCCCGACACGCCCAACGACGTGATCATCGAGCAGATCCGGCGCCAGCGGCCCGCCTTCGTCGGCCTGAGCTTCCTCTCCACCACGAGCTATCCGTACGCGAAGCTCCTCGCGCGCCAGATCCGCGCGGCCGACGCGACGGTGCGGATCGCGTTCGGCGGAGTGTTCGCCTCGCTCAATCCCCAGCTCGTGAAGCTCCAGGTGCCCGAGGTCGATTTCGTGTGCCGCGGGGACGGCGAGCAGCTGATCCTCGACCTGGTCGAGCGGCTCGACGACCCCGCCACGGTGGCGGGCGTGACGTGGCAGGAGAAGAGCGGGATTCTCCGGCACAACCCCAACCGCCTGCTCGAGCGCAATCTCGACCAGTGGCCGTTCCCGGACCGCGAAAGCCTGCCCCTCGATTTCGTGGAGTCGATGCCGCTCGACGTCCCATGCGTGCTCTCGCTCGAGCGCTACACGACGATGCAGACCTCGCGCGGCTGCCCCTGGCCGTGTGTCTTCTGCGACATCCCGATCTTCAACGAAGGCAAGTGGCGCTCCCGCAGCCCCGAGCACGTCGTCGCGGAGTTCAAGCAGCTCCAGAAGGACGGCTACGGGGCGGTATTCTTCGTCGACGACCACTTTCTGCTGCAGCCGAAGCGCATCCAGGCGATCTGCAAGGGCATCAACGACAACGGGATCAACATCCAGTGGGGCTGCGAGGGCCGTGTCGATTCACAGTGCATGGAGCTCTTCCCCGAGATGGCGACGGCCCACTGCCGCACGCTCATGTTCGGCATCGAGAGCGGCAGCCAGAAGATCCTGGACCGCCTGAAGAAGGAGCAGACGCTCGAGGAGATCGAGGCCGCCGTCAACAAGGCCAAGGACGCCGGCATCGAGATCGTCCACGGGTTCTTCGTCGTGGGCAATCCCGACGAGACCGAGGAGGACATGCGGCAGACCTTTCGCTTCGCCTCCAGGCTGCGGATCGACACCTTCGGCTTCAACCGCCTGTGCGTCTACCGCGGGACACCCCTCTGGCAGGAGTACGTCCGGCGCGGGCTCGTGAACGATGCGACCGACTGGTACAAGTACTTCAAGTGCTCCGCGATCGACCCCACGGTCCTGCCGGGAGAGGTCATCCACCGGATTCGGACTGAGGAGTTGAAGAAGCTCATCCTCTACAAGCTCACGCGGCACACCGTCCAGGCGCTGAAGCTGCTCTACCGGTTCTTCCGCCATATGCCGGCCCGCGACGTGCTCTACCTCATCTTCAAGCCGTTCATGGGCAAGAAGGAGGGTCTCACGAACGCGGAGGTCATCTCGCGCGCGGTGGAGCACGCCGATCTCAAGAGCGATGCGGCGGCGATGACCGAGATTGCCGACGAAGCCCTCGAGCACGCGATTCGCGAGTCGCGGGCGGAGCGCGCCCGCATCCAGTCGACGGCCGAGGCAGAGCGGCGCGTCGCGTAGAACCATAGGAGGCTGTCATGACACTGGTCGTGAGGCGGGTCGTCACCGGACACGATGCGAACGGCAAGGCGGTCGTCGCGAGCGACGAGCGGATCACCGCGGTTTCGCGCCGGATCGGCAAGAACATCACGGGCTGCGAGATCTGGTCCACCGACCGGATGCCGGTGGACAACTCGGAGGCCGCCGGCGCCGCGCAGCGCGCGGGCTTCGTCAAGCGCTACAACTATGTCGGCACCGGTCAGGGCACGACGATCCGCATCACCGAGTGGGCTCCCGGCCACGCGCGGTTCACGCACCGCACCGAGACCGTGGACTACGCGATCCTGCTCTCGGGCGAGATCGACCTCGAACTGGAGAACGACGAGGTCGTGCACCTCAAGCCCGGCGATGTCGTCGTCCAGCGCGGCACGACCCACACCTGGGTCAACCGGGGATCGGTGCCGGCCGTGACTGCCTTCATCCTGATCGACGCCGCGCCCGCCGAGGTCAACGGGGAGCTGCTGCGGACGATCTTCCCCGCGTAACGCCCTGCCCGCCCTACTTCTTGCGTCCGCAGAGCTCCGCGGCGAGGGTCCGGGCGTAGTCTTCGTGGTCGAAGCCGGGCACGTTGAAGGTCCTGCCCTCGTCCTGGAAGATGAACGGATGCTCGCCCTGCTCCTTGTACAGCGAGTAGAGCTTTCCCGCGGCCATGCCGCGCTTGAACTCGGCACGCAGGAATTCCTCGATTATTTTCTGCGCCGCGGCAACCGCTTCCGCAACCGTCTTGTACTCGCCGACGCGCCGCACTTCCGGCTCGAGCTCGCCGTGCTTGCTGACGCCTTCAATGAAGTAGGTCATGCGGGTCCCCTGAGACCGCTCGGAAACGCCAAAAACTACCGGTCCGGCACCGCCGCAACAACGTCTATCTTAATTCGAACTTCCGGGGCCATGTTAGCATGGGCTTGAACGAGCCGCCGCGCTCCGACGATACAAACGGAGGAGAAAATCATGAGCGTCCTGCGTGGAATTTGCGTTGCAAGCCTCATCCTGTTGAGCGCGCACGCCGCGGCTCAGGCCTATCCCGAGAGGGCGGTGCGCATGATCGTTCCGTTTCCTGCCGGAGGCGGGTCGGACACGGCGGGGCGGGCAATTGCCGAGCGCCTGAGCGAGCGGCTCGGGCAGCCGATCGTCGTGGAGAACCGGGTGGGCGCCGCCGGCAGCATCGGCGCCGAGCTCGCATCACGGGCGCCCGCTGACGGCTACACCCTCCTGCTCGGCTCGACCTCGGAGCTCACGCAGTATCCGCTGGTGAACCGCAAGATCCGCTACGACCCGGTGCGCGACTTCGTACCGATCAGCATGGTGAGCACGATTCCGCTCGTGCTTGCCGTGCACACCTCGCTGCCGGCGGATTCCGTGGCCGATCTCATCAAGCTCGCGCGCGCCCGTCCCGGGCAGATCGATTTCGGCTCGGCCGGCGTGGGCGCGACGACGCATCTTGCCGTCGAGCATTTCATGCTCATCGCCAAGATCAAGCTGCGGCACGTGCCCTACAAGGGAAGCCCGCAGGTCTCCGCCGATCTCGTGGCGGGCCACATCCAGATGGCGATCCCCACCATGCCCGCGGTGTTTCCGTTCCTCCAGGCCCGGCGCGTCCGGGCGCTCGCGGTGACGACCGAGAAGCGCGTTGCGGTGCTGCCGAACGTCCCGACCATGCAGGAAGCCGGCGTCAAGGGCTATGTGAACGTGCTGTGGGCGGGAGTGCTTGCGCCCAGGGGCACGCCGGCGGCCATCGTCAAGCGCCTGCAGAGCGAAATCGCGGGCGCCCTCGCCACCGCGAGCGTGCGCAAGGTGCTCGAGGCCAACGGCGCGACCCCGCAGTCGAGCACACCGGAGGAATTCGCTGCGTTCATCAGCGCGGAGCTGGACAAGTGGGAGATCGTGGTCAAGCTGGCCAACATCTCGATCTGACGCCCGGTCAGGGCACGTAGACCCACAGGTCGAGCTGCACCGTGCAGCCCGGCACCACCAGCGGCCCCGGCACCTGAACCGCCGAGATCGGCAGCGGCTGCCCGCCGAGCCGAAGCAGCCAGGCGCGGCACGCCGGCTCGAAATCCCCGAGGTCGGTATGGAACTGCTGGATGCGCAGCACGTTCTCCAGCGATGTGCCGGCGGCCCGGCATCCCTCCGCCGCAACATCGAGAAGGTGCTCCATCTGCGCCCGGATGCCTGAGCCGGAGCGCCCGGCGCCGCGGCGCGCACCCTTGATCGGCCCGTTCGCATCGGCGGCCACGAGGCCGGAGAAGCAAAGCAGGTTTCCCGCGCGCACCGCAAGCGGATGGCCGTCGCACACCGCCGGGTAATTTCCTTTCAGCGGCATTCTCGCCGCCTTGCCATCGCGCATCACCGCCACCAGATTGATCTCGCACCGCGCCTCCGCAATGGCGAAGCCCGGATCCAGGGTCTGCACGAAGGTGGTGGCGGGCACCGCATCCCCGAAATGCCGCGCCCACACCTGGTTGAACGCGGGGACGTCATGGATGTCCGCGAGATAGACCTGCGCCTTCACGACGCTCGCGAGCGAAGCGCCCGCGCCCTCGAGCGCCGGCACGAGCTTCCTGCGGATGATGTAGTCGGCCTCGAGCTGGATGCGGTTTCCCTTCCAGAGATGGCCATCGGGCACCTTCGCCTCGGGCGCGATGCCGCCCAGGTCGCCGGGCTTCCACGCTGCGAGGAATCCCGCGACGAATACGTAGTCGCCCGCGACCGCCACCGGCGCGAACGCGGACGTAGAGGGAACTTCCAGCCCCGCGGGGAAAAGCGGCTTCACTTCGAGGCCCGCTCCGGGGCGAACCGCGATCATCTCCATCGCCATGCCGGCCCCGGGTATGAGCAGCCGGGGCTCGAGCACTGAGGTGCTGGGGGCGATGTAGTCCCCGCAGCGCTCCTTGCGCGCGAGGTGGAGGAAGGGCACCGCGCGCCAGTCGGAAAAATACTGATCGGCGCGAACCGCGTGCCGCAGGTCCGTGCCGCCCGCCGCGAGCACTTCCTCGGCTCGCCCGTAGAGGCACAGCGCCTCCCGGTACCAGCGCGGCAGGCCCGAAAGCGGGCGCCCGCCATCCGTCGCTTCGGGCGCAAGAGCGCCCTTGTCGTCAGCTGCGAGAACGCCCGAGGCGAAGACCCATGGACCCGCGCGTACGCCCCGCGCGAACGGAATGTTCCCGACGCCGAGCCTTGCGGGAAGCAGCGTCTCGACAACGCTACCCCGGACGCGGCGTCTCGATGTTCCGGGCGATGGTCGCAAGCGAGGCTGAGTCACGCGGTGTTCTTGTGCTGTTCACGCCAGATTGTAGTCTCATCGACTGTCGCCGAGTGGAGACAGTCATCGCATTGTTGTTGAAAACGCCCGTCGAGAATGCAATCATGGTTCGCGATTCAATCCACCTTCCACACTAGGAGGAATCTCGAAATGTTGAAGACCATTCGCGTATTGGTGTTCGGGATTTTCGGATTGGCGATGTCGCAGCCTGCCGCTGCCCAGGCCATCGATACCAGCAAGTTTTTCTTCGGCGGCGGCTTGAGCTCGAACGAGATTTCGAGTTACGACAGCGCGGTGGGCTGGCAGTTCTTCGGCGGCTACAGTTTCGGCGAAGTGTTTCGCAACGTCGTGTTCGATGCCGAGGTCGGCTACATGGATTCCGGCGACATGAAGCGGGCCGGCGCGCCCGACTTCAGCGCAAGCGGACTATGGGCGACCGGCGTGGGGCGATTCATACTCACCCCGAGTATCGAACTGCTCGCGAGAGCGGGCCTGGACTTCGGAGACGACGACGGCTTCATGGCCGGCATCGGCGTGGGGTTCAACCTGACGAAGAGCTTCAAGCTGCGCCTCGAGTTCGTCCAGCGCGAGAACGTGGACTCGATACAGTTCAACCTCGTCTACCAGCCGTAATCTCTCCGCCGCGGTCACCGCGCCTTCACCGTGCCGATGATCTGCACCCGGACGGGGTAGCCCTCGAGCTGCGCGGGGAGCTTGGACTGGGTATCGGGGCGGGCCTGGTCAAGCCCGACGACGATCACCTCGCCGCCTCCCGCATCGCGGCCGACGCCCACCGACACGACACCGGGCAACGCGAGAAAACGCTGGCTATGCTTGGTCTTCACTTCGTGGATGGTGGGAGGCATGGCCTGATCCGCGGCGACTCCCGTCCACGATATCAGCAGCACCACCAGCGCCGCAACGGCGAGCTTCACAGAGTCAGCCCCAGCCCGGAGAACACGTGCTCGATGCGGTTGATGATCGTGGTGCTCTCGCTCCCGGCAAACAGCAGCCCGATCAGGCGGTTGTTGCCGTCGAGAACCGCCGAGCCGCTGTCGCCGCCCTGGCTCATGGGGCCGGCCAGCAGCTGATCGGAGAACTGCGCCACCTGGCCTGGCCCGTATTGCACGTTGACGGTCACGTCCACCTGCAGGATCTCGCCGGCTGTCAGGCCCGTCGTGCGCCCGCTCTTCTTGACCATCGTCCCCAGGACGCCGCTTCCCTGCCCCGAGATCGCGCCAATCTCCAGGATTTCACCTTTCACGAGGGAGGGATCGAGGGGCCGGGCGATCGCCGCATCCACCCGATTTTCGGTGGCCTGGATATTGACCGTGCGATAGCGCGTCCTGCTGCCGATCAACCCGCAGCCGGCGTTCAGCACGGCGATGACGCCGCGCGCGAACTGGCATTCGCTGGGCGGCTCGAGAAACGTGATCGGGACAAAGTCCTCCAGCGATGCGATATGGTCGTCCGGAAACCTGCCGCCGTCCACCGGCCCGGGCTGCAGGATGGCGTCGCCCCGCTGCGCATCGTTGCTGTTGGCGAGCACGTGGTTGTTGGACAGGATGAGCAGCTGCCCGCCCCTCTTCACCAGGCATCCGAGGGTGCCTGCCGTGATGTCGCGATGCCCGATGCTCACTCCGCCGGGCGCCGGCCGGTGCCGCTCCGTGCGGCCCTGGAGCGCGCGAATGACGCCGGTGGCGACGACATCGGTCGGGATGCCGTCGATGCTCGGTGGCACCCGGTCGCGCGCCGCGAGCTCGCTCAGTGCGATTTTCCGGGTGACGGAACAGACAACGGACAGCGCATCGGTCCGCGATCCGCGCGTGACCTTGTAGCCCACCCCGGTCGCCACGACGTTTGCGTGCGGCAGGAGCCGGCCGCGGCTGCTGATCAGCGCCGCTCTGACCGAATCGAGATCGTGTGCCATGGCTTCCTCCAAGCTGAAGAGTGGACAAATTACACCGCTTGGACATGCATTCTCCCGATTAAGTGCGTCGAGGCGGGAAAATCGTCGGCATGAATGATGCGCTGTCGCTGGATCACGACAATGCAGGAAAAGATATCAGGCGGCGCCTGCGAACGATGTGCTGCTAGCGCTCCCGACCTGCGTCGTGGGCGATCTTCTGCACGGGAGAGAGCAGATACTCGAGCACCGTGCGCGTGCCGAGGTGAATCTCGGCGCTGACCTGCATGCCGGGCATGAGACGGAGCGGACGGCCCTGGTTCTCAACGTGATTGCCGGCCAGGCCAATCAACGCGCGGTAGGCAGACTCTTGAACGGATCTGATGGCTGCGTTTCCCGCATCCGACCTTGCCTGCGCGTCGGCACTCACCTGCTTCACCGTTCCGTCCAACAACCCGTACTTCTGGAACGGATACGCGGCTATCTTCACGCGCGCCTTCTGATCGGGCCGCACGAATCCTGCATCGGCGTTTCCAACCCAGACCTCCGCGACCAACGGCTCTTCGTGCGGGACGAGCGTCAGCAGTATCGTCCCCGGCGCGACCACGGTACCCGGCGTGTGGGTTGCAAGATCCTTCACGATCCCCGCTTGCGGCGCCTTGAGCTCGAGCAGCGAGTGGCGGTGCTGTTGCTTGTCCCAGTCCTGCTGCAGCTTGTGATAGATCGCCCCGGTCTCGATGCGCTCGTTCTGGAGCTGCTGGCGATGGTTCGAGCCGATCTGCGCGATGCGCTTTTCCGATTGCGCGACCAGGGCGCTCAGGCTGGCCACGTTCTGGGATTGCGCGCGCAGATCCTGGTCGGTTTCCATGTAGGTCCGCTGCCGCTCCAATGCGAGCAGCCTTCCCGCATATCCCTCGTTCGCCAGCCGGCTCCAGGCTTCCGCCTGATCCTTGTGGATCGGGAGTGTTTTCTGAAGCTTTTCCCGGATCTCGATTGCGCTCTTGAGATCGTGCTGCGCCTTCAACAGAGTCGCCTCCTCCGCGCTGAGCGCGTCCGCATGCGCGCGGCGCCTGGCCTGCAGCTGGGCTTCGGTCTGTCCATAAAGATCCGCAGGGTCGTCAGGCTGACGCTCCAGCGGAACGCCGGCCAGCTCAGACTCGATTCGTCGCAACTGAAGTCGCTTTCGGTGCAATTCTGCGAACAGCGTCCTGCCATCCGCATCCGAAAGTCGGGCATCCATGCGCACCAATACCTGCCCCGCGCGTACCTCCTCTCCCTCCCCCACCAGGATCTCGCGCACCACGCCGGACTCGGCCGGCTGGACGATCTTGAGAAAGCTCTGCGGCACGAGCCTGCCTTGCGCAACGGCAACCATGTCGAGGCGGCCCACGCAAGCCCAGATCAGGGTCATCGCGAATAACGCCAGGAGCGAATACAGCACGGCTCGCGGCAGCGGCGAGGCGGGACGATCCTGGACGCCGATGACGTGAGGAGCGAAATCCATGGCATCCCGTTCCCGGGTCCCGACCCGACGCCAGGCTCCGGCGGCGGAACTAAGCGTCCTTCCGCTCGTCACCCACCACCTCCATCCGCGTGCCCCTTTGCCCCAGCGTGATCACGCTGTCCACTTGCAGCCCCTTGGGAAGCTGATGGGCGATGAAGAGCAGGGTCACGCGCCCTCGAAACTGATTGACCGTGCGTGCGAGCTGCTCGGCCGTGGTTGAATCCAGCCCGCTGGTCGCCTCGTCGAATATCAGTATGCGTGGGCGCTTGAGCAGGGCGCGGGCGATGGATACCCGTTGTTTCTGGCCGCCGGAGAGCCCGACACCGTGCTCTCCGATCTCCGTCTGGTAACCCTGGGGGAGCTGCTCGATCGTGTCGTGGATCTCCGCCAGCTTGCACGCCTGAATGACTTGGTCGAATGTCGCATGCGGATTCGCCAGGAGCAGATTGTCCAGGAGCGTCCCGCTGAACAGCGCGGTCTCCTGCGGCACGACGCCGAAATAGTGTCGAAGCTCGTTGGCGCTCAGATGACGGATGTCGCGGCCGTCGACAGATATCGTTCCCTCTTCCGCCTGGTAGAAGCCCTGAAGGAGCCTCGCCAGCGTGCTCTTGCCGCTTCCCGAGGGCCCCATGATCGCAACGCACCGTCCTGGCTCGATCGCCAGGCTGAACGACTTGAGCAGGAACGGAAGATTCGGTGCGTAGCGAAAGCTGAGGCCGCTGATCTCGATCCAGCCCTCGCCTTTCGCTTCACGCGCGGGCATCAGCGAATAGGGCTCTGCGGGTGCGTTCATCACGTCGCCCAGCCGCGCGACGGCAATGCTGGCCTGCTGGAACTGCTGCCACAGCCCCACCATGTGCAGCATGGGCTGCGACAGCCGGCCCGCGAACATCTGGAACGCGACCAGCATGCCTATGGTGAATTCCTGGCTGGTCATCACCATCCAGGCGCCCAGGCACAGGATCGTGAGCGCCAGCAGTTGCTCCAGCACCTGTGCCGCAACGTCGTACGTATTGGAGAGCTGGCGCGTGCTGAAGCCCGCCTGCAGGTAGCTGGCCAGGTAGTCGCCGAACCGACGCCCGAGCTGCGGCTCCATTTGCAGGGATTTCACCGTGTCCATGCCGGACACATACTCGGTCAGGAACGCCTGGTTTCTCGCCCCCAGAAGGAACTGCCGATTCAGCCGCCGGCGGAGCAACGGCGTCACCGCAACGCTCAACGCGACGATCAGGAGCAGCAATGCGATCGTCACCAGCGTGAGCGTCGTGCTGTAGTAGAACATGATCGCCAGGAAGATCAGCAGGAACGGCACATCCAGGATGAACGTTACCGCGGCGCTGCTCAGGAATTCCCGGATGGTTTCCACCCCGAGGACCCGCGCAACCAGCACGCCCGTCGGCCGATGCTCGAAATAGCGGGCCGGAAGCCTGAAGAGGTGCTCGAATACCTGCATCCCCAGTACGGCGTCGATACGGTTCCCCGTATGCAGCACCAGATACTGGCGCACCCACCTCATGACAGCGGAAAAGACGATGAACACGCCCAGCGCCACGCCAATGACCACGAGCGTGCTGAGCGTGTGATGAACAATCACCTTGTCTATGACGATCTGGGTGAATATGGGCGTGGCCAGCGCCATGACCTGGATGGCGAGCGAGGCCAACAGCACATCGCGCCAGATTGCCCGATGCCGAAGCAGCTCCGGAACAAACCAGTGGAAGCCGAACTTGCCGCGCCCCTCGGTGGGGATATCCGGTCCTTTCGGCTCCCCCACTGCCGGAATGCACAGCATGATCTTTCCGGTGAAATGGCTGTCGAATGCCTCCAGCTTTGACGTGAGAGGCTTCTGACGACCCCTGTCAAGATACGAGATGCTGTGGCGATCACACCGCACTACAATTGCAAGGCGGCAGGGTTGTGATTGCCTCGCGTCGATGCCACGGCCATCGGCACTGGCCAAGGCACTTTCCGGCTTCAGGACGGCAACGAACGGCACCGGGAGCGAAGCCAGGTCCGAAATCCGAGCGTCGCGCAAGCCGCTCGTGAATCCAAGCGCGCTGGCCGCCCGCTGAAGCGCGAGCAGGTCATGCGGAGGCGGGAACTGCTGAAGTATCAGGCCAGGGGCAAAAGGAATGCGATGAAGCTGGCAGAGTCCCTGCAGCCCCCATATATAGGTCTCAGCCGCCAACAGGAGTTCGGTAGCCACGAAATCGTGCTCCCCTGTTCGGAATCGGTGCATCCTGGCCTTGCTCTGGCCAGTGCGCGCGACAACTCAGACGCAAGAAGTTTTCGCTAGAGTTATAGTCTGATTTCAGGAAAAGGCAAATCTATCAATTTGTTAGGTTTTAGAATTCGCATCTAAGAGCCTGAGCCGTCAACCAATTGTCGTAGCGCGACGCTGTCCTCGCCGCTCCGCGCACGCTGAACAGAAACCCGGAAAACCGCGGAAGTCACCAAGGATCATGGCAACGAACATGCGTTGTGAGCTCTCTCACTTAGGATTGATCCGCTTCATCGGCGCGGAAGCACAGACGTTTCTGCACAACCAGCTCACGTGCGACGTCGCTGCGCTCACCTCGGGCAAGAGTACCTACGGCGGCTACTGCAATCCGAAGGGCCGGGTGCTGGCGACGTTTCTGTTGTGGCGTCGGGGGGAGGATTTCTTCATGCTGCTCCCCTCTCCGCTCCGCGAGCCGACTCAGAAGCAGCTATCGAAATACATCCTGCGCGCAAAGGTGAAGGCCGAGGCCGCTGACGAGTGGGCGCTCTTCGGTGTAGCCGGCAAGGATGCCGGGGCACTCGTCGAGCATGCGGTGGGCGCCGCACCCGCAATGGATCACAACGTTGCGGAAGCCTCGGGAACGATGGTGATCAAGCTTCCCGGCGAGCGCTACCAGATCGTCGCACCCCGGGAGAAGGCGAGAGCGGTTCTCGCCTCGCTTGATTCGGGCTCCGAGAAGGCTGCCCCTGAGCACTGGGACTGGCTCGACATCCGCGCCGGGGTGCCGGTCATCCTGCCGGCGACGCAGGAAGCATTCGTGCCGCAAATGGTGAACCTCGATCTCATCGGGGGCGTGAGCCTCACGAAGGGGTGCTTCCCGGGCCAGGAGATCGTCGCACGCATGCACTACCGCGGCACGCTCAAGCAGCGTATGTATCTCGCCAGCATTGCGACAACCGATCGGCTCCAGCCGGGCGACAAGCTCTACAGCCCCGACTTCGGCGAGCAGGCGTGCGGCACGATCGTCAACGCCGCGCCATCGCCGGAGGGTGGCCAGGACGTGCTGGCGGTGATTCAGATCGCGAGTGCGGAGAAAGGGGATGTGCAGTGGAAGACGCCGGGCGGGCCGGCGCTCAGGCTCATGCAGCTGCCTTATTCGGTTGCGGTGCCGGCATAAAACGCCTTCTCCCACCACCCCGCCCGCTCCGCGGGCACCCCTCGTCAGGCAGGAGGGGAATGTCATTTCTATGAACGTATGGAACTGATACCGCTCTGGCTGAAGATTGCCTACTCCGCCTTCACGGTGGTGACGGTCGTGATCTATGTGAAGAAGTATCCGTTGTGGAACTTCCTGTGGTTCTCGGACATCGCGCTGATCGTGACCATGCCCGCGCTGTGGCTGGAGAGCAGCCTGCTCACCAGCATGGTTCTCGTCTGCGTACTGCTTCCCGAGATCGTGTGGAACGGGGCTTTCTTCACGCGCCTCGTGACAGGCAATCGCGTGTTCGGGCTGACGGACTACATGTTCGATGCGACCAAACCAAGATATTTGCGGGCACTCTCGCTCGTTTTCCACGTCCTGCTGCCGCCGCTGCTGCTGTGGATGGTATGCGTGCTCGGCTACGACTCACGCGCGCTCATCGCGGCGACCGCGCTCGCGTGGATCGTGCTTCCCCTCAGTTACCGGCTCGGGGATCCGAAGGTGGAGAACCTCAACTGGGTATACGGCTGGAGGGCCGAGCCGCAGACGAGCATGCCGCCGCTCGCCTTCCTCGGGATCGTGATGATCGCGTTCCCGCTCCTCAACTACCTGCCGACCCACTTCCTGCTGCGATGGGTATTCGGCTGAGCGGGCCGTCGCGCTACTTTGCGGCGGCGGGCTTCCCCGGGGCCTCGCTCTTCTGCGCCGGCGTGGCGACTCTCACGGGCACGGGAACCTGCACATAGTAGGGCGGGAAAGCGTTCGTATAGGCCGCGAGCTGGTATTCGAGCTGGGCGATCTGGATGGTCTTGGTGGCGATGCTCATCACATATTGAGGCCTCACGGAGTCCGCCGAGTCCCGCATCAACTGCAGATCGGACTCGCGGCCGTCGCGGGCGTTCTTGAGCTGCGACTGCAGCGCGGCGACCCGTGCAACGATGTCGGCGGGGGGGGCGTACGGCTTGCCGTCGACCGTGTAGGAAAGCGACGTGCGCCACCGTCCGGCGGCGCGCCGCTGCTCGAGCATCGCGAGCGTCTGCTCGTGGATAGCAGTGCGGAGCGCGATCAGCTCGTGCGCCACGGTGCCCTTGGCATAGGGCTTGCCCTCTTCCTGCGCCTGGGCGATGCGCTGGTTGACCAATTCGATCTCCGCCTCGAGCCGGCGGGCGGCTTCGGGGTCCGAGCAAGCGGCGATCACGAGGGCCAGCACGGGAACAACTCTCGCGACTGTCATGGCGGGGCTCCTGCCTGGCGCATGCGGGATGGTTCCGCGATCCCAATGTTACTCCCTGCCGCCCACACGGTTGCCGCGGGAATGCCGCGCCAGTAGCATGGGGCGTGGCGTTCACTTTCTACATCTACTACCGCGTCGATCCGCAGAAGGCCGGCGCGTGCGGGCCGCTTGTGCGCCAAATCCTGTCCGCCGTGCGCGAGGCAACCGGCATCCAGGGGCGCCTCCTGACGAAGCACGGCGAGCCCAACCTGTGGATGGAGGTCTACGAGGGCGTCGCGGACGAGGCGAAATTCGAGTGGGACCTTGCCGAGATCGCCGGCCGGCTCAAGGTGCAGGAATACCTCCAGTCCGGAACCACGCGCCACGTCGAGTGCTTCCAGGATCCATGAGCCCGTTTCATGTGCCTGATTCTCCTTGCCTGGCGCACGCATCCTGATTTCCCGCTGGTGTTCGCGGGCAACCGCGACGAGGCGTACGCGCGCGCGAGCGCCGCGGCCGGATTCTGGGCCGACGATCCCGGAATCTTTGGCGGGCGGGACCTGGAGAAAGGCGGCACCTGGTTGGGCATCGCGCGCAGCGGCCGGATGGCGGCGGTAACCAATTACCGCGACGGGAATGCGGCGCGGACGGCGCCGCGCTCGCGCGGGGAGCTCGCCGCGGATTTTCTGCGCGGCGCCGACGACCCGCGCGCCTACCTCGAAAAGGCCGCCTTGCGCGCAACTGACTACGGCGGCTTCACCCTCATCGTTTCCGATCTGCAGCGGATGTTCTGGTTATCGAATCGGGGCGGGGAAATCGGGGAGATCGCCCCCGGCGTGCATGGCTTGAGCAACCATCTGCTCGACACCCCGTGGCCCAAGGTCGCGCGCGGCAGGGAGCGCCTGTCGGCGCTTCTGAGAGCCGGAGACGCGGAGCTGATTCCGGGGCTCCTCAACGCGCTCGCCGACCGCACGGTAGCACCCGATTCCGAGTTGCCCGACACGGGCGTTGGCCTGCAGCGCGAGCGCGAGCTGTCTGCGCCGTTCGTTGCCGGCGAGCGCTACGGCACCCGCGCCTCGACGGCGCTGCTCGTGAGCCGCGGCCATGAAGTGGTGTGCATGGAGCGCAGGTTCGGCGCGCGGGGGGCGCCGCAGGGGGAAACGGCGCAGCGATTCGAGCTTTACATCCGCGGAAGCGGACGAAAGACGAAGGCGGCCGGCCAGGAGTCCTGATCGGCCGTCTTGCGCTTCATGGCGATGTGCGGGATGCCCGCCTCCATGAACTCCTTGCCGAGCTTGGTGAAGCCCTTCTTGCGGTAGAAGCCCATGACCTGGATCTGGGCGTGCAGCCGGACTTCCTCGTTGCCCATCTTGTTGGCGATGACAAGCAGGAGCTCCAGCAGCGCCCGCCCCACTCCCCTGCCACGCCATTCCGGGAGCACTGCGAGCCGGCCGATATGCCCGTCCTGAAGCAGGCGCCCGGTGCCGATCGGCGTGTTGTCGGGCGCGTAAGCGAGAACATGGTAGGAGCCCTCGTCCTGGCCGTCCCATTCGAGCTCCTGCGGAACGCCCTGCTCCTCGACGAAGACCTTGTTGCGGACCAACCGGATCTCCCTTTCGCAGGCAGTCCAGTAGATCGGCTTGACGGTGAATGGAAGTGCCTCGGCCACGCGCGTCTCGATAATTTACATTAAGAACAGACGCTATCGCGCTGTTTTAATTACACCCGGTCAAACTGACACTCACCGTGCAGTTCACCGGGTGTCTCCCTAATGACGACTAGTATGCCACCATTCCTGCGAAATCAAATGGCCTCCATGTACCGGCGTCTGAGCTTGCTTGTGGCAGGAATTCTGGCCGCGCTGCCGCTCGCGCTCGGCGGCTGCGCCAGCATGTACTTCCGCGACGCCGGCCCCCCGCCCGAAATCCGGCACGAGCTCGCCCGGCTGCCATTCGCCGAGTACTGGACCGGCATCGTTTTCAACGGCGAGAAGATCGGCTTCACGCATTTCACGATCCGCCGCGTCGCCGACAGCGGCCGCTACGAGATTCGCTCTGAGGCGTCCTTCGTGCTGCGCTTCCTCGGCATCGAGAAGAAGGTCCAGCTCAGGTCGCGCGACACGATCGAGAGCGACTTGGACCTGGTGGACTTCGCCTACGAATACCATATCGACGGCAGCCAGATGCTGGTCGCCGGACGGCGGGCGGGCGCCGAACTGGCGGCCACGATCGTCACCGGCGGCAAGCCCCAGGAGCAGCGCCTGCCGGTGGAAGGAAAGCTCTATCCCTCCAGCGTGATCGCCCTCTATCCGGCGCTGCACGGGCTCGAGATCGGCCGCGAGCACAGCTATCGGGTGTATAGCGGGGAGACCCAGTCGATCCGCGACGTGACGCAGCGCGTGACCGGCTACGAGCAGAGCGAACTCTTCATCGGCAACGCCTTCAAGATCGAGACCGCCATGGGCGGCCAGAGCGTGACCACCTGGATCGGGCCCGACGGCAGGCCGGTGTTCGAGCTCGCGATGCGCGGGGTGATGATCTCGTACCTCGAGGACTCCGGCTCCGCGACGCGCTACCTCGCCCTCGCGAGCCTGAACAAGAAGGAAAGCCTGGTCGAATACAGCATGGTGCGCCCGGACCGCCCGATCGAGCGGCCGCGCGCGGTCTCGGCCCTGGGTGTCGCGCTCTCCGGCGCAAGCCGGATGCCGCCCTCGGACGCGTGGCAGCGATGCGCGCCGGACCAGGGCGAAATCACGTGCGTGATGGGGCGTGCGACCGGCGCCGGTGATGCCGGCACCGGGCCGTCTCCGGAGGCACTGCGGGCGCGCTACCTTCAGTCCTCCATCGCGGTGCAGAGCAACGACCCCTCCATCCGACGCCTCGCGGAGTCGATCGTCGGCGGATCCGCCTCCACGGAAGAGCGCATCTCACGCATCCTGCGCTGGCTCGAGCACAACATCGAGAAGTCGCCCATCGACGTATTCTCCGCCCTCGACGTGCTGCAGCAGCGCAAGGCCGAGTGCCAGGGGCACGCCTACCTCTATACCGCACTCGCGCGCGCATCCGGCATTCCCACGCGCATGGTGAACGGGCTGGTCTACTCGGAGCAGTTCGACGGCTTCCTCTACCACAGCTGGGCGGAGAGCCTGGAAGGCGCGCGGTGGCGGGTGCTGGATCCGATATTCGGCCAGGCGGCGGCCGACGCCACTCACATCAAGCTCGTCGAGGGCGAGAACCTCGCGGAGCTGCTGCCGCTGCTCGACTGGGTGGGTAAGGTAAGGATCCGGGTGCTCGAGGTCGAGCACCGGAGGGAGTGAAAGCCGCCTAGAGCGTGAGCCCGCCGCTCACCTCGATCACTGCGCCGTTGATGTAGCTCGCCTCGTCGGAGGCGAGGAAGGCGAAGGTGTTGGCAATCTCCTCGGGATGCGCGAGCCGGCCCAGCGGCACGCGTTCCTCCAGCGCCTTGAGCACCTTTTCCGGGATCTTGCCGAGGATGGGTGTCGAGACGAAGCCGGGGCACACGGCGTTGGCGCGGATGCCCTTGCGGCCGAGCTCGCGCGCCCAGGTCTTGACCATCCCGATCACGCCGAACTTGCTGGCGGCATAATTGGTCTGGCCGAAATTGCCATAGAGGCCGACGATGGAGGAAGCGTTGAGGATGACGCCGGAGCTTTGCTTGAGCATCACGTCCACCACCGCCTTGGTGCAGTTGTAGACGCCCTTCAGATTGATCTCGATCACGCTGTCGAACTGCTCCTCGGTCATGTTCTTCAGCGTGCTGTCCTGGACGATGCCGGCGTTGTTGACGAGGCAGTCGATGCGTCCGTAGCGCTGAACCACTGACTCGACCATCGTGGCCAGGCTGTCCGGATCCCTGACGTCGATCTGGAAGCCCATCGCCTCGCCGCCGGCTTCAGCGACATCCCGGGCCGCCTGCTGGGCCTGGTCGGCATTGATGTCGCAGGCGATGACCGTCGCCCCTTCCCTGCCAAACTTGAGTGCCGTGGCGTAGCCGATGCCCCGGCCTGCTCCGGTGATGATGGCTACCTTGCCGGCCAGCCGCATGGCAGCGTGGCCGTTCCCGCTGGCGTGAGTCCCGTTTCCGTTGCCGTGGGTCCCGTTTCCATTGCCCTTACCGTCGCCGTTGCTGCTTCCGTTGCGCCGTTTTTCAGCCATGAGTGAAGGGTCCTCTAGGCAAAAAGTTGCGCCACTATACCACCTTTTCGCAACGCACAAAAATGGCATTGTTCCGATTCCGGGTTTCCCCTAACCGGCGCCTAGACAATGGGTTACAAGACCGGTGACCGATCTGGCAATGCAAGATCGGAGGCCCAGCGGGGGGCGGGCTACTCCTCGATCTCGACGACGGTACGTACCGGCACGAGATTGAACAGCTCGACGATATCGCGGTTGTGCATGCGGATGCAGCCGCGCGATCCCGGCTTGCCCATGTCGGCAGTATCAGGGCTCCCGTGGATGTAGATCGCGCGCCGCATGGTATCGACCTTCCCCATGCGGTTGTAACCCCGCTCCAGGCCGGAGAGCCACAGGATGCGGGTGAGGATCCAGTCCCGGCCCGGGAAGCGGCGGGCGAGGTGCGGAGAGTAGATTTCCCCGGTCGGGCGCCGCTCGACGAACACCGCGTTCTCCGGCTCGCCCGCCCCGATCTTGGCGCGGATGATGTGGCGGCCACGGGGCGTGCGGAAACTGCCGTTCACCTCGCCGACACCGTTCTTCGCCGAAGAGATCGAGTAGCGCTTGATCAGATTACCCTTATCATCCAATAGATCAAGCCGTTGCAGTCTAATATTAATGCAGATTCTAGGCATGGCGGGATACCTCCCGCCGCGCTGCAAAGAACTCCTGCAATAGCCGCGCCGACTCGTTCGACAGCACACCGCCTACCACCGCGGCATGGTGATTGAGACGGTCCTCTGCGAACAGGTTCACGACGCTCCCGCAGGCCCCGGACTTGGGATCGGGCGCTCCGAAGACGACGCGCTTCACCCGCGCGTGCATGATCGCGCCGGCGCACATCGCGCAGGGCTCCAGCGTGACGTAGAGCTCGCACTCGCCCAAGCGGTAATTGCCGATGTGCGCGGCGGCCTCCCGCAGCGCCACCACCTCGGCGTGCGCGGTCGGGTCCCTGCCCGATACCGGCCGGTTGTAGCCGCGTCCGACCACGGCTCCGTCCTTCACCAGTACCGCGCCCACCGGCACCTCACCGGACTCGCCCGCCTGCCGTGCCAGGGCGAGCGCCTCGCGCATGAACGCTTCGTCACTCATCGTCTCGTGCCGCTACTCCCACTCTATGGTCGCGGGCGGCTTGCTCGAGATGTCGTAGACCACCCGGTTGATACCGCGCACTTCGTTGATGATGCGGTTCGCCACTTTGGACAGCAGCCCGTGCGGCAGTTCCGCCCACTGGGCGGTCATGAAGTCCTGCGTCTGAACGGCGCGCAGCGCTACCACGTGCTCGTAGGTGCGCCCGTCCCCCATCACGCCCACCGACTTGACCGGCAGGAACACCGCGAACGCCTGCGCGGTGCGATCGTACCAGCCCGCGGCGCGCAGCTCGTCTATGAAGATCGCGTCGGCCCGACGCAGCAGGTCCGCGTACTCCGGCTTGACCTCGCCCAGGATCCGCACGCCCAGTCCGGGGCCGGGGAAAGGATGGCGGAACACCATCTCGCGCGGAAGCCGAAGCGCAAGCCCGAGCTCCCGCACCTCGTCCTTGAAGAGCTCGCGCAAGGGCTCGAGGAGCTTCAGGCGGAGCGTATCGGGCAGTCCCCCGACGTTGTGGTGCGACTTGATGCTTTGCGCCTTCTTCGTGCGCGCGCCGGCCGACTCGATCACGTCGGGATAGATCGTGCCCTGCGCGAGCCACTTCACCTGCGGGAGCCTCGCGGCCTCGCGCTGGAACACCTCGATGAACTCGCGCCCGATGATCTTGCGCTTCTCCTCCGGATCGGTGACGCCCTTCAGGTGCCGGAGAAACTCGGCGCGCGCATCGACATGGATCACGTTGACGCCGAGATTCCCGGCGAAGGTATTCATCACCTGCTCCGCCTCGTTCAGCCGCAACAGGCCGTGATCCACGAAGACGCAGGTGAGCTGCTTTCCGATCGCGCGGTGAATGAGCGCCGCCGCGACCGCGGAGTCCACGCCGCCTGAAAGCCCCAGCACGACCTCTTCGCTCCCGACCTGCGCGCGGATGCGCGCCGTCGCCTCCTCGGCGAAATCCGGCATGTTCCAGTCGCCAACGAGGCCGCAGATCTTGCGCACGAAGCGCTCGAGGATTGCCTTGCCTTGCGGGGTGTGCGTGACCTCGGGATGGAACTGGACTCCGTAGAGCCTGCGCTTCTCGTCCGCCATGCCCGCGATCGGGCACGCGTCGGTGGATGCCATGACCTGGAATCCCGGCGGCAGCTCGATCACCTTGTCGCCGTGGCTCATCCACACTCTCAGCATGCCGTGGCTCTCCGGCGTGCGGAAATCCTCGATCCCGTCGAGCAGGCTCGTGTGACCCCTGGCCCGCACCTCGGCATAGCCGAACTCACGCACCTTGCCCGCCTCGACCTTGCCGCCGAGCTGTTGCGCCATGGTCTGCATGCCGTAGCAGATGCCGAGGACCGGCACGCCCAGCTCGAACACGCCGGCCGGGGCCTTGTCGGTGGCGGCCTCGTAGGCCGAGAGGTGGCTGCCGGAGAGGATGACGCCCTTCGCGCCGAAGCTGCGCACGAAGGCGTCGGTGACGTCGCAGGGGTGGATCTCGCAGTAGACTCCTGCCTCGCGCACCCGGCGCGCGATCAACTGGGTGTACTGCGCGCCGAAATCGAGGATGAGGATTTTCTGGTGCTGCACTGAGCGATCAATTCACCCGGTAGTTGGGCGCTTCCTTCACGATCTGCACATCGTGCACGTGGGATTCGCGGATGCCTGACTGGGTAATCTCCACGAACTCGGCGCGGGCGCGCACCTGCTCGATGTCGGAGCAGCCCAGGTAGCCCATGCTCGACTGCAGCCCGCCCATGAGCTGCTGCACCAATGGCGAGAGCTGACCCTTGTACGGGACCCTGCCCTCGACGCCCTCCGGCACCAGCTTGTCGGTATCCGGCTCATCGTCCTGGAAGTAGCGGTCGGCGGAGCCCTGCTGCATTGCGGAGAGCGACCCCATGCCGCGGTACGACTTGTAGGAGCGGCCCTGGAAGAGCTCGATCTCGCCTGGCGACTCCTCGGTGCCGGCGAAGAGGCTGCCGATCATCACGGCGTGGGCGCCGGCAGCGATCGCCTTCGCAATGTCGCCCGAGTAGCGGATCCCGCCGTCCGCGATCAGCGGCACGTCCGTCTTCGCGAGGCCCTTCACCACGTTCGCGATCGCGCTGATCTGCGGGACGCCGATGCCGGCGACGATGCGGGTCGTGCAAATCGAGCCGGGACCGATACCGACCTTGACGCCGTCCGCGCCCTGGTCCACCAGCGCTTTCGCCGCCGCCGCGGTGGCGATGTTGCCGCCGATCACCTGGGTCCTGGGGTACTTGCGCTTCACCCACTTGACCCGATCCAGCACGTTCTTCGAATGGCCGTGCGCGGTATCCACGACGATCACGTCCACGCCCGCCTCAATCAGCGCCTCGGCGCGCTCCTCGGTGCCCTCGCCCACGCCGATCGCAGCGCCGACGCGCAGGCTGCCCAGGCTGTCCTTGCAGGCGTTGGGATGCTCGGTGGACTTGAGGATGTCCTTGACCGTGATCAGCCCGCGCAGCTCGAAGTTCTTGTTCACGACCAAGACGCGCTCGAGGCGATGCTTGTGCATGAGCGCGAGCGCTTCCTCGCGCTTCGTGCCCTCGCGCACCGTGACCAGCCGCTGGCGCGGAGTCATGATGTTTTTCACCGGCTGATCGAGCTTGGTCTCGAACCGCAGGTCGCGGTTGGTGACGATGCCGACGACGCGGCCGGATCCGTTGATGACCGGCAGGCCCGAGATCCTGTGCTGCTGCGTGAGCTTCAGCACGTCGCGCACCTTCATGGTCGGCGCGATCGTGATCGGGTCCTTGACGATGCCGCTCTCGAAGCGCTTGACCTTCGTTACCTCGGCGGCTTGCGCCTTGGGCGGCAGGTTCTTGTGAATGATCCCGATGCCGCCTTCCTGGGCGATCGCAATCGCGAGCCGAGCCTCGGTCACGGTATCCATTGCGGCCGAGACGAGCGGAATGTTGAGGATGATGCCGCGGGTAAGGCGGGTCTGGAGACTGACTTCGCGCGGGAGGACGTTCGAGAGGGCGGGGATCAGCAGGACATCGTCGAAGGTGAGGCCTTTCTGGACCACACGCATGTTTTCCACCCTTCGCAAAAAACGTATTATACGCATGCACCCGTCAACGGTAAATGGATACGTGCCTTAATGCATTGACTGGACAGGAATTTGCGGCTAACTTGCACGCTGCCGTTGCGACGCGCACTGCGTGCCGCGCGCGGCGGGAAAGGATCCCGTGAAAGCTGCCATCGCACTGCTCGCATTGCTCGCTTCGTTCGCGGCCCACGGCCAGCTTCTCAAGTGCATCGGCAAGGACGGGCGCGTCGAGTACGCCAACGAGTGCCCGCCCGACGCGAAGGAAATACAGACGGGAATCCGGAGCTCGCGCGGAGGGCCTGCTACGGCGGGCGGCGGCGCCTCGGCGCAGCAGAAATCGCTGGCGGAGCGGGAGGCCGAATTCCGCAAGCGCCAGATGGAAAGCGCCGATGCCCGGAAGAAAGAGGACGCAAAGTCCGCCGAGCTGGCCCAGAATCGCGAGAATTGCGAGCGGGCCCAGATCTATCTGAAGAGCCTCCAGGAAGGCCAGCGCATTTCCCAGATCGACCCCAGGACCGGCGAGCGGGTGTTTCTGGAAGACTCGGCTCGCGCTGCCGAGATCGCCAAGGCACAGCAAGCCGCCAATTCGTGGTGCAAGTAACAGCCGTCCGGCAGACGGCCGTCATTTTCCCTGTGCCCGCCTGCGGCGCATCTGCTTCGGATCTGCCATGAGCGGGCGATAAATCTCCACGCGGTCTCCATCGCGCAGCCGCGCATCCGGCGACACGATGGCGCCGAATATTCCCAGGGTCACGCGGGCAAGATCGATCTCGGGAAAGCGCCGCAGGATACCCGAACGCTCGACCGCTTCCCGTGCGGTTGCTCCCCGCTCCAGCGTCAAGTCCAGCAGCGCCTGCCGGTCGCGCAGGGCATAGGCAACCTCAACGCGAATCGCATCCGGACTCCGTTTTTTCCTCACCGCTCGCCGCCCGCCGGCTTGTTGCCGTAGACCTGCTCGGCGCGCTTGACGAATGCGTCAACCAGCGTGCTTGCGATGTGATGGAACACCGGGCTCACGAGCTTGTCCAGCACGCGGCCCGCGAACTCGTAGTGAAGCTTGAAATCGATCCTGCAGCCGCGGCCCGCGAGCCCCGTGAAGCGCCAGGTGCCGTCGAGCCGGCTGAACGGGCCCTCGACCAGGCGGATCTCCATCTCCCCGGGTGCGCGCTTCACGTTCTCGGTGGTGAAGCTCTTCCGTATGCCGCGGTAGTTGATCGAGAGCGTCGCCCGCGTGCAGCCTGCGTCTCGGTGAATTACCTCGGCGCCGCTGCACCATGGCAGGAACTTGGGGTAGTCCTCGACCCCATCGACCAGCGTGAACATCTGCGCGGGCGTGTATTCAACGAGCAGCGATTGGATGACGTCAGGCACGGGCCCCATTCTCCACGAAAACCGGGCCTACCGCGGCGAGCCGGCGCCGGGCGGCTGCTAGGCTAGAATAGGCGCGCCCGCCGTTGCCCCGCCGCCATGAGCATCGTCCAGAACAAGAAAGCCTTTCACGACTATTTCATCGAGGATCGGCTCGAGGCCGGGATCGCGCTCGAAGGCTGGGAAGTGAAGGCAATCCGCGCCGGCCGCGTGCAGATCAAGGAAGCGTACGTGATCGTGAGCAGCGGCGAGCTCTATCTGATCGGAAGCCATATCAGCCCCCTGCCCGCGGCCTCCACCCATTTCACGCCGGATCCGACCCGCACGCGCAAGCTCCTGCTGCACGCTGCGGAGGTGAGCCGGCTCATCGGCAGCGTGGAGCGCGCGGGCTACACCCTGCTTCCCCTCGACCTGCACTACAGGAACGGCCGCGTGAAGATCGAAGTCGGCCTCGCCAAGGGCAAGCGCCAGTACGACAAGCGCCAGGCCGAGAGAGAGAAGGATTGGCGCCGCGAGCAGCAGCGCCTGCTGCGCCTCAAGACCTAAGCGGCCGACAACAAAAGGTGGGGTGGCTGATGGGACTCGAACCCACAACACCTGGAATCACAATCCAGTACTCTACCGTTGAGCTACAGCCACCATTGCGAGAAACCTGCCCGGGCGGGCGTGTGTGGCGCGCCCGGCGGGAATCGAACCCACAACCCCCGGCTTAGAAGGCCGGTGCTCTGTCCGTTGAGCTACGGGCGCCCTTCCGCGAGCCTGCCGCGCCCGGCCAGGAGCCGCAAAAAACTTCGCGTCCAACGCGCTCGGCGCGCCCCGGGAGCGCGGTCACTATACGCCCCGAACCCCCTGATAGTCAATGAAAAATCGGTCGTTTTCCACCACGGCTTGTGCGCTTGCGACGCATCCCGATTTCATATATAAAGCGTGTTTTTTCAACCGGAAATTGGCGCATGCCCAGTGAACTGAACAAGTCCTTTCCGCCCTACAAGCCCAAGGGCAAAGAGGATTACATGAACCCGCGCCAACTCGGGCATTTCCGCAAGATGCTCGAGGAGATGAAGCGCGAGCTCTCGCAGGACATCGACCGCACCGTGCACACCATGCAGGACGAGGCGACGATCTTCGCGGACCCAAACGATCGCGCCAGCCAGGAATCGGACATGTCGCTCGAGCTGCGTAACCGCGACCGCGAGCGCAAGCTCATCAAGAAGATTGACGAGACCATCTCGCGCATCGACTTGGGGGAATACGGCTATTGCTAATCGTGCGGCGTGGAGATCGGCCTGAAGCGCCTCGAGGCGCGCCCCACCGCGACGCTCTGCATCGACTGCAAGACCCTCGACGAGATGCGCGAGAAGCAGGTCGCGAAGTAGCCTACTGCGCGGCCTGGATCTCGATCGCCACGGCCTTCATCGACAGCCGCAGCCTGCCCTTCTCGTCGGCTTCCAGCACCTTCACCCGCACCTGCTGCCCTTCCTTGAGGTAGTCGCCGACGCTGTTCACGCGCTCGTTGGCGATCTGCGAGATGTGCAGCAGCCCGTCCTTGCCCGGCAGCACGCTGACGATCGCGCCGAAATCGAGCAGCTTCAGCACCGTGCCCTCGTAGATGCGCCCGACTTCGACGTCCGCGGTGATGGCCTCGATGCGCTTCCGTGCCGCCTCGCCAGCCTCGGGCGATACGCAGGCGATGATGACCGTCCCGTCGTCCTGGATGTCGATGGTCGTGCCGGTCTCCTCGGTCAGCGCCCGGATGACCGCGCCGCCCTTGCCGATGACGTCGCGGATCTTCTCGGGCTTGATCTTCATCGTGATCATGCGCGGCGCCCACGCGGAAAGCTCGGCGCGCGGTGCTTCCAGCGATTGCTTCATCTTCTCCAGGATGTGGATGCGCCCCTCGCGCGCCTGGATGAGCGCGGCATGCATGATCTCCTTGGTGATGCCCTCGATCTTGATGTCCATCTGCAGTGCCGTCACGCCCTTCTCGGTGCCGGCGACCTTGAAGTCCATGTCACCCAGGTGATCCTCGTCCCCGAGGATGTCGGACAGCACCGCGAAGCGGTTGCCCTCCTTGATCAGGCCCATCGCGATGCCGGCGACGTGCGCCTTGAGCGGAACACCGGCGTCCATGAGCGCAAGACACCCGCCGCACACGCTCGCCATCGAGCTCGACCCGTTCGATTCGGTGATCTCGGACACCACGCGCAGCGAATAGGCGAATGCCTCCGCGCTCGGCAGCATCGAGAGCAGCGCGCGCTTGGCGAGCCGCCCGTGCCCGATCTCGCGGCGCTTGGGTGAGCCCACCCTGCCGGTCTCGCCGGTCGCGTAGGGCGGCATGTTGTAATGCATCATGAAGCGGTCGCGGTACTCGCCCTGCAGCGCGTCGATGATCTGCTCATCGCGCGAGGTGCCGAGCGTCGCTGTGACCAGCGCCTGGGTCTCGCCGCGCGTGAAGAGCGCCGAGCCATGTGCGCGGGGCAGCAGCCCCGTGCGTATCGAGATCGGCCGCACGGTGCGCGTGTTGCGCCCGTCGATGCGCGGCTCGCCGCCGAGGATCTGCCCGCGAACGATCTTCGATTCGAGGGCAAAGCAGATCTCCTTGACCGCGTTCGCCTCGGGCCCGCCCTCGGTGCCGACTCCGACCTCGGTGAATACACGTTTCCAGATGCGGTCGATGGCCTCGGAGCGGGCCTGCTTCTGCCGGAGCCGGAACGCCTCGCGCAGTTCACTTTCGGAAAGCTCCGCGATGCGCGCAGCGAGCGCCTCGTCCTTGACAGGCGCCGACCACTCCCACGCCGCGCCACCCGCTTCGTCCACCAACTCGTTGATCGCCTGGATCACGGACTGCATCTGCTGGTGGCCGAACACCACCGCGCCCAGCATGACGTCCTCGGGCAGCTCCTTCGCCTCCGACTCCACCATCAGTACCGCCTGCTCGGTGCCGGCCACGACCAGGTCGAGCTGCGACGATTTCAGCTCGGTGGCGGTCGGGTTGAGGACATACTGTCCGTTGACGTAGCCCACTCGCGCCGCGCCAATCGGACCATTGAATGGAATTCCGGAGAGGGCCAGTGCGGCGGAAGCCCCGACCATGGCCGGGATGTCGGAATCGATCTCGCTATTGGAGGATACGACCGTCGCGACCAGTTGCACCTCGTTATAGAAACCATCGGGAAACAACGGTCGAATGGGGCGGTCGATCAACCGGCAGGTCAG
>DATBMB010000150.1:0-31285 GCA_036555035.1 Burkholderiales bacterium | reverse complement strand
GCGTTGCCGTCGAACGCCCTGGTCCTGCCGCTCAGCGGGATATGCGTCGGGACGCCTGCCCGCTTCATGAACTGATCGGTCTTGCTGCCCGGCACCACCTTGCCGCCCTTGGTCGCCACCTCGTTGACGTGGGTCGCAATGACCGCGTTCGGCCTCACCAGTTCGTTGATGACGAAGGCCGATTCGAGGGGGCCGGTGGTGAAGGGGGAGCCGCCGATGTTCATCACGACCAGATTGGCCCTGTAATAGCGCCGCACCGTGACATCCTGCTCGGCCGTGATCCCGGTGTCCCCGGACAGGTACGCCACGAGCCCGTTGGAGAACTGCAGGACGTAGCCGGTCGGCGGGCCGAGGTCCGCGTTGAGGCCCTGCGCCCGCAGCATATCGGTGAGAGGCTTGTCGAGGAACTCCGGGCCTATCGCATTGGTGTGCGTTGCGGGGACGGTCGCGACGGTGACGCCACCCACCTTGGCCTGAGCCCCGAAGCGCACCAGCTGGACTTGCTTGGGATCGCCGCCGGCAGCCTTGACCTTGAGCGCGAAGAACGGCGCCATGTCGCTGCCGACGAAGAACCTGGCCTTCTTGGCGGCGACGATCATCGTTGTGGTCGAGTTGGGCGCCACTTTGACGGAAAAGTCAGGATTGCCGCAGGTGCCCGCGTTGGCCGATGGCTGATGCGCCGGTCCCAGATGATCCCCGTGGACGTGGGACAGCAGCACGGCATCGATCTTGCCGAGACGCGGATCGTTCGGCCCGCGCACGGTGAATCCGGCGTCGTACAGGATCCGGGTGCCGTCGGGATCCTCGAAAACCATCGCCCGGTCCCTCCCGCACAGCTCGCCATCGTGGCTGCCGAGCGAGGTGATCTTCACGGTTCCTGGGCCCACCGCCCGATCGTCCATGGCGGCGCATCCCGCCAGCAGCGCCGCTACTGCCAGACCAACAGTGAGTCTTGTCATGGTTACTCCTCCTTTAGGGACGCAAATATTACCTCACGACGCGCACCTCGGTCGTCACCGAGTTCGCGATGAAGCACTCCTTGTGCGCCTTCTCGTGCAGCCAGTCGAGGTCCTCCGCGGTGGGCTGCTTGGCCCCCCCGTATGTGATGCTCGGATGCAGCTCCACGCGAGTCATCGCGAGCTTGCCCGCGGCGTTCTTCTCCAGGTGGCCCACAGCGGCATCCTCGTAGCGCTCGACGACGAAGCCCTTGTTCGCCGCGAGCGCGAGGAAGGTCAGCATGTGGCAGCTCGACAGCGCCGCGACCAGCGCGGCTTCCGGGTCCACCCGGCTCGGGCTGCCGAAATAGGCTGTGGTCGCCGAGGCCGGTATATCGTTGCCGTTCAGGCTCCAGACGTGGTCGCGGCTGTAGGTCTTGTAGGTGAAGTCCTTGCCCCCGCGGGACCACTTGACGGTTGCCTTGTGCTCGGACATGTTCAGTATCCGACGGCCTGGCCGTCCGTGCGGCGTTCGGACGCGGCGAGGTAGCCGTCGTCCATTCGGTAGATCAGCTGCGCGCGCCCGAAGTCGGTGCTCCAGCGGTCGGCCTGCGCCATCCGGTGGCCGCGGGACTTGAGCTCGTCCATCACCGCGGCGGGCACGCCCTGCTCGATGCTCACATCGAGACCCTCCGTGACGCGCCAGCGCGGCGCATCGGCCGCCGCCTGCGGATTCTGCCGGTAATCGGCGAGCCGCACCATGACCTGGGCGTGTCCCTGCGCCTGCATCGAGCCGCCCATGACACCGAAGCTCATCTCGGGCCTGCCCTCGCGCGTGACGAAGGCTGGGATGATGGTGTGAAAGGGGCGCTTTCGCGGGCCGACGAGGTTGGCGTGGCCGGGCGCGAGCACGAAGCCGTAGCCGCGGTTCTGCAGGCTGATGCCGTCCACCACGATGCCCGAGCCGAAGCCCTGGTAGTTCGACTGGATGAAGGACACCATCATGCCGGCCGCGTCCGCGGCCGTGAGATAGACGGTGCCGCCGCGGCCGGGCACGCCATGCTGCGGGCGCTTTGCCTTCTTCATTTCGATCTGGCGCGAGCGGCTGCGCAGGTACTCCTTGTCGAGCAGCCCCGCGTTCTTTACGCGCATGGTTGCGGGGTCCGAGACATACTCATAGGCATCGGCGAACGCGAGCTTCATCGCCTCGATCTGCAGGTGCAGGCTGTCGGCTGAATCCACCGGGATCGAGCCGAGATCGAAGCCCTCGAGGATGCCCAGCGCGATCTGCGCCGCGATGCCCTGCGTGTTGGGCGGAATCTCGTGCAGGGTGTATCCGCGGTAGTCGTGGGCGAGCGGCTCGACCCAGTCCGCCGCATGCGCCGCGAGGTCATCGGCCGTCATCGCTCCGCCGTGCCGGCGCGCGTGCTCAACCATGCGTTGGGCGAGATCGCCCCGGTAGAATGCCTCGCCTCGCGTCTCCGCGATGCGCCCGAGGGTCCTCGCGTGGGCGGGCGCGGTGAACTTCTCGCCCGGCTCCGGCGCGCGCCCGCGCGGCATGAAATGCTCCGCGAACCCCGGGACGTCCTTCAATTGCCGCACCTGGCCCGCCCACAGCCGCGAGATCGTCGGGGAGACCATGTAGCCGTCTGCTGCGTAGCGGATCGCGGGCTCGAACAGGTCCGCGAACGGGAGCTTCCCGAAGCGCTGCGAGAGCGCAACCCACGCCGAGACCGCGCCCGGAACGGTGATGGCATCCCATCCGCGCGTCGGCATCGAGTCGTGTCCCTTGAAGCGCTCGGGACTCCACGCCGCGGGCGAGCGGCCCGATGCGTTCAGGCCGTGGAGCTTCTTGCCGTCCCACAGGATGCAGAACGCGTCGCTCCCGATGCCGTTGCTGGTCGGCTCCACCACCGTCAGCGTGATCGCCGCGGCGAGCGCCGCATCCACGGCATTGCCGCCTTTCTGCATCATGGAGAGCCCGGCCTGCGCGGCGAGCGGCTGCGATGTCGCGACGACGTTTCGCGCCAGCACCGGCATGCGCTGGGAGGGGTAGGGGAAGCTCCAGTCAAAGGCCTTCATGCTTTTCTGATGCCGGTCACTGGGGCTCGATGCCCGCTTCCTTTGCCACCTTGCGCCACTTCGCGATCTCGGACTTGATGGCCGCGGCGTGCTCCTCGGGCGTGCTTCCCAACGGCTCGGCGCCGCGCTCGACCAGGATCCTGTTGTTCTGCGGATCCTTGATCGCGGCGGCCAGCGCCCCGTTGAGCTTGTCCACGATCGGACGCGGCATGTTGGCCGGCCCCACGAACCCGAACAGGCTCTGAACGACGTAGCCCGGCAGACCCGATTCAACCATGGTCGGCACGTCCTTCGCCGACACCGCGCGCTTCGCGCCGGACTGGGCGATGAGGCGCAGCTTCCCGGCCTGGATGTGGCCGACCAGCAGCGGCATGCTCGCAAACTGCATCTGCACATAGCCCGCCATGAGATCGATCACGGCCGGCCCGGCGCCCTTGTAGGGCACGTGCACCAGCTTGATCTTCGCAGCGGAGTTGAGCATCTCGCCGGCAAGGTGCCCAATGGTGCCCGGCCCGGAGGTGGAGTAGAAGATCTCGCCGGGGCGCGCCTTGGCGAGCGCGATCAGCTGCTTCACGTTGTGCACGGGCAGCTGCGGGTGCACCACCAGCCCCGAGGGCACATCCACGATGAGGCCGAGCCCCGTGAAGTCCCTCTGCGTGTCGTAGGGGATCTTCTTCATGAGCGAGGGGTTGATCATGAAGCTCGCCGCGACGAGCCCGGTCGTGTAGCCGTCGGGCGCGCTCCTCACGATCAGCTCGCCGCCGATCGTCGCGCCCGCGCCGGGGCGGTAATCCATGACGAACGGCTGGCCGATCGCCTCGCTCATCTTCGGCTGCAGGAGCCGGAAGAAGATGTCGCTGTTGCCGCCGGGGGACGCGGGATTGATGACCCGGATCGGCTTGGTGGGGAAGGCCTGGGCCAGCAGGACCCCGGCGTGCAGCGCGAGGCAGGCCGCAACGACGCCACAGAACGATCGCGCTGGTGTGAGCATGATGCCTCCTCGATGGGTCGCCCGATTATAGCAGCCGGCTTTCCGCGGGCCGCGCCGAATGCGGCTAGAATGCATCATCCGCATTCCCTGGCAATTCGGGAGCTCCGCATGGCTTCAGGCCGAACGAGCATCATGGGGACCCGGCACCTCATCTCGGCCGGGCACTACCTCGCCGCGCACGCCGGGTTCCAGATCCTGGAAGCGGGGGGAAATGCCGTCGACGCCGGCGTCGCCGCGGGCGTTGCCATCGGCGTGCTGCAGACCGACAAGGTCAACTTCGGCGGGGTCGCGCCGCAGATCATCTACACCGCGAAGAGCAGGCGGGTGCACTGCATCGACGGGCTCGGCGTCTGGCCGAAGGCGATCACGCCGGATTATTTCGTGAAGCGGCACGGCGGCAAGATTCCCAAAGGCGTGGAGCGATGCGTTGTCCCCGCCGCGCCGGATGCGTGGCTCACGGCGCTCGAGCACTTTGGAACCATGAGCTTCGGGGAAGTCGCCGCCAGCGCCATCCGCTTCGCGCGCGACGGCTTCCCGATGCACCCGATGA
Organism: Burkholderiales bacterium; assembly: GCA_036555035.1. Taxonomy (GTDB): domain Bacteria; phylum Pseudomonadota; class Gammaproteobacteria; order Burkholderiales; family SG8-41; genus SG8-41. The sequence goes on along the minus strand of DATBMB010000150.1, from coordinate 26,727 downwards.
TGTCGGAGTTCATCAAGGAGAACGAGGCAACCTACCGGGGCTGGCCGGCGAGCCGCAAGGTCTTCCTGCCGAAGGACCGGCCGCCGGAGGTGGGCGAAGTGTTCGTGCAGCCCGATCTCGGCCGCACGATGCAGTACATGGCGGACGAGGAGAAGAAGGCCGCGCGGCGAAGGGGCAGGCGGGCTGGCCTCGGCGCGGCGCGCGACGCCTTCTACAAGGGCGACATCGCGCGCGTCGTGACGAAGTTCATCGAAAAAGCGGGCGGGCCGATGCGCTACGAGGACTTCGCGGGCTTCCGCGTCCGGTTCGAGCCCACCGTGCGCGCGCGCTTCGACGGCATCGAGCTGCACGCCTGCGGCCCGTGGTCGCAGGGCCCGGTGTTGCCGATGGCGCTGAACATCCTCAAGGGCTTCGATCTCAAGGCGACAGGGCACAACTCGCCGCAGTACATCCACCTCGTCACCGAGGCGCTGAAGCTCGCCTACGCCGACCGCCACCACCATTTCGGCGACCCGCGGTTCCACAAGGTTCCGATCCAGGGGCTCATGTCGGAGCGCTATGCGGAGCATCGCCGCTCGCTGGTGAGCCTGGAGAAGGCGTGGCCGGAGATGCCGCCCGCCGGCGACCCGGACACGCTGGCGCAGCTCAAGCACCGGTGCGTGCCCCTCCCCGAGCCCGAGGATGCGCCGGGGCCGGGCGACACGTCGTACCTTTGCGTGATCGACCGCCACGGCAACGCCTTCTCGTGCACGCCGAGCGACGGCTCGGACAAGACGCCGATCATCCCGGGCGTGGGAATCGTGTGCTCGGGCCGCGGCACGCAATCGTGGTCCGATCCCGATCATCCCAGCTCGGTCGCGCCCGGCAAGCGGCCGCGCCTCACGCCCAATCCCGCGCTCGCGTTCCGGAACGGGCGCGTGTTCATGCCGTTCGGCACGCCGGGCGGGGACGTGCAATGCCAGGCTATGCTGCAGGTCTTTCTCAACATCAACGTATTCGGCATGGCGCCCCAGGCCGCGGTCGAGGCCCCGCGCTTCGCCGGCTACAGCTTCCCCGGCTCGTTCGAGCCGCATCCGTATTACCCGGGGCGGCTCCATCTCGAAGCGAGCCTCGCGCAGGAGGCCGGGGACGAGTTGAGGGAGCTGGGACACAGGATCTACGAGTGGGACGACATGACGTGGCTTGCGGGCGCGGTGTGCACCATCGTCGCGGACCACGAGAACGGAGTGCTGCACGGGGGTGCCGATCCGCGCCGGCCCGCATACGTGCTGGGCTGGTGACCGGCGACCCGTGACGGGGAAGCGGCGTCTCCTGCATCGGCTCGTGACGGCTGCGTTGGCGGGGCTTGCGCCGGCAGCGGTGGCCGCGAGCATCGCAGTTGACGTCGGCCATTACTGGACGAAACCGGGCGTCATCAGCGCGCACGGCGTGACCGAGTTCGAATACAACCTCCAGCTTTCGCGCGAGATTGCCGAGGCGCTCCGGCAAGCCGGCCACAAAGTCGTCCTTATCGGCGCCGACGGCCTGGCGGAGAATCTCGGCAGCCGGGCGCCCCGCGCGGCCGGCATGGACCTCTTCGTCTCGGTCCACCACGACTCGGTGCAGCCGCGCTTCCTGTCGATCTGGGAGGTGGATGGCGAGCAGCTGCTCTACAGCGATCACTTCTCGGGGTTCTCGCTGTTCGTATCGCGCCTGAACGGGCAAACCGAGGAAAGTCTCCGCTGCGCGTCGGCGATCGGCGCAGCGCTGAGGGGTGCGGGATTCGCGCCTTCGCGCTACCACGCCGACCCGATCGTGGGCGAGAACCGGCCGTTTGCCGACGAGGCGAACGGCGTGCATTATTTCGACAACCTGGCGGTGCTGAAGACGGCGGGCATCCCCGCGCTGCTCTTCGAAGCGGGCGTGATCGTCAATCGCGACGAGGAGCTGCGCATGCGCGACCCCGCGGTGCGCGCGCGGATCGTCGAATCGGTCGTGGCGGGGGCGGGCGCCTGCCTGCAGTGAGAAGGAGCTGCGGAATGAATCCCAAGACCCTGAGCGCGCTGCTGGCTTCATCGCTCATCCTTCATCCTTCACCCTTCGCTTGGGCGGCGCATCCCTTCATCACCGACGACACGGGAACCCAGGGCAAGGGCAACTGGCAGCTGGAGCTCCAGGGCGATCTACTCCGCAGCGAGCGGACCGTGGACACGGGCGCGGGCCCGGTCGAGCAGAAGCGCAAGGTGAACCTGTTCGTGCCCGTGCTTTCCTACGGGTTGCTGGAGAACCTGGACGTCCAATTCGGGCTGTCCTACACGCGCCAGCGTACGACCGAGAACGGCCTCGAGACCGAGGACGAGAGCGGAATGTCGGATTCGACGCTGGAGGTGAAGTGGCGATTCCTCGAAGCCGGTGCGTTCAGCCTCGCGCTGAAGCCCGGGCTGGTGCTGCCGACCGGCAATGAAGACAAGGGGCTCGGGACCGGCAAGACCTCATGGGGCGTCGCGCTGCTCGCCACCATTGAAGCGGATCCCTGGACATTCCTTGCCAACGTCGCGTATTCCGACGTGCGCTTCAACCGGCCGCAGGACGCGGCCGAAAGCCGGAGCGATCTGTGGCGCGTGTCGGGCGGCTTGTCGTACGCGGTGGCCAAGGACGTGCGCCTCGTGGGAGAGGCGGGCCTGCGTCTCAATGAGTCGAGGAGCGACCCCTATTTGCCGGACCGGACGAGCCAGTTCGGGATGATCGGTATCATCTATTCGCCGAGCAAGAACATGGACTTCGACGCCGGCTTCCGCAAGAATTTCAACGACGCCGAGTTCGAGAAGGCATTTCTGGTGGGCGCGACCTTCCGCTGGTAGCGGCGATGCGGCGCATGCTGGGAGAGCTGCTGATACCGGTCGCGATCGCCTATGGCGCGGTGCTCGTGCTGGTGTACCTCTTCCAGTCCCACCTCGTGTTCTTCCCCGGCACGGGGCGGGAAGCCGTGGTCAACCCCCAGTCCTACGGGCTGCGCTACGAGCCGGTGGCGATCCGCACCGCCGACGGCGAGACCCTGGACGCGTGGTGGGTGCCCGCCGAGAACGCGCGTGGGGTCGTTCTGTTCTTCCACGGCAACGCCGGCAACATCTCGCACCGCATCGATTACCTCCAGATGTTCCACCGCCTGCGCTATACGACGCTGATCGTGGACTACCGCGGCTACGGCAAGAGCACCGGCACGCCCTCGGAGTCTGGGACCTACCGCGACGCGGAGGCGGCATGGGAGCACCTGCGCCATGCGCGCCTCGCCCCGGCAAGGAACATCGTGGTCGCGGGTGAATCGCTGGGCGCGGCCGTCGCGACCTGGCTGGCCGCGGAGAAAATGGGGGAAGCGCCACGCGCCGTACTGCTGTTCTCGACATTCACGTCGGTAACCGACCTGGGCGCGCAGGTGTACTGGTTCCTGCCGGTGCGGCTGCTCTCCCGCATCGGCTACGACAACCTGGCGAACCTGCAGCGCGTCCGCGCGCCGGTCTTCATCGCCCACAGCCGCGACGACGACATCGTGCCCTATGCGCACGGCCGGAAGCTCTACGAGGCGGCCGCCGAGCCCAAGGCGTTCCTGGAGATGCGCGGCGGCCACAATGACGGCTTCATCTTCACGCGTCCGGAGTGGGTCGCCGAGCTCGGCGCGTTCCTCGACCGGCACGGCGGGAAATAGGCAGCTCCCGCCCCGTCCTCCCATGGCGCACCGCAAACCCCGGATCGGCATCGCGCTCGGCGCCGGGTCGGCGCGCGGCTGGGCGCACATCGGCGTGCTGAAGGCGCTCCTCGACGCCGACATCGTGCCCGAATCGGTCTGCGGTACCTCGATCGGGGCGCTCGTCGGCGCGGTGTACGCCGACGACGCGCTCGCGGGGCTGGAGGACTGGGTGCGCGCGCTCACCTGGCGCAAGATGGTGGGGTACTTCGATTTCTCGTTCAGCGGCGGCCTGGTCAAGGGCGGCAGGCTCTTCGATTTCCTGCGGGGCGGCTTCCTCGACAAGCGCATCGAGGACCTGCGGCGGCCGTTCGCCGCGGTCGCGACCGACCTCGTCAACGGACGGGAAGTCTGGCTGCGCGAGGGACCGGTCGCGGACGCCGTGCGCGCCTCGGTCGCCATACCGGGGCTGTTCACGCCGTGGCTGGAGGAGGACCGGCAGCTCGTGGACGGGGCGCTCGTCAATCCCGTCCCGGTCTCGCTCGCGCGGGCGATGGAGGCCGATTTCGTCATCGCGGTGGACCTGAGCTCCAGCACCGTCGGCCGCCACCTGCGCAAGCCTGAATCCGCGAAGCGGCATCCCCGGCGCCCGAGCATGCTCGAGGTCGTGACGGGCAGCCTCGACATCATGAGCGTGCGCATCGCGCGCAGCCGCCTCGCCGGCGAGCCCGCCGACATCGTGATCCAGCCACGGCTCGGCAATCTCGGGCTGCTCGACTACCACCGCGGGGGCGAGGCGATCGCGGAGGGGCACGCCGCCGCCACGCTGATGATCCCGCAGATCAGGCGATTGCTGGACGAGACGTAGGGTCAGAGGCCGAGCACGGCCTGCACGCCGTCCACCAGGGCCTCGGGCTTGAACGGCTTGGTCATGTAGCCGCTCGCGCCGTAGGCGAGCGCCGCCACGATGTCGTCGTGCTCGGTCTTCCCGGTCATGACGATGATCGGCACCGACTTGTAGACCGGGTGCTCGCGCAGCCGGCCGAGCAGCTCGAGACCGATCATGTCGGGCAGCGCGAGATCCATGGCGATCACGTCCGCGGGCGGCTGCTTGCTCAGCTGGGCGATGATCTCGTCCTGGCGCGCGGCGGCGCGGGTCTCGAACTTCGCGAGCAGCAGCGCGCGCGTCACGACGAGCGCGTTGGACTGATCGGCGTCGATGACCAGCACGGTGTGCTTGTCTCCGCCCGCGAGCGGCGCGACCCGCTTGGCGGCGCGGTTGATGATATGCACGTAGTAGCCGGCCTTCTTCTTGCCCTGGAGCCCCGTCAGCGTCGCCTCGGCCTGCTTCAACTGCTGGATCGTCGGCACCTTGACCGGGCGGTTCATGAAGGCGGCGAAGTCGAGCGGGGCATCCGGTGTCTGGGCAGCCGGCGCCGGTGCGGCCGCCGGCGCGGCGGGCGGGACGGGCGCTACCGCAGCCGGCGCGGGTGCAGGCGCCGGGGCACCGGCGATCTCGATGTAGCCGTCGGCGAACAACCGGTCGAGCGCCGCGTTGAGCTTGTCCGGCTCAACTTGCGGGAGCTTTCCGCGAAGCTGAGTCGCCGTGGAATTGTCGATCAGCCCGAGCAGGGTCTTGAGGCCGGGCGGGAGCTTGCCCGGCTTCTCGGCCATCTCGGCCTTGCCCTTTGCGGACTTTGAATAGGCGATTCCGTTTGTCATTTTTGGCACATTCTATTCCATGCGCGCCCCGAGCGCGACCGCGCCGGCATTCACGGTTCGAGCAGTTCCACGACGTGGTCGGCGATCGCGAGCGATGCGGTCAGCCCCGGCGACTCGATGCCGAAGAGATTGACGAGGCCCGGCACGCCGTGCTCGCGCGGCCCCACGATCGCGAAGTCCTGCGCGGGCTCGCCGGGCCCCGTGGTTCTCGGCCGGATGCCCGTGTAGCCCGGCTGCAGGGTCCCGTCCTTCAGCCCCGGGTAATAGCGGCGAATGGCGGCATAGAACGCGGCCTCGCGGCTCCCGTCGAAGCGGTAATCCACGCGATCGATCCAGGCGAAGTCGGGGCCGAACTTGACCCGCCCGCCGAGATCGATGGTCACGTGGACGCCGAGCCAGTCCGGGCGCGCGACCGGGTAGATCAGCCGCCGGAAGGGCGCCGCGCCGCTGAGCGTGTAATAGTGGCCGATGGCGAAGCGGGACGGGGGAACCGTCTGCGGCGGCACGCCCGCGATCGAGCGGGCAACGGCCTGCGCGCTGAGTCCCGCGCTGTTAATGACCGTCCCGCATTCGATCGTCATGGGCTCCGCGCCGCCGACTTCGAGCGCGATGCCCGCGCGTTCCGCGTGCCCGGACACGACCGGGCTGCCGAGCGCAAGGGACGCGCCGCGGCTCTCGGCGTCCCCCAGGTAGGCGAGCATGAGACCGTGGCTGTCGATGATGCCGGTCGACGGCGAGAGGAAGCCGGCGACGCCGCGCACTTCGGGCTCGAGCGCCGCCAGGTCGTTGCGGCCCAGCATCTGCAGGTCGTCGACACCGTTGATCGCGGCCTGCTCCCGGTATTTCTTCAGGCCGGCGAGCTCGCTTTCGTCGCAGGCGACGATTACCTTGCCGATTCCCTGGTGATGCACGCCGCGCGCCGCGCAATACCGGTAGAGCGCCTTGCGGCCGGCGACACAGAGCCGGGCCTTGAGCGAGCCCGTGGCGTAATAGATGCCGGCGTGGATGACCTCGGAGTTGCGCGAGCTGGTGTGGGTGCCGAAGGCGCTTTCGGCCTCCAGCATGACGACCTCGCGCCCGGCGAGGGCGAGCCGGCGCGCGATGGCGAGGCCCACGACGCCGGCGCCGATTACCGCGCACTCGACCCGCTCTGCCATGATCTCCGCGAACGCGGCGAAGCGCGCGCCCGCATGACGCCGCGCCCTCAGGAGGGCGACACGGTCACGCAGTTCTTCCCGGCGGCCTTGCTCGCGTACATCGCCTGGTCCGCCTTCTCCAGGATGGACTCGAAGTCCACGCCGTGCTCCGGGTAGCAGGCGATGCCGATGCTGACCGTGGTGGCGACCTTCTGGTCGCGCGAGAGGAGGGGGGTCGCCTCGACGCTCTTGCGGATGCGCTCCGCGACGCCTGCCGCCCCCGAGCACGGCGTCTCCGGCAGCAGGGCGACGAACTCGTCGCCCCCGTAGCGCGCGATGAGATCGGTCTGGCGCAGCCGGCCCTGGACGCACTCGACCGTCTGGCGCAGCAGCCGGTTGCCGGTCTCGTGTCCCAGGGTGTCGTTCACCTGCTTCAGGTTGTCGGAATCGATCATGAGCACGCTGAAGGGGCGCGCGTAGCGGCTCGCCTGCTGAGCGACGCGCTCCGAGAGCGTGGCGAAAGCCCGCATGTTGAGGACCCCGGTCAGCTCGTCGGTCTCCGACAGGTGCTTGACGTGGCTGTAGGCGCGGCGCAGGTCGGCCGACAGCATCGAGGTGATGTAGGCGACGAGCAGCATGGGCGCCACCTGCGCGAGGAGCTTCGCGCCGTAGGGCAGGGTCATGAGCTCCCCTGCCTCCAGCGGGTAGGCCAGCCACATGTAGCAGCCCGTGATCAGGCCCAGCTCCGCCAGCGTGACGATTTTCCCCAGCGTGAGCGCGGCGACGATGATGACGAGGATGTAGAGGTCGCTCAACGGGCTGTTGGCGCCCCCGGTGTAGGCCAGCACCCAGGTGATGAACACGATCATCGCCGCGGTCTCGATGGTGATCTTCCAGTGCGTCTCGGTGCGGTAGAAGTTCGCGTAATGGAACGACAGCACGAACGCCGCGAAGAAAAACATCGCCATCGCGAGCGCGGCCGAGGACTCCTCGTCGAGCGGGAACACGACCTGGTAGAGCAGCACCAGGATGAGCAGCAGCCACTCGATCTCCGCGACCGTGCGCGTGAAGCCGCGCAGCTCCTCCGCGGACAGCGCCGGGTCGAAGATGCGGTTCAGGGACATGCGGGGGGCCTCATGTGTGGACCGAAGCATACCATCGGCGGTGGCCCGCCCGCCAAGAACAATGTCATGATGTCCCGGCGGTCGGCCGTTGCCGGTCGAAGAACGGCCGGGTCTCGAACACGCTGCGCGGAAAGCGCCTGGCTCCCGCGCGCAGGTGGCGCTTGAGCGCGAAATCAAAGAGCAGGGGGTTGTGCTCGCGGATCGCGGCGAGCACCGGCGCCACCCGGCTCTCGATGAGGCCGAGATCGACGAGCTGGCTCATCGAATAGAGCGGCAGAATGCCGGGCAGGGGATAGTCCGCGCCGTTGAGCAGCCGCGGGTGCCACTCGCCGCGCTCGAGCAGTGCGACGAGGGCCGGCCCCGCGCGGTTCACCTGCGCGACGGCCGAGATGTCTCCGTAGAGCGTCGCCCGGTAACGTGGATCGTCCATTAACCGGGCAAACAGCGTGAAGCTCGCGACGAACGGGCCGTTCTCGCCGTGGTCGAGGTCGCGGTCCTCGCCCAGCGTTGCGCAATGCGCGATCACGACTCGCACTCCGTGCTCCAGCGCCCGCCGCAGGCGCAGGGGATTGCCCAGGTGCTGGCGGTCGCCCACCCGCACCGCGCGCTCCATCCCGCCGTGGGTGATGAGTGGCAGGTCCAGGCGGGCGAGTTCCGTGTAGAACGGGTCGCAGCGGGGCGAGGCCGGGTCCATGCCCATGGCGGCGGGCAGCCACTTGACCGCCCGCGCGCCGCCCGCTTTCGCCTCGCGCAGAGCGGAGAGGCAATCGCTGCGGTAGGGGTGCACGGAGGCGGCCCATTCGAATCGGCCGGGGTAGCGCCGCGCCGTTGCGCGCGCGTACGCGTCCGGCACGTAGAACGCCGTCTCTCCTGGCACCGCGATTCCGTTCGCGGCGTAATGCCGGTCGAACGCGAACAGGACGAGCTTCACGCCCGGGTGCATGCCGTCGAGGAGATTCAGCATGCGCTCGACATAGCTCTCGTCCATGCTGCCGCGCGCGTCGTGGGCACAGCCGGCGTTGAGATAGAGCAGGCGCTGAGCGTAGAGCACCGGATTCGCGAGGTTCAGCATCGCGGGATTCACCCACACGCCGCTGCCCGAGTCGCCGGTGCCGACGAGGTGCGCGTGGCAGTCCCACATGCGCGTGGAGTCGATCCCGTCCCAGGCCGCCACGATGGTTTCGTCGTCGGCAAGCGCGCGCGGCAGTTCGGCGCGGCAGGGATTGAACAGGCCGTGCTCGAGGGTGAAGTCGCAGGCGCCGAGCGCAGCGGCGCCTCCCGCGGCGAGCACCAGGCGTCGTCGATTGCGCATCATCGGATTCGCTGACTAAGAGCCCCTAACATGATGAAACGCGCGCGCGTTGCGAGCCAGAATCGGTGATGACGCGAAGGACGGCGCAGGGCATATTGAACATATGGCCAAGCCGGCCGACAATGTTAGCGCCGATTTTGGCCGCAACCCCGCCTCAGGCATCTGAATTTCCAATGGCATCTCAGGGGCTGGCACGATTTGGGCCCATGGCTTTGTCGCTCCCCTTGTCAATATCGACATGTTGACTGCGGCTCGCTTCGCGCCCCGAGCCAGAATCGAGCCAGCGCAGCGCGCGTCTCATCATGTTAGGGACTCTGGATAGGCAAAAGGAAGCCGCATGACCGGAACCGTAACGCTTCCCGCCTGGCTCTTCATCGCGCTGCTCGTGCTCGCGCTGTGGGCGCTGCTCGATCGGCTGCTGGTGCCGGGCGTGCGCTGGTACCTGCGCCGCAAGGTGAACCGCGTCATCCGCGAGATCAACACGCGGCTCAATATCGAGCTGCCGCAGTTCAAGCTGACACGGCGCCGGGCGCTGGTCGACCGGCTTTTCCACGACCCGAAGGTCCAGGACGCCATCACGCGCGAGTGCCGGGACAAGGGGCTGCCGCGCGAGGTGGTGGCGGCGCGCGTGGACCGCTACGCGCGGGAGATCGTGCCGGCGTTCAATGCCTACTTCTACTTCGGCGCGGGCTACCGGCTGGGCAAGGCGCTCGCCCGGCTCCTCTACCGCGTGCGGGTCGGCTACGCGGACACGCAAGCCCTCGCCGCGGTCAATCCGAGGTCCTCGGTGGTGTTCGTCATGAACCACCGCAGCAACATGGACTACGTGCTGGTGGCGTTTCTTGCCGCGGAGCGCGTCGCGCTCTCCTACGCGGTGGGCGAATGGGCGCGGGTCTGGCCGCTGCAGCAGCTGATCCGCTCGATGGGCGCCTACTTCGTGCGCCGCAACTCGGGCGATTCCCTCTACCGCCTGGTCCTGCAGCGCTACGTGCAGATGGCCGTGGAGGCCGGCGTGCCGCAGGCGCTCTACCCCGAGGGCGGGCTCTCCGTGGACGGCCGGCTGCGTCCGCCCCGGCTCGGGCTGCTCGACTACATGCTGAAGACGTTCGATCCCGCGGGCGAGCGCGACATCGTGTTGATCCCGGTGGGCATCAACTACGACCGCGTGCTCGAGGACCGCACGCTGCTGCTGAAGCTCGATCCCGCGGCGCCGCGGCGGGGCGTGCTGTACGCGCTTGCGCGGACCGCCGCGTTCGTCGGCTCCCACTTGTGGCTGGCGCTGACGGGGCGCTGGCACCGCTTCGGCTACGCCTGCGTGAACTTCGGCAGCCCGCTCTCGATGCGCGATTACGTTCGCCGCCACGGCGTCGATTTCCGGCGCCTCGACGAGGAAGCCCGGCACACCGAGGTCACGCGGGTGGGCGCGCAGGTGATGGAGGCAATCGCGCGCATCGTCCCCGTGCTCCCGGTGTCGCTGGTTGCCACCGTGTTCCTCGCGCATCGCGATGCCGGGCTGTCCGAGCTGGAGTTGAAGTCGAGGGCCTACGACCTGATCCTGCGACTGGAGAGGATCGGCGCGCATATCTACGTCCCGCGCGGGGACCTCGACTACGCCATCGGGGTCGGGTTGCGCACGCTGCTGCTGCGCCGCATCGTTTCGGAGCAGGACGGGCTCTACCGCGCGAGCCCCGGGGAAACCGAGCTGCTCGCCTACTATGCCCATGCCATCGAGCCGTTGATCGCCGCCGCCGGCGGTCTGGAGCCGGCGGTGCCGGTACCGCATGCGGCCTGAGCGGGGGCATAGCCCAGTTGAACCCGGGCGCTCCGCCCCCATCTAAAGTCGCATTCGACAACCGGAGGATCAGGCACCCATGAAACGCATTTTCCTGCTCGTCGCGACCAACTTCGCCGTGCTCGCCGTGCTGAGCATCAGCATGCAGCTGCTCGGCATCGATCGTGCGCTGGCCCAGGAAACCGGGCTCAATCTGCAGGGCCTCCTCATCATGGCGGCGGTCTTCGGGTTCGGCGGCTCGTTCATCTCGCTGCTGATCTCGAAGTGGATGGCGAAGCGGGCGACGGGCGCCCACGTGATCGAGGTGCCGTCGAACACGACCGAGCGCTGGCTGGTGGACACGGTCAAGCGCCAGGCCGAGAAGGCCGGAATCGGCATGCCCGAGGTCGCGGTCTACGAGGCGCCTGAGATCAACGCCTTTGCCACCGGCTGGAATCGCAACAGCTCGCTGGTGGCTGTCAGCACCGGGCTCCTGCAGAACATGAGCCAGGACGAGGCCGAGGCGGTGCTCGGCCACGAGGTGAGCCACGTCGCCAACGGCGACATGGTGACGCTGACGCTCATCCAGGGCGTGGTCAACACGTTCGTGATCTTTCTCTCGCGGGTCGTAGGATTCGTCGTCGACCGCGTGGTGTTCAGGAACGAGCGCGGGCACGGCCCGGGCTTCTGGGTGACCACCATCGTCGCCCAGCTCGTGCTCGGGCTGCTCGCCAGCATCGTCGTGATGTGGTTCTCGCGCCAGCGCGAATTCCGCGCCGACGCTGGAGGCGCGTCGCTCGCCGGGCGTGGGAAGATGATCAATGCGCTCGAGCGGCTGAAGCTGAACCACGAGCAGCCGGCCCAGCTGCCCGATGCCGTGAAGGCCTTCGGCATCTCCGGCGGGGTCGGGGCGGGCTTGAAGCGCCTGTTCATGTCGCACCCGCCGCTCGACGAGCGCATCGCTGCGTTGAGAGCCGGCGACCGCTGAGGGGCGACCCGTAACGAAAAAGCCCGCGCGAGCGGGCTTTTTTATTTGAGGACCGGGGTCTTGAGGTTGCCGGTGACCACGAGATTGCCGCGGGCCACGATCACGGTCTTCGAGCCGAGCTGCGTGCTGATGCGGCCCGAAAGGGTTCCGTCGGGTGAGACGTCGACGCTGCCCGAAGAATTCATGGGCCCGGATGAGAGCTGCAGCTGGCGGAAGGAGTAGATCTGGTTGGCGAGGCGCATCGTGCCCGACAGCGAATTGAATCCGGTCTTTCCGCCGCGCACGCCGTCCCGGGTCGGTGACTGTATCGCCCGTATGATGTCGACGTTGTTGATCGAGCCTTTCTCGATGTTGAAGCTCGCCTCGACGCGCGGGTCGGCAAAGAGATTCTGCAGCGTCGCGCCCTGCACCACGTAGGTGGCGTTGGCGGTGAGCGTCCCGCTTGCGCTGAAATCGCGCGTGAAGTTCGCCATCAGCTGCGCCAGCTCGCCGTTGGTGACCGCAAGATCGCCTTCGAGCCGTATGCCGCTTTCCCAGCTCGCCCGCGCGCTGCCCTTGATCGTGGCGCGCCCGATCTTGGCGGTGAGGGCGGTGATGCTGGCCTGCTGCGTGTCCACCAGGGCTTCCATCATGATGTCGTCGAGCTCCACCGCGGGACCGATCGGCGGGCGCCAGTTGCGTCCTTCCAGCGCGACACGCATCGCCCCGTCCTTGGGCGTGAGCTCGATTCTCGCCTTGCTGTCCGACAGGACGGCGCGCTGCAGCGCGCCGTCGGGACCCAGCGTGACGTCGCCGCCGAAGATCGGGGTGTCGAGGTTCTTGACCGTCACCTTGGCCGCGTTCAGCCGGATGCGGCGCACGTTGAGCGGCTGGGCGCCGCCCTGCGGCCGCACCCAGCCCGGCAGCAGCGCCAGCGACTCCTGCTCCGTGGTGAGCGAGTTGACCTCGACGCTGTCGAACGCCATGGTGTCTCCGAGCAGCTCCCACGGCCAGGCGCTGACGACGATGTTGTCGATCTTGATCTCCTGCAGCTTGCCGATGCCCACCCGCTCGAGCTTCAGCGTGGGGAGCGGCAGCAGCGCGTAACGCAGGTTGGTGATCGTCACGGGGACACCCAGCCGCTGCGACATGAGGCGCTGCGCGCCCCCGATGAAGTTGTTGAGCGGCACGATGTGCAGCAGCCCGACGGCGACGGCGGCGAGCACCGCCGCGCTGATGCCGGTCGTCCTTTTCCAGTTGGTCCGCGTGACTGCGCGCACGGGCTTGCCTTCCTTGGTGCCGGCCTCGCGCTTCCTGCGCTCCTCGGCGGCTGCCTTGGCGCGGGCGGCGGCCTCCTGCCGGTAGCGGGCCTCGGCCTCTATCTCGGCCTGCTCGCGGGCCTTGATCTCCGCCTGGACGCGCGACTTGATCTCGTCCTCGGCGCCCGAGCGCAGCTGCTGCTCCTGCATGACGCGCGCGACCGCCTCCATCTTGGCGCGATCCTCGGCCGCGGCCCGCGCCCTGCGTTCCTCCTCGGCCTGAGCGCGCGCGTGTGCGACGGCCTCCTCCGCCTTGCGCGCGATGGCCTCGACCTCGGCGCGCACCCGCTTCGCCTCCGGAGAGTAGTCGCCGCTGCGGTCGAGCTCGCTTGACTTGCGCTCGGCTTCCTCACGGGCCTTGCGCGCGATCTCGGCCTGGCGCTCGGCTTCCGCGCGCGCTCTCTTCTCCGCCTCGGTCTTGGCCGCGATCTCCTGCTGCGCCCGCAATTCGGCCTCTTCGCGCGCCTTGCGCTCTTCCTGGATCATGGCCTCGACTTCGGCGCGGGCCTTGGCCTCGGCCTCGATGCGTGCCCGGGCGAGCGTCTCTTCCCGTGCCTTGGCTTCCTCGGCAGCCTTGCGTTCCGCCTCCTCGCGCGCCTTGCGCTCGGCCTCCATCCGGGCTTCGGCCTCCTCGCGCGCCTTGCGCTCGATCGCGGCCTTGGCCTCCGCCTCTTCCTTGGCGCGGCGCGCCTGCTCCTGCAGCTCGCGCAGCTGTATCTTGGTGCGCACGTCGGCTTCGTCGCGCTCCTTGCGCTCCCGTTCCTCGCGCAGCTTGCGCTCCTGCTCCTCGCGCACCCGCGCTTCGGCCTCGGCCTGCGCCCGGCGCTCGGCGTTGGCGCGCGCCTCGGCTTCGGTCCGCGCCTTTGCCTTCGCTTCCTCGAGCGCCTTCAGCGCGGATTCCATATGCGCCCGGGCGGCTTCCCCACCTTCGCCCACGGCCTCGATAGCGAGCTTCGCCTCTGCCGCGGACTTGGCGCGCGCCGCCTCCTCGGCCATCGCTCGCGCCTGGCCGATCGCTTCCTCCGCGGCTTTTGCCCGCGCTTCGGCTTCCTCGCGCGCCTTGCGCTCGGCGTCCTGGCGCGCCTTGATCTCGGTCTCGACGCGGGCGCGCTCCTCGGCTTCCTGCTTCGCGCGCTTCTCGGCCTGGGCGAGGGCGTCCTGCAGCGCCTTCATCTGCGCCTCGACCGCGGCCTTGGCTTTCGTTTCGGCCTCGGCGTGGGCGCGCGCGTCGATCTCGGCCTTGGCCCGGGATTCCGCCTCCGCCTTCGCCTTGGCCTCGGCGGCCACCTTGCGCTCGGCCTCGGCCCTGGCCCGCGCCTCGGCCTCCGCCCGTGATTTGGCCTCGGCATCCGCCCGCGCCTTGGCCTCCACCGCGGCCTTGATGCGCGCCTCGGCCTCCGCCTTGGCCCTGGCATCGGCGGCAGCCCGGGCTTCCCCTTCCGCCTTGGCGCGCGCCTCGGCCGCCGCCTTCGCCGCCGCCTCGGCCCGGTTCTTCGCGTCCGTCTCAACCTGGGCCTTGGCTTCCGCCTGGGCTCGTGCGCGTGACTCCGATTCCTGGCGGACCTTGGCTTCGGCCGACGCGCGCGCCGCCGCAAGCGCGCGGGCCTTGGCATCGGCCTCGGCCTTGGCGCGCGAAGTCGCTTCCGCGTTCAGCTTGGACATGGCGGCCGGCGACGTGAAATCGAGGTCGTCCTCGACGCCCGGGCCGGGCACCGAGCCCGCCGCCACGGTGGAGGCGCTGGTGCCCTTGGGCGGCTCCGGCGCCGTGAAGACCCGTATGAAGCCGTCCGCGGCGAGCTTCTCGAGCGTGTCGTGGAGCTTCCTTTCCTCCATGCCCGATTTCCGCTGCAGGTCGGCGGCCGTGGACTTGCCGTCCACCGCGAGGAACACCATCCCGGCCTCGCGCGGCAGCTTGGAGGTCTTGTTCTTGATTTCCAGCACGCCCTTCGGCGTCTTGGAGTAGATCGTCTTCGGGTGAATGGCCATGTCGGATTCTGCGATTCTCAGAGCGGCGCTAGGTCAGCGCGGCGCGCGCGCCGCGCGCAACTCGCGCTCGATTCCGGCGCGCGTGAAATAGTGCACACTTTCCCAGAAAAATTTTTTCTTTCCGCGTCTTACCGCGCATTGCACGACGCAATTCATTATAGTCTAATACATGCGTATTTCCATCACGAAAAGTTCGCATTTGCAACGGGGGCGGGATGGCATCTGAGGCGCATCGGCGCAACGATTACGACGTCACCAACCGGATCAATACCACCGATCCGCAAATCGTTTCCGAGGCAGTCTGCCGCATCTACCAGGATCTCTACCAGCAGGATACGGCGCGCAACCTCCCCCAGGCCTTCGCCGATCTTGGACGGCTCTACCGGGGCGAGTTCCCCGGCTTCCACGAGTGTGACACGGACTACCACGACATCCAGCACGTGCTGGACGTGACGCTGGGCATGGCGCGGCTGCTCGACGGCAGCGTGCGCGCGAACGGCGCCGGGACCATCACCGAGCGCCTGTTTCGCCTGGGCATCGTGAGCGCGCTCTTTCACGACTGCGGGTACATCCGCCGCCGCAAGGATACCAAGCACGCGAACGGCGCCGAGTACACGGCCGTGCACGTGTCGCGCGGCGCGGAATTCCTCGAGGATTACCTGCCGAAGATCGGAATGGCGGATCTCGTGCTCGCCGCGACCCGCATCGTGCACTTCACCGGCTACGAGATCCCGGTGAGCCGGATCAAGGTGCCGTCTCTCGAGTTCCGGCTCCTCGGCAACCTGCTGGGGAGCGCCGACATCCTGGCGCAGATGGCCGACCGCTGCTACCTCGAGAAATGCTACGACCGGCTCTACCCGGAATTCGTGCGCGGCGGCATCGCGCGCAAGCGCCACAAGGACGGCAGCGAGGAGATCGTGTTCGCGTCAGCCGCCGATCTTATCTTCAAGACGCCGCGCTTCTACCAGAACGCGACCCGGCGCCTGCGCGAGGACCTCGGCGGCTGCTACACCTGCGTCGAGCAGCATTTCGGCGGCCCCAACCTCTACTTCGACGAGCTGGAGAAGAACATCAGCCACGCCCGCTCGATCGCCGTCGAAGGCGACATCTCCCTGCTGCGCCGGCGTCCGCCCCGCACCAGCGAGGGGCAGGGCGACGAGCGCCCGCAGCAGCAGTTGATCTAGAACCTATCTCAAAAATCCAGTCGTTCGCGCTTCGACTCTGATTGTTCATCCTGAGCGCAGCGCGCAGGCCGCGGGGCGGGTCCTGTCAGAGCAGTTGTGATCTTCTCCGGATTTCCCAGCCCACTTGGTCAATTGATTTGGACAACTCTCTTGGACAGCCAGTACCAGTACCGGAAATCCGGAACCAGATCCCAACCGCTCTGCCACCCGACCCGCGGGAGCGCTCGGTGCGCGGGTGGCAGAATGGTCGGGGTTTGATCCGAGGCTTCCGGTACCGGTATTGACTCCAGAGAACGCGATGGCCAAGTCTATTGACCAGCGGCGCGGGAAGCCTCGGAGCGGGCCCCGACCGTTCTGACAGGACCCGCGCCGTTCCGTAGACGTCGGATGTATGCTCGTGCTGCTCCGGAGGTAATTTTGAGATGGGTTCTAGTAACGATTACCCTGAAGCAACCTGCAGCAGGATCTTCCCGGTGTGCTGCGCGGATTCCATCAGTGCGTGCGCGCGCGCGGCCTCCGCGAGCGGAAAGGTCTGGCGCGTGACCACACGGATGCGGCCGCTCTCGATCAACGGCCAGACCCGCGTCTCGAGCTCGCGCGCGACCCGCGCCTTGAACGCGGGCGGACGGGTGCGCAGCGTCGAGCCGGTGTAGGTCAGGCGCTTCAGCATCACGGGCATCAGGTTCACTTCGACCTTGGATCCGGCCGCGAACGCGAGCTGGATGATGCGGGCATCGGGGCTCGCGGCCCGAAAATTCTTCTCGATGTTCTCCCCGCCCACGATGTCGAGGATGACGTTCGCGCCGCCGGCGGCCCGCACGATCTCCACGAAATCCTCCTGCCGGTAGTCGATCACGCGGTCCGCGCCGAGCTCGCTGCAGAGTCGGCAGCGTGCCTCCGGGCTGTCGGTGGCGATGACCTTCGCGCCGAACGCCTTGCCGAGCTGGATCGCGGTGGTGCCGATGCCGCCCGCGCCGCCGTGGACGAGAAACGTCTCGCCGGCCGCGAGGCCCGCGCCCATGAAGACATTGCTCCACACCGTGAAGAACGTCTCCGGCAGGCCGCCGGCATCGAGCAACCCGACGCCCCTGGGCAGCGGCAGGCAGTGCTGCGCGTCCACGGCGCAGTACTGGGCGTAGCCGCCGCCGTTCGTGAGCGCGGTCACCGCCTCGCCGACCGACCAGCGCGCGGCCGGCGCGGCGACGGCCGCGATGACCCCGGAGACCTCGAGGCCCGGAAGATCGGGAGCGCCCGGCGGCGGAGGGTAGAGGCCTTTGCGCTGCATGAGGTCCGGGCCGTTCACGCCGGCGGCCGCAACCTTGATCAGCACCTCTCCCGGCTTGAGCACGGGCAGGGGCCGCGTGACAGGCGTCAGCACCTCGGGGCCTCCGGGCCGGGAGATCTCGACGGCCAGCATTTCCCTGGGCAGGTCGGGCGTCATGGTCATTGGAAAATCAAAGCGCGGATACTAGCACGCGCAAAACCGCGATCCCGGCGCGCCCGCGCGGGTTGCGCTGCGGATCATGCGCCCGCTGCGAGGCGCTTCAACGCCGCGCGGTCGATCTTCCCGATTCCGATTTCCGGCAGCGCGCCGAGCACGACTACGCGCGCCGGCACGCACGCGCGCGGCAGCTCGGCCCGGACCTGGTCCTGGATCGCTTCCGGCCGCACCGACGCGCCGTCGCCGGCGACAACGAATGCCACCGGCACTTCGCCGAGATCGGCGTCCGGCGCGCCCACGACGCAGCAGGCGCGCACGGCGGAATTGCGCAATATCGCTTCTTCGATGCGTCCCGGCGACAGGTTCTCGCCGCCGCGGAGGATGATTTCCTTCAACCGGCCGCTGACAGTGAGGTAACCCTCTCCATCGAGCCAGCCGAGATCGCCGGTGCGCAGCCACCCGTTGCGGATCGACGGCCCGTCCGCGTGACCGGCCGGCGGAACGTAGCCTTTCATGAGCGAGGGTCCCGCGATGCAGATCTCGCCTTCCGAGCCGACCGCGACCGGCTGCTCGCTCCCGGGCGCGAGCACGGCGACGCGCTGGCCCGCGAGCGCCGTGCCGACCGTGCCGATCCTGCGGGCGGCGGGCGGATTCATGGTCGCGGTGCAGGTGTCCTCTGAAAGGCCATAGGAGTGGATGAGCGGCAACCCGAGATGGCGCTCGATATCCCGGTGCAGCTGCGCGTTGAGCGGTGCCGCCCCGGAGCGCAGGAAGCGCAGGCTCGCGAGGGCGCCCGGAGGAGGCTCATGCGCGAGCAGGCGCGAGTAGTGCGTGGCAACGCCGGTGACATAGGTGGGGCGGTGGGTTGCGATCTCGTGGAACAGCGTCTCGGCATGGAACCGCGCGAGCATCACCACCGACGCCCCGCAGCAGAACGGAACGATCAGCAGGTTATTGGTGCCGTTGGTGTGATGGAGCGGCAGCAAGTGCAGGAGCCGGTCTTCCGGCGTGACGCCGGTGCGCTCCGCGACGCCATAGGCGTTGGACAGGAGGTTGCCATGCGTCAGCAGCACCGCCTTGGGTGTGCCGGTGCTGCCGGAGGTCATCACCAGCAGCGCGTCATCGCCGTGCCCGATGCCCTCGCGCGCGCGGGGTGACGCCCGCGCCGCGTCCTCCAGTTCGACACGCTTCAATTCCGCCGCCGCGCCTGCAAGCTCGCGATGCGTTGCATCCGCCAGCAGCCAGCCGATTTCCGCGCTGCGGAGCCGGACGCCGAGCTCCGCGGGCGGCAGCCGCTCGTCCACCACGCACACGGCCCCGCCGGCCGCCATGATGCCGAGCGCGCCGGCCACGGCGTCCACCGACCGGCGCGCGATCAGGGCCACGCGCTCGCCGCGGCGCAGCCCGCGCTCGAGCAGCAGGCCGGATACCCGCGTCACGGCATCCGCCAGCGCGGAATAGTCGAGCGTGCGTCCCTCGGCCCACAGCGCCGGCCGCGCGCGAATGGCGGGATCGCGCGCGGTCGCGAGAATCACCTCGGGCACCGAGGCGGCGTCGAATATGCGGCGGTAGCTCATGTGGTAAGTTTAGCGATTCCTCCGCGCCAGGAGCATATCCATGGCCTCCACGTTGTTGCCTCGACACAATCGCTACGACTACTCGGCGCTCGTCGAGCGCAAGGACTACAGCTGGCCGGCCGGCAAGCGGCTCGCGTTCTGCATTACCACCAACGTCGAGGTCTTCGCGTTCGGCAAGGGCAGGGGGCACGACAACGCCAAGCTCGGTGAGCCGCAGACCCAGCGCAATTACTCGTGGCGCGACTACGGCAACCGTGTCGGCATCTGGCGGCTGTTCGACCTCGCGGACGAGCTGAAGATGCCGCTCGCTCACAACGCCAACAGCCTGCTCTACGAGCACGCTCCCCAGGTGATGGAGCGCATCCGCGCCCGCGGCGACGAGATCGTCGCGCATGGCCGCACCAACTCGGAGAACCTGCACGATTTCCGCTGGGAGTCGGACGAGGCGCGGCTCATCGCGGAAGTGACCGAGACGTTCACCCGCCACGAGGGCACGCCGCCCAAGGGCTGGATGGGCGCCGGCACCTACGAGAACGCCTGGACACCCGATCTCCTGAAGGAGGCGGGCTATACCTATCTCATGGACTGGCCGCACGACGACCAGCCGATCTGGATGCGCACGCGCGCGGGCCCGCTGCTCTCCGTGCCGTACCCGGCGGAGCTGAACGATTCGCCGCAGGTGATCCACCGCCAGCACACGGGGCGCGAGTTCTGCGACATGCTGGTGGACCAGTTCGAGGAGATGGTCGAGCAGAGCGCGCGGCACCCGCTCGTGTGCAACATCTCGATCCACCCCTACGTCTTCGGCTACCCCTTCCGGCTGCGTCCGCTGCGAAGAGCGCTCCAGCACTGCTTCTCGAGCAAGTTCATGGACCGGGTGTGGAAGTGCAAGCCGGTCGAGATCGCGGATTACTGCTACTCGCTCAAGCCCGGCATCATCCCCGGCAGCTAGACCCTATCTCAAAAACCCATTCGTTCGCCTTTCGACTCCCACCGTTTACGCTGAGAGTAGCGTATGCAGCGGGCCGGGTCCTGTCAGAGCGGTCGTGATCTTCTCCGGATTTCCCAGCCCACTTGGTCAATTGACTTGGACAACTCCCTTGGACAGCCAGTACCAGTACCGGAAATCCGGAACCAGATCCCAACCGCTCTGCCACCCGGCCCGCGGAGACTGGCCAATGCGCGGGTGGCAGAAGGGTCGGGGTTTGATCCGAGGCTTCCGGTACGGGTACTGACTCCAGAGAACGCGCTGGCCAAGTCAATTGCCCGGATGCGCGGGAAGCCTTGGAGCGGGCCCCGACCGTTCTGACAGGACCCGCGCCATTCGATATATCTCGGATGCATGCTCATGCTGCTCCGGGGGTATTTTTGAGATAACTGCTAATTACCGGATCGCGCCCTCGCGGCGCAGGGCTGCGATCTGCTCGGGCGGGAGCTTGAGCAACTCGGTCAGGACTGCGTCGGTATGCTCGCCCAGCCGCGGCGCCGGCCGCGACGGCGTTCCGGTCGCGCCTGACATCTTGATCGGGTTGCCGGGCAATCGCACTTTTCCCACGTCCGGGTGGTCGTATTCGACGATCATCCCGCGCTCGGCGACCGGCGGCTCGGCGAAGGCGCCGGCCAGATCGTTCACGGGCGCGGCCGGCACCTCGGCCGCCCGCAACCTTTCGAGCCAATCGGCCACGGTGCGCGTGCGCACGATGTTCTCGATGATCGGTATCAGCTCGGAACGGTGCTCGAGCCGCCGCGGGTTGGTCGCAAAGCGCGGATCCTCGGCCAGCCCGGGCGCGTCCAGTACCGTGCACAGCTTGCGCCAGAAGTTCTCCTGCCGGGTCGCGATCACGATGTAGCCGTCCGCGGCCTGGAACGCCTGCCACGGTACCGTGAATTCGTGCGCCGAGCCCTGCGGCGTCGGCACCTCGCCCGTGCTCAGATAGTGCGTGCCCATGTAGCTCAGAAGACTCAACATGCCGTCGAACATGGAAGTGTCGATCCGGCATCCACGGCCCGTGCGCTCCCGCTGGTAGAGCGCCGCGAGTATGGCCTTGCACGAAAAGATCCCGCCAGAGAGATCGCCGAGCGGGATGCCGACGCGCGCCGGCGGCCGCCCCGGCTCGCCGGTTATCGAGAGGTGACCGCTGATGGCCTGAACCACGAGGTCGAGCGCCGGATAGTCCTTGAAGGCGCCGTCGCCACCGAACCCGGTGACCGAGCAGTGGATGATGCGCGGATTGATCGTCGAGAGCCTTGCGTAATCGACCCGCAGGCGCTCCAGCACGCCGGCGCGGAAGTTGTCGAGAACCACGTCCGAGACTTTGACCAGCTCGTAGAACAGCGCGCGGCCCGCGTCGGACTTGAGGTTGATGACGACGCTCTTCTTGTTGCGGTTGAAGGTCAGAAACAGCGTGCTGACGCCTTTGTAGGGTGCAACCGAGGGAATGCGGCCAAGGTCCCCCTCGGGCGCCTCGATCTTGATCACTTCGGCTCCGAGGTCCGAGAGCACCTGGTTGCCGTAGGTGCCGGCGATGATCTGGCCGAGCTCCAGCACGCGCACGTCCTGCAGCGGCAACGGCATCGCGCGGCTCCGTTACAGCCCCAGGCCGCGGGCGATGATGTTGCGCTGGATCTCGGAGGTGCCGGCGCCGATCACCGCGAGCCGCGAGTCGCGGAAGTAGCGCTGCATCGGGTATTCCATGCAATAGCCGTAGCCGCCGAGGATCTGCATGCCGAGGTCGGCGATCGACTTGTAGGACTCGCCAGTGTAGAGCTTGACCACCGCCGCGTCGTGGCGAGTCGCCTTCCCCTGCGCGAGGAGCCACGCAAATCGGTACACCAGCAGGCGCGAGAGGTCGAGCATCACCTTCATGTCCGCGAGCTTGTGCGAGATCGCCTGGAATTCCCCGATGGCGCGGCCGAACTGCTTGCGGGTCTTGGCGTAGCCGAGCGCGTAGTCGAAGGCCGCGGTGGCCGCCCCCACGCGTGCAGCCGAAAGGCACAGGCGCTCGTACCAGAGGTAGGAATCCACCGCTTCCCAGCCGTGATCGACCGTGCCGAGCACTGCCGAGGCGGGCACGCGAACCTCCGTGTAGAACACCTGGGTCGTCCCGATGGAGCGCAAGCCCAGGGTCTCGATCTTGCGCACCTCGATGCCGGGAAGCCGCGTGTCCACGAGGAAATTGGTGATGCCGTGCTGCTTTTTCTCCCCGGTGGCGGTGCGCGCAACGAGCAGGCAGTAATCGCTGATGTCCATGCCCGAGGTGAACACCTTTTGGCCGTTTATGACGTAACTGTCGCCATCGCGCGTTGCGCGGGTCGTGAGCGCGGCGGCGTCCGAGCCGGATTGCGGCTCCGTCAGGCCGAAGCAGAGCGAGAGCTCGCCGCGCGCGACACGCGGCAGGAGCGTGCGCTTCTGCTCGGGCGTGCCATCCCGCAATACGGCGTAGCCGCCGTAGGTCAGCGTGCGGAACACCCAGACCGCGAGCTCCTCGAACTGGCGGCCCGTTTCCTCGAGCAGGATCGCAAGATCGACCGTCGAGCCGCCGCTGCCGCCGTGCTCGGGCGGGATCGTCAGGCCGAGCCAGCCCTGCTTGCCGAGCGCTTCATACGCTTCGCGCGGCGGCCGCGCCTCGCGGTCGCAGCGATCGGCGTACGCGGGCGAGCACACCGCCCGTAGCAGCTCCTGCACGTGGCCGCGCAGGCCCTCCTGCTCGGGCGTGAAGGTGAAGTCCACGCTCAGTTCCCGTCGAGACGCGCGAGCTCCAGCACGCGCTTCGCCCGCTGGTACATCGCATAGTCGACGAGCTTGCCGTCCACGGTGATCGCGGCCGTCCCGGTTTTCTCCACCGCCTCGAACTCGCTCACCACGCGCCGGTAGTAGGCGATGTCGGACTCGGACACGGCGTACGCGCGCCGGGCGGGCAGAATCTGCTTGGGATGGATCAGGGTGCGGCCGACGTAGCCCAGGCGCGCGGAGAGGGCGCAGTCCTGGGCGAAGCCCGCCTCGTCGCCGATATCGCTGAAAACACCGTCGAGCGAGTAGACGCCGGCGGCGCGGCTGTCGAGCAGGACCTTGGAGCGCGCGTAGAAGAGCTCCGTGCCCTCGAGGGACCACGCACAGCCGAGGTCGGTCTGGAGATCGCCGTCGCGCGCGCTGCCGATGCAGGTGGCCAGGACGCGTTGCGACGCGCGTGCGATCTCGTAGCAGCGCACGACGCCCAACGCGCTTTCGAACATCGGGATGATGCGCACGATCCCCGGCGCGAGGCCTTGTGCTGCCTCCGCGCGGTCGAGCAGCGATGCGGCCTCCAGCATCTGCTCCACGGACTCCACCTTGGGCAGGAAGACCGCATCGAGCCCGCGGCGCACCACTGCCGCGAGATCGTCGGCGAGCAGACCTGTCGCCGCGCCGTTGGTCCGCACCGTCACCATGGGGCGGGCTGCGGCCAGCGCCGCCGCGCCGTCGATCGCTCTTGCGACCAGCGCGCGCGCCTCCGCCTTGGAGGCGATCGGAACCGAGTCCTCGAGATCCAGGATCACGGCCTGGGCGCCGCTCTCGATGGCCTTGCCCATTACCCGCTCCTTGCCGCCGGGCGCAAAAAGCGCGGTTCGTACCAGCTTCAATTGTCGGACCCTCCTCGGGACGGGTGCTGTCGGAATGATAGCAGCGCGGAAGTCCCCACCTTCAGGCTCGCACGCCGGCGGCGAACTCGCCCCGGGGATCCAGGCTCTCGAGCGCGGCACGCTCCCGCGCGGTGATCGGCGCCGTCGGCTCGGCGCCGCTCGCATCGAATCGAAAGCCGGTGCGCCGGATGACTTCCTGGAGCGGGACCTCCGGATGCCGCGATTCCAGCGCGAGGTGGCCATCGCGCTTCTGGAACACCGCGATCGGCGTTACGACCGTTTGCAGATTGCCGGCGGCAGTCACGAAGTCGAGCTTCTCCACCAGTGTGCGCGGGGAGTGCTCGGTGCGCCAGGTGGCAACGCGCTTCGCCGTCGGCATCATGACCGCCGCGCCGCCGCCGCCCGGCAGCCGCACCTTCGGATTCTTCCACTCGCCGATGACCGAGACATTGGTGCGGCCCGTACCGTCCACCTGCGCGCAGCCCAGGAACACGAGGTCGAGCCGGCCGCGCGCGCAGAGATCGTAGAAGTCCTCGTTGCCGAAGATCGCCGGGGAGCCCGCGAAGAGCGCCGGATCGCTGCTCGAGTGCGGGATTGTCCGCGGCACCGGCTCGACGCCGCCGGCGACGTTGAGATAGGTGAAGTGGAAGTCGTAGGCGCGCTTGGCGAGCAGGCACGCCAGCATCGCGGGCGTGGAGTTGACGCCGCTGAAGGCGATCTCGTCTGGCCGGATCTGCCGCGCGAGGTTCACGACGATGTGGGAGAACGGTGTCCAGTCCATAAGCACCCCCTCCCTATCCCTCCCCCTCAGGGGGAGGGTTGGGGTGGGGGTGGTTAAGCTCGGGAGCGGAAGCGAGATGTGCCTCGAGCGCGCCGGGCTCGTCCTTCAGATAGGCCTCGACCGCGGGATAGTCCACCTCGTAGAGGGGGTGCATCGAGCCCGGCCAGGCGCCGCGCGGCACGACGGCAGCCGCTTCGACCATGAATCCCGGCACGAGCGTCAGCTCCGGCTGTGCCGCGAGCGCTTCCGACGACACGAGCCGCTCGGCGGTGACGAGCACGCGCTTCGCCGCGCGCGTCAGCGGATGGTCCCAGAAGGGGGAGCCCAGTACGCGCGCGTTGCCGTGCTCGTCCACCTCGTTGGCATGGATGACCGCGATATCCGGGGAAATGGCGGGGATGACGTAGACTTCCTTCCCCGAGCCGTAGGGGTCCGGCATCTTGCGCCAGCCGTTCAGCGCCGCAAGGTCGCTCCCGTGCACGCCGGCGACCGGCTGGAAGGGAACCCCGTATGCGGCTGCACGCAGCCCGGCGACGAGCGTCATTCAGGCGTGCTCTTCGAGCGCCGCCTCCTTGCGCTCGATCGCCCTGCGGTACCAGGGCGCGAGCCCGAAATTGCCTTCCATGGCGACGATGCCGGCCCGCACCTTCGCCACTGCCCCCGCGCGGCACAGCAGATCGAGGTCGTAGCCGGGCGAAGACTTGATGATCTCCAGGCCCCGCCGGCGCTGGCGTGCGAGCTCGCGCACCAGCGCGAAGGGGCCGCGGTGCAGGAACACGCCGCCCAGGCCCAGCGCGCAGCCGTCGGGCACCCGTTGCGCGAGTTCCGCAAGGCTGCAGAGCTTGGACGGCGCCGCTTGTGGCATGATGCGCTTTCGCAGTTTCACGAAGATCATATCGGATATGGGCGCGATCGAGGGCAAGCTCGCGAAGATGGGGCTGCGGCTGCCGGCGGTTCACCCCTACCCGAGCCCGAACCGCATCCCGTGCGTCCAGGTGGGCGACATCCTGTTCCTCGGCGGCCACAGCACGGCGCGCCACCCCCTGATGCTCGGTGCGAAGAACACCGGCAAGGTGGGCACCGAGGTCACCGAGCAGGAGGCGTACGTCGCGGCGCGCGCGGTCGCGCTGCAGGTCCTTGCCTCGATCAAGGCCCATGCCGGGGATCTCGACCGGGTGAAGCGCGTGATTCGCCTCCACGGCATGGTCAACTCGGCGCCCGGCTTCGAGCGCCAGTTCGCGGTGATCGACGGGGCGTCGGACCTGTTCTTCGAGCTGTGGGGGCCCGAGCGCGGCGCCCATGCGCGCTCCGCGGTCGGCGTCGCGGAGCTGCCGCGCCGCTCGGTGCTCGAGATCGTGGGCGAATTCGAGATGTATTCAGGAGGAGGCAAACCATGAAACCGACAGCACGAATTGCGTGTGTATGTGCGGCTGCGATCCTCGGCGGCGCGGCAACGCTGGCAGCGGCGCAGAGCTTTCCCGCCAAGCCGATCCGCATCGTCGTGCCGTTCCCGCCGGCGAGCGGCGCGGACATCCTGGCGCGTGCGGTGGCCGCGAAGCTCACGGAGCGGTCGGGCCAGCAGGCCCTGGTTGACCCGCGGCCCGGCGGCAGCGGGATCATCGCGGCGGAGATCGTGCTCAAGGCGCCCGCCGACGGCTACACGCTGATGGTGGGCACGTCCTCGACCCACGCCATCAGCGTCAGCACGAGCCGCAGTCTTCCGTACCATCCCGTGCGCGATTTTATCCCGGTGTCCAAGATCGCAGTCGTGCCCATGCTGATGACGGTGCATCCGTCCGTTCCGGTGAAGAACGCGAAGGAGGTGATCGCATTCGCGCGCGCGCGGCCCGGGCAGATCGCCTTTGCCACGGCCGGGGTCGGCACTACGGGACACCTGGCGGGCGAGCTGTTCAAATCGATGGC
This sequence comes from Burkholderiales bacterium, assembly GCA_036555035.1. Lineage (GTDB taxonomy): Bacteria > Pseudomonadota > Gammaproteobacteria > Burkholderiales > SG8-41 > SG8-41. The sequence goes on along the minus strand of DATBMB010000150.1, from coordinate 203 downwards.
GCGCGTGGACATCCTGCATGTCGCCTACCGCGGCAGCCCGCAGGCCCTGATCGAGACCGTCGCCGGACAGGTCTCGATGGCGATCTCGCCCATCCTGACTTCCCTCCCGCACGCGCGGGCCGGCAAGCTGCGGCCGATCGGGGTGACCACCCCGCGCGCATCGGCCACGGCGCCGGAGGTGCCGCCGCTCGCGGTCGCGGCCG
>DATBMB010000102.1:0-27413 GCA_036555035.1 Burkholderiales bacterium | reverse complement strand
GTACTCGTTGATGATGTTCGACTCGTAGAGGATGAGATCGCGCTCGACCAGCACCGGCACCTGGTTGTAGGGATTCATCACCGCCAGGTCTTCCGGCTTGTTGAAGAGATCGACATCCACGATCTGGAAGTCCATGCCCTTCTCGTAGAGCACGATGCGGCAGCGCTGGCTGAACGGGCAGGTCGTACCGGAGTACAGGGTCATCATGACTCAGTGCACGTCCTTCCAGAATTCCTTCTTGAGCAGGTAGGCGAGCACGAACAGTACGCCGAGGAACATCAGCACGAAGATGCCGAGTTCGATGCGCGACTGGCGCGCGGGCTCGCCCAGGTAGACCAGGAAATTGACCAGGTCGCCCACCAGGCGGTCGTACTCCGCGGGGCTCATCGTGCCCGGTCGCGCGAGCGCGAGCGTCTGGACCTCGAACTTCTCCACTTCACCCTTGCTCCCGCGCGGGATCGCCCGCACCTCGGTCCGGAGGACCTGCTCGCCCTGGAGCTGCCACAGCACGTGGGGCATGGCCACGTTCGGGAACACCGTGTTGTTCCAGCCCGTAGGGCGCGAGGGATCGCGGTAGAAGCCGCGCAGGTAGGTGTAGAGCCAGTCCCCGCCGCTGCCGGCGGTGGAGGAACGCGAGCGCGCGATGACCGTGAGATCCGGCGCAGGCGCGCCGAACCACTCCCGGGACTCCTTCGGGTTCATCGCGATCGCCATGAGGTCGCCGACCTTGGCGCCGGTGAGGATCAGGTTGTCCCGGATCTGGCTCTCCGTCAGGCCCAGGTCCTGCAGCCGGTTGTAGCGCATGTAGGCGGCGCTGTGGCAGCCCATGCAGTAGTTGACGAAGACCTGCGCGCCGCGCTGAAGGGAGACCGGATCGTTCGGGCTCACGTCCGCGGGCAGGCGATCGAGCTTGACCCCCTCCGCCGCGGTGGCCGTGAGCGGGACGCAGAGCAGCGCGCCCGCCAGCACCCGTGCCAGCATTGCGGCCGCGCGCCTCACCCGGTCACCCGTTCCGGCTCGGGCCGGGTCTTGTCCATCCGTGAGTACCACGGCATCAGCAGGAAGAACGCGAAGTAGACGAGCGTGAAGACCTGCGCCAGCAGCGTGCGGCCCTCGGTCACCGAGAGCGTGCCCAGGTAGCCCAGGACGAAGAAGGACACGACGAACAGTGCAAGCGCGACTTTCGTGATGGGACCCTTGTAGCGGATGGACTTCACGGGGCTCTGATCGAGCCACGGCAGCAGAAAGTAGATGAGCGTTCCGACGCCCATCAGCACGACACCCCACACCTTGGGATCGAGGACGAAGGGCTCGGGCCCCTTCATGAAGAAGATGACGACGGCCCCCACGAGGGCGACAGTGGCCTTGACCCGAAGGTCCTTCAGGGTGCGCCAGACCAGGACGACGTAGGCCGCGACGCCGATCGCGAGGAAGATCATGAAGTCCTCGGTGACGGCGCGCAGAATCGAGTAGTAGGGCGTGAAGTACCACACCGGGGCGATGTGCGGCGGAGTCTTCAACGGATCGGCCGGGATGAAGTTGTTGTACTCGAGGAAGTAGCCGCCGAATTCCGGCATGAAGAACAGGACCACGCAGAAGAAGACCAGAAACGCCACCGCCCCCAGCGTGTCCTTCACCGTGTAATACGGGTGGAACGGGATGCCGTCGGCCGGGTGGCCGGTCTTCGGATCCTTTACCTTCTTGATCTCGACGCCGTCGGGGTTGTTGGAGCCCACCTCGTGCAGCGCCATGATGTGCGCGACGACGAGTCCCAGCAGCACCAGCGGGATCGCGATGACGTGGAACGCGAAAAAGCGGTTCAGCGTCGCATCCGCCACCACGTAGTCGCCGCGGATCCAGATCGCGAGCGTCGGGCCGATGAAGGGAATCGCGTCGAACAGGTTGACGATCACCTGGGCGCCCCAGTACGACATCTGCCCCCACGGCAGGAGGTAGCCGAAGAACGCCTCGGCCATCAGGCAGAGGTAGATCAGCATGCCGATGATCCAGACGAGCTCGCGCGGCTTGCGGTAGGAGCCGTACATCAGCCCGCGGAACATGTGCAGGTAGACCACGATGAAGAAGAAGGAGGCGCCGGTGGAGTGCAGGTAGCGGATGAGCCATCCGCCCGGCACGTCGCGCATGATGTACTCGACGGACGCGAAGGCGCTCGCGGCGTCCGGCTTGTAGTGCATGGTGAGAAAGATCCCGGTCACGATCTGCAGGACCAGCACCAGGATCGCGAGCGAGCCGAAGTAGTACCAGAAGTTGAAGTTCTTCGGCGCGTAGTACTCGGCAAGATGGTCCCGCCACAGCGACATCAGCGGAAAGCGCTGGTCGACCCAGGTGAGGAATGAGCCCAGCGCGCCGTTGAGCGGTCCCGCCCAGCTCACCGTGACCGGCTGTTTTTCCGCCGCGGCCATGCCCTACCCCTTCTGGTCGACGCCGATCAGGATCGTGCTGTCGGAGAGATAGGTGTGCGGCGGGACCTCGAGGTTGTCGGGGGCCGGCTTGTTCTTGTAGACGCGGCCCGCAAGATCGAACAGCGAGCCGTGGCAGGGACAGTAGAAGCCGCCCTTCCAGTCCGACTCGAAGGCCTCGGGCTGGGCCTTGAACTTGTCCACGGGCGAGCACCCGAGGTGCGAGCAGATCCCGACCACGACCAGGTACTCCGGCTTGATCGAGCGCAGTTCGTTGCGCGCGTATTCCGGGGTGAGCTCCTTGTTGCGCTCGCTGCGGGGATCGGCGACCCTGCTCTCGCTGGTCTTGACCGACTCCAGCATCTCCGGCGTTCGGCGCACGATCCACACCGGCTTGCCGCGCCATTCGACGCGCGTCATCTCGCCGGGAGCGAGGTTGCCGATGTCCGCTTCGACCGGCGCGCCCGCCGCCTTGGCGCGCTCCGAGGGCAGCATGCTGGCGACAAAGGGCACGGCGGCGGCGGCGCCGGCAATGCCGCCCGCGACGCTGGTGGCCGCGACCAGAAAACGCCGCTTGCCCTGATCCAACTCTTTGTCTGCCATACGATTATTCCCTGCCCCGGAAAAGCCGCCATTCTACACAAAGGCCCTGGGGTAATTAAAGCTGAACGTGAAAAAGCGCCATCGGATCAGTTGCTTACGGAGGAGCCTGTCATCGGGGGGTAAGGCCCGTGGACGCGGGCCGCGGGCCGCCGCGCCGGTGTCGAGGACGCGCCCGCTGCTCGAATGCGCACGCTCGATCAACGCGCAACTCGTCGCGGAGAGACCGTAATCGCATTTTGTTATGATGCGAGCCAGCGATCTTGTCACTTGGTCGGCCGCCTCCCCGCCTCCCGGATTCCATGCGGAAGCTCTGGCTCATCTTTGCGCAGACGGCAACCGTCTGCCTGGCGGTGCTGTTCGTCGTGTCGACGCTTCGCCCCGACCTCCTCGCCTGGAACATGCGCAGCGAGGTCCTCCCTGCGAAGCCGCCGCCGGCCGAAGCGCCGGCGCTCGCGGTCGCGACCTTCCGGGACGCGGCGCGCCAGGCCATGCCCGCGGTGGTCAACATCTTCACCAGCCAGGAGGTGAAGCGCACGCGCCCCTCGTTCATGGACGATCCGTGGTTCCGCGAATTCTTCGGCGACCAGCCGGACGCGGGCCCGCAGCGCCGCGAGGGCCTCGGCTCGGGCGTGATCGTCAGCGAGGACGGCTACATACTCACCGCCCATCACGTGATCGAGTCGGTGGACCAGATCGAGATCGCCCTTTCCGACTCGCGCAAGGTGCGGGCGCGCGTGGTGGGAACGGATCCGGAGACCGACCTGGCGGTGCTGAAGATCGAGCTGGAGAAGCTGCCCTCCATCACCTTCGCGCCGCCCGAGCAGCTGCGCGTGGGCGATGTCGTGCTCGCCATCGGCAATCCATTCGGCGTGGGTCAGACCGTCACGCTGGGTATCGTGAGCGGGCTCGGGCGCTCCCGGCTCGGCATCACCACCTTCGAGAACTTCATCCAGACCGACGCGGCGATCAACCCCGGCAACTCGGGCGGAGCGCTCGTGGATGCGGGCGGCAACCTCGTCGGCATCAATACCCTGATCTACTCGCGGACGGGCGGCTCGATGGGCATCGGCTATGCCATCCCGGTGTCCATTGCCCGGCAGGTGATGGAGCAGATCGTCCAGAAGGGCTCGGTCACGCGCGGCTGGATCGGCGTGGGACTGCAGGACATCACCCCGGAGCTCGCGCAGTCGTTCCAGCTGCCGGCATCGCGCGGGGTGCTGATCACGCAGGTCGAGCGCGGCAGCCCAGCCGACAAGGGGGGCATCCGGCCGGGCGACATCCTCATCGCCGTCAACGACCGGCCAGTCGCCGACAGCGTCACGATGCTCAACCTCATCGCGTCGCTGCCGCCGGGTCAGCGGGCCGTGATCAAGCTCGCGCGCAACCAGGCGCAGAACGACATCACCGTCACCATCGGCCGCCGGCCGCCGGCGCAGCAGCGCAAGTAGGCGCCGGCCCGGGTACCGGGCTCGATCAGGGCCCGCGCTCCCCTTCGGCCTCCGGAAGCTTCTCGCCGTCGTCTTCGCGCCGCCCCCGCCGGCCGAAGACGCGGGCCGCGAGGATTCCGGCTTCGTAGAGTATGCACATCGGGATTGCCAGCAACAGCTGCGAGACCACGTCCGGGGGCGTCACGATCGCGGCGACCACGAACGCGCCGACGATGAAATACGGCCGGATGCCGGCCAGCTGCTCGACGGTGACCACGCCCATGCGCACCAGGATCAGCACCACGATCGGCACCTCAAAGGTCACCCCGAACGCGAGAAACAGCGTGATCACGAAGCTGAAGTAGTTCTCGATGTCGGGCGCGACCGAGATGCTCGCGGGCGCGATCTTGTAGACGAAATCGAACACCACGCCGAACACGAAGAAGTAGCAGAACGCGACCCCGACGAAGAACAGCAACGTGCTCGTGACGACCAGTGGCACCACCAGCCGCCGCTCGTGGGCGTAGAGGCCGGGCGCGACGAACGCCCAGACCTGGTAGAGCACGTAGGGCAGCGCGACCGCGAACGCCACCAACGCGGCGACCTTGACCGGGATCAGGAACGGCGCGACCACGCCGGTGGCGATCATCTTCGAGCCCTCCGGCAGCGCGCGCATCATCGGGTGCGCGAGGAGGTCGTAGAGATCGGAGGCGAACGGGAAGAGGAACACGAATACGACGCCCACCGCGATCAGCATCCGTAGCAACCGGTCGCGCAGCTCGACCAGGTGGGAGATGAAGGTGTCTTCCGTCATCTTCCCGGCGTCAGGCCTGTTTCTGCGCCGGAGGGGCCGGATTCGCATCCAGCGAGAGCTCGCGCTGCTCCGGAGCGGCTGATGCAGGCGGCGCGGGAGCCGGAACCTCGGCCAGCGCGTCCACCGCCGACTGCGTGTCCTGCGCGAGCCGGTTCATCTCGCGCTCGGCATCGCTGACGCCCCCGGTAACGGAGCTCTCGAAGGAGCGCGCCGCATCCTCCATGCTCGACTGCATCTTCTTCAACTCGTCAAGCTGCATCTCGCGCGAGATGTCGGCCTTGACGTCGTTCACGTAGCGCTGCATGCGGCCGAACAGGTGGCCGAGCGTGCGCGCGACCTTGGGCAGGCGCTCGGGGCCGATGACGATCAGCGCCACGACGGCGATGATGAGCAGCTCGGAGAACGCAATGTCGAACATGAGTGACGGTCGGCGGTGAGCGGTGAGCAGTAAGCAGGGAACTCCTCGAGCGGCATCCGGCGCTCTACCGTCCACCGCTTACTGCTTGCTGCTTACTGCTTACGTCTTGGGCGTTTCCTTCTTGGCCTGGCCTTCGATCGTCTGGCCGGTCGCGGGCGGGAGCTCCGCCTTGGCCTGCGCGGACTTGTCGTCCTCCGGCTTCATGCCGTCCTTGAAGCCCTTCACCGCGCCGCCGAGATCGGCGCCGATATTGCGCAGCTTCTTGGTGCCGAAGATCAGCACCACCACCAGCAGCACGATCAGCCAGTGCCAGATGCTTAGCGAGCCCATCGTCCGTCTCCTCAGGAAGCCCCGCTTGCCGGCGGGACTTCAAATCTCATTTGCGGGAGGCCTTTTCCTCGATCCCGGAAATGCCCTCGCGCCGCCGCAGCTCCGCGAGCACGTCCTCGGGGCCGAGGTCATGCCACGCCAGCAGCACCATGCTGTGAAACCACAAGTCGGCGATTTCGCGCACGACCTGCAGTTTATCACCGCCCTTCGCGGCAAGCACCGTTTCGGCGGCCTCCTCGGCGACCTTTTTCAGGATCGCGTCCTGGCCCTTCGCGAACAGGCTCGCCACGTAGGATGCCGACGCATCGCCCCGCTTGCGTTCCGCGATCACTTTCCCCAGCCGGTAGAGCAGTTTTGCGTCGATCATCGCCGGTAGATATCCCGCGGGTCCTTGAGCACGGGCTCGGTCACTACCCAGCGCTCGCCCTCGAGCCGCTGGAAAAAGCAGCTGTGACGACCGGTATGACAGGCGATGCCGCCCGCCTGTTCCACTTCCAGCAGGATCACGTCCTCGTCGCAGTCCAGGCGGATTGCCTTCACCTTCTGGACGTGGCCGGAGGTTTCGCCCTTGCGCCACAGCTTCCCGCGCGAGCGCGACCAGTAGTGGGCCTCGCCGCTCTGCGCGGTGCGCCCGAGCGCCTCGCGGTTCATCCATGCCACGGTGAGTACTTTGCCGCTGCCGGCCTCCTGCGCCACCGCCGGCACCAGCCCGTCCTGCGCCCAGTTGACCTTGTCGAGCCAGTTGTCTTTCATGACTTCGGGGCAAGCAGTGTGCGGGGAGCGGTCGGCCCGGAATGCGGCGCTGCGAGAATTCTACACCCCGCCGCCCACTGCTCACCTCTTATTGCTCACTGCTCGCCCCTCACAGCCGCACTTCAATGCCCCGCCGCGCCATGTGCTCCTTCGCCTGGCGCACCGTGTACTCGCCGTAGTGAAACACGCTCGCCGCGAGCACCGCGTCGGCGCGGCCCTGCAGGACGCCCTCCGCGAGATGCTCGAGGCTGCCCACCCCTCCGCTGGCGATGACCGGCACCGTGAGCGCGTCGGAAAACGCGCGCGTCAGCTCGAGATCGAAGCCGCTGCGGGTGCCGTCCCGGTCCATGCTGGTGAGCAGGATCTCGCCGGCGCCGGCCGCTTCCATCCGGCGGCCCCATTCCAGCGCATCGAGCCCGGTCGCGTTGCGGCCGCCGTGCGTGTAGACCTCCCAGCGCGGCGCGCCCGCCCCCGCGGCGCGCTTCGCGTCCACGGCCACCACGATGCACTGCGAGCCGTAGCGCCCGGCCGCCTCTTCCACCAGCTGCGGCCGTTGCACGGCGGCGGTGTTGATGCTGACCTTGTCCGCGCCGGCATTGAGCAGGCGGCGCACGTCCTCCACCGAGCGCACGCCGCCGCCCACCGTCAGCGGAATGAAGACCTGCGCCGCGACCGCTTCGACCACGCCCACGATGAGATCGCGCCCGTCGCTCGATGCGGTGATGTCGAGGAACGCGAGCTCGTCCGCGCCCTGCTCGTCGTAGCGGCGCGCGATTTCGACCGGATCGCCGGCGTCGCGCAGCCCGACGAAATTGACGCCCTTCACCACGCGCCCGGCGGTGACGTCGAGGCAGGGGATGATGCGCTTGGCCAGACCCATGCGGTCAGGATTGAGCCATCAGGATTGAGGATTGAGGTCCCGGACCGCGGCGATATGGCGATCACTCAATCCTGAATCCTCGATCCTCATTCCTTTTTCTTGCTGAGCTCGTCGGCAAGCCTCTGGGCCTTCGCGAAGTCCAGCTTGCCCTCGTAGATGGCGCGGCCAGTGATCGCGCCGGTGATGCCCTCGTGCTCGACCGCGCAGAGCGCCTTGATGTCCTCCAGGCCCGTGATCCCGCCGCTCGCGATCACCGGCACCGTGAGCACCTTGGCGAGCTTCACGGTGGCGGCAATGTTGACGCCGGTCAGCATCCCGTCGCGCCCGATATCGGTGTAGATGATGGCCTCCACGCCGTAGTCCTGGAACTTCTTCGCGAGATCGAGCACTTCGTGGCCGGTCATCTTCGACCAGCCGTCGACCGCGACCTTGCCGTCCTTCGCGTCGAGCGCGACCAGCACCTTGCCGGGAAACGCAGTGCACGCGTCGTGCAGGAAGCCCGGCGTCTTCACCGCCGCGGTGCCGATGATCACGTAGGCTGCGCCGGAATCGAGCAATTGCTCCACCGTATCGAGATCGCGGATGCCGCCGCCGAGCTGGATCGGCAGCTTCCCGCCCACCGCGGCGGTGATCGCCTTGATCGCCGGCTCGTTGCGGGGGCGGCCCGCGGCCGCGCCGTTCAGATCGACGACGTGCAGCCGCCGCGCGCCGAGTTTCAGCCACCGCTCCGCCGTTGCCGCCGGGTCGTCGGAGAACACGGTGGACTTGTCCATCGCGCCCTGCTTCAGGCGCACGCACTTGCCGTCCTTCAGGTCGATCGCGGGTATGAGCAGCATGGCGTCAGGCAGCCGGCGACGCCGCGGCGCGCCGCGTGGCGCGCTGCGGAGCGGGCTGCCACTCCACGAAGTTCGCGAGCAGCCGCAAGCCGGCCTCTGCGCTCTTCTCGGGATGGAACTGAACTGCGAAGACGTTGCCGTGCCCGACCGCGCAGGTGAAGGGCACGCCGTAGACGCTCTCGCCGGCGGCCAGCTCGCGGCGGCCGGGTACCGGGAAATAGCTGTGCACGAAATAGAAGCGGCTGGCCTGCGGGATCCCGCGCCACAGGGGATGCTCCGCGGTCTGGCGCACCTCGTTCCATCCCATGTGTGGGACCTTCAGGCGCGCGCCGCTCGCGTCGGTCATGCGCTCGGCCGGGAAACGCCGTACCCGCCCCGGCAGGAGCCCGAGCCCGGGCGTGTCGCCCTCCTCGCTCGCCTCGAAGAGCATCTGCAGCCCGATGCAGATGCCGAGGAAGGGCTTCGCGCCCGCGGCCTCCAGCACCGCATCCCGCAGTCCGCGCGCCTGCATCTCGCGCATGCAATCCGGCATCGCGCCCTGGCCCGGGAACACCACGCGCGCGGCGCCCGCGATCCTCCGCGCGTCGTCAGTCACCTCGACGCTCAACCGGGGAGCCACGTGCTCGATCGCCTTCGCGACCGAGCGCAGGTTGCCCATGCCGTAATCGACGACCGCGACGTCACTCACAGGCGTGTGTTCTAGAGGGAACCCTTGGTGGACGGCACGTCCTTCACGCGCGCGTCGGCCTCGACCGCCATGCGCAGCGCGCGCGCGAACGCCTTGAACGCGGTCTCTGCCTGGTGGTGGGCATTCGTGCCCTTCAGGTTGTCCACGTGCAGCGTCACCTGCGCGTGATTGACGAATCCCTGGAAGAACTCGTGCACCAGATCGACGTCGAACTCGCCGATCCGCGCGCGCGCAAACTCGATGTGGTACTCGAGCCCGGGCCGCCCCGAGAGGTCCACCACCGCCCGCGACAGCGCTTCATCAAGCGGCACGTAGGCGTGCCCGTAGCGGCGCACGCCCTTCTTGTCCCCGACCGCCTGGGCGAACGCCTGCCCGAACGTGATGCCCACGTCCTCGACGGTGTGGTGCGCGTCGATCTTGAGATCGCCGTCCGCCGACACCTCGAGGTCGAACACGCCGTGGCGCGCGACCTGCTCGAGCATGTGGTCGAGGAACGGCACCCCGGTCGCGATGCGCGATTTCCCGGTGCCGTCGACGTTCAACTTCACGCCGATGCGGGTCTCTTTGGTGTTGCGGGTGACTTCGGCTTTACGCATGGCCGAGCGGGCAGCGGTACGGGCGTGCCGCGCGCGAAACGGACGTGGGGTTCAAGCGTGGAGGGTCTGGGTCAATGCAGTAAGAAACGCGGTGTTCTCATCCGGCGTGCCGACCGTCACCCGCAGGCAATCCGCGAGCAGGCGATGAGAACCGTGGAGACTCTTGATCAGTACTCCGCGTCGTTTCAGTCCGTCGAAAACGCGCTCCGCGTGGCTGACTCTGAACAGTATGAAATTCGCGTCGCTGGGGTACGCCGTGACTCCGGGCACCCGCTGCAGCTCGCGCACCAGGCGACTGCGCTCAAGCTTGATCGCGGCGGCCTGATCTGTCAACACCGTGCCGTACTCCAGCACCACCGCCGCGATGAGCTGCGTCAGCGTGTTCACATTATAGGGCAAACGCACCTTGTCGAGCTCCCGGATCCAGCGCTCCGCGCCCATCAATACGCCCAGGCGGAGGCCGGCGAGCCCGAGCTTGGACAGCGTGCGCATCACCAGCAGGTTCGAATGGCGGTGGAGGTCCGGCAGAAAGCTCCGCCCGGCGAATCCGTGGTACGCCTCGTCGATGACGACCACGCCCGGCGCCGCCTCGATGACCCGCTCGATTAACGCGGCGTCGAACAGGTTGCCGGTGGGGTTATTGGGGTACGCGATGAAGATCAGGCCGGGCCGGTGCCGCTCGATCTCGCCGAGGAGCTTTTCGATGTCGAGGGAGTAATCGTCGCGCAGATCGACGCCGACGTAGGGCGCGCCGGCCAGGGTCGCAATCATGCGGAACATCACGAAGGACGGCTCAACGCCGAGGACGGCTGCGCCCGGCTTGCGCACGGCCAGCGCGAGCATCTGGATCAGCTCGTCGGAGCCGTTGCCCAGCAGCAGCTCCATCCCGTCCGGCACGCCGAAGGCCCGGCGCAGCCGCGCCTTGAGCGCGGGCGCCGATGGATCCGGATAACGGTTTAACGCCGCCTGCTCGACCAGCCGCGCAATGCGGCCGCACAGCTCCGGCGGCAGCGGGTAGGGATTCTCCATGGCGTCGAGCTTCACCATGCCCGTCGCGTCCGGCACCGGGTACGCCTTCAGCGCCCGGATCTCCTCGCGGATGGTGTCTTCGGGGGTCTTGGACATGCGCGGCTACTTGTTCTTCATGCGGTATTCGGCCGACTTCGCGTGCGCGGTCAGGCCCTCGCCACGCGCGAGCGTCGCGGCCACCGCGCCCAGCCCGCGCGCCGCCGCACGCGAGGCACGGATCACGCTCGAGCGCTTCTGGAAGTCATAGACGCCGAGGGGCGAGGAGAAGCGCGCGGTGCGCGAGGTCGGCAGGACGTGGTTCGGGCCCGCGCAGTAATCCCCGAGCGCCTCCGAGCTGTAGGACCCGAGAAAGATCGCGCCGGCGTGCCGGATCTTCGGCAGCAGCCGCTCCGGGTTGCGGACGGCGAGCTCCAAGTGCTCCGGCGCGATGCGATTCACCACCCGGCACGCGTCGTCGAGATTGCGCGCGCGGATGAGCGCGCCGCGTTTCGCCAGCGCAGCGGCAATCACGCCGTTTCGCGGCAGCGCGGCAAGCTGGCGGGCCATGCTGGCCGCGACCGCGTCGATGAACGCCGCATCGGGAGTGATGAGGATCGCCTGCGCGAGCTCATCGTGCTCGGCCTGGGCGAAGAGGTCCATCGCCACCCAGTCGGCGTGCGTGCTGCCGTCGCACACCACCACCACCTCGGAGGGCCCCGCGATCATGTCGATACCGACCACGCCGAACACGCGCCGCTTGGCGGCGGCGACGTACGCGTTGCCCGGGCCCACGATCTTGTCCACCGCGGGTATCGTCGCGGTGCCGTAGGCGAGCGCGGCAACCGCCTGCGCGCCGCCGACGCAGAACACGCGGTCCACGCCGCACATCGCGGCCGCCGCGAGCACCAGGTCGCTGCGCTCGTCGTCGGGGGCCGGCGCCACCATGATGATCTCGCGCACGCCGGCCACCTTGGCCGGCACCGCGTTCATGATCACCGACGAGGGATAGGCCGCTTTTCCGCCGGGCACATAGATACCGACGCGATCGAGCGCCGTCACCCGCTGGCCGAGCACCGTACCCGAGCGGTCGCGGTAGCGCCACGAAGCCGCGCGCTGTTTCCCGTGGAAGGCCCGCACGCGCCGCACCGCGGTCTCGAGCGCCCGGCGGTGCACTTGCGGGATACGGTTGCGCGCCCGCTTCAATTCCGCGCGCGGCACCTCGAGGGCGGCGACGGAGTTGGCGGATGCGCGGTCAAGCCTGCGCGTGTACTCGAGCACGGCGGGGTCCCCGCGCGCCTTCACGTCGGCGAGTATGGCCGCAACGGTCGCCTCCACCGCCGGGTCCTGGACGGACTCGAAGGCGAGCAGCTCCGCGAGGCGCGCCTCGAAGTCGGGCTGCGCCGTGGCGAGACGCCGGATCCGGATCATCGCGCCGCCCGCGCGAAGGCCTGGAGCAGCGGCTGGATCGCGGCGCGCTTCAATTTGAGCGCCGCCTGGTTGACGATCAGGCGCGCGCTGACCGGCGCGATTTCCTCCACCGCCTTCAGCCGGTTGGCGCGGAGCGTGCCGCCCGTGTCCACGAGGTCCACGATCGCGTCCGCCAGCCCGGTCAGGGGCGCCAGCTCCATCGAGCCGTAGAGCTTGATCAGATCGACGTGCACGCCCTTCGCGGCGAAGTGCTCGCGCGCGGTCTGCACGTACTTGGTGGCAACGCGCAGGCGCGCGCCCTGGCGCACCGCGCGCCGGTAATCGAATCCCGCGGGCACCGCGACCACCATCCGGCAGCGGGCGATCCCGAGGTCGAGCGGCTGGTAGATCCCCTGCCCGCCGTTCTCGTCCAGCACGTCCTTGCCGGCGACGCCGAGATCGGCAGCGCCGTACTGGACGTATGTCGGCACGTCAGTCGCGCGCACGATGATGAGCCGCACGTCGGGCCGGTTGGTGCGCAGGATGAGCTTGCGCGAGCGCTCCGGATCGTCGCGCGCGACGATCCCCGCGCTTTTCAGGAGCGGCGCGGTCTGGTCGTAGATGCGGCCCCTGGACAGGGCGATGGTGATCACGTCAGCAACCCGGTGGCGTCGGCGAGGGCGGCATTCTACAGCAAAAACAATAAATTAGCCGCCAGTAACACGTCAGCGCACGCGCTTGATGCGCGCGCCCAGTCGCGAGAGTTTCTCCTCGATTCGCTCGTAGCCACGGTCGAGGTGGTAGACGCGCTCCACCGTGGTCGTGCCGCGCGCGATGAGCCCGGCCAGCACCAGGCTCGCGGAGGCGCGCAGATCCGTCGCCATCACGGTCGCGCCATCGAGATGGCCGACCCCCTTCACCACCGCGGTGTTGCCCTCGACCTCGATGTCGGCGCCGAGGCGCTTCAGCTCCTGCACGTGCATGAAGCGGTTCTCGAACACGGTCTCGGTCACGCGCGCGGTGCCGCGCGCGACGCTGTCGAGCGCCAGGAACTGCGCCTGCATGTCGGTGGGAAACGCCGGGTACGGCGCCGTGCGCACGTTGACCGCCTCGAGCGCGCCGTTGGTCTCGAGCGCAATCCAGTCCGGCCCGGCCGTGATTCCCGCTCCCGCCTCGCGCAGCTTCTCGAGCACCGCATCGAGGATATCCGGCCGCACGCCGGAGAGGCGGATGCTGCCGCCGGTCGCCGCGGCCGCCGCGAGATAGGTGCCGGTCTCGATGCGGTCCGGCATCACGCGGTGGCGCGCGCCGTGGAGCCGCTCGACGCCCTCGATCGTGATGACGTCGCTGCCCGCGCCCCGCACGCGCGCGCCCATGGCGTTCAGGCACTGGGCGAGATCCACCACCTCGGGCTCGCGCGCGGCGTTCTCGATCACCGTCGTGCCCCTCGCGAGGGTGGCCGCCATCATGAGGTTCTCGGTGCCGGTGACGGTGACGAGGTCCATGCAGATGCGGGCGCCGCGCAGCTCCCTCGCGCGCACCGAGATGTAGCCGTGCTCGATCGCCACCTCGGCGCCCATGGCTTCCAGGCCCTTCAAGTGCTGATCCACCGGCCGCAGTCCGATCGCGCAGCCGCCGGGAAGCGACACGCGCGCCTCCCCGCAGCGCGCCGTGAGCGGCCCCAGCACCAGCACCGAGGCGCGCATGGTCTTCACCAGCTCGTAGGGCGCGACCGGCTCCGAAATGCGGGCGGACGAGAGCTCCACGCCGAGCTTTTCGTCCATCGACACCCGGATGCCCATCTGCGCGAGCAGGTTGAGCATCGTCGTCACATCCCGCAGATGCGGCACATTGGAAACGTTGAGGGGCTCCGCGGTGAGGAGCGCGGCGGTGAGGATCGGCAGCGCCGCGTTCTTGGCGCCGGATACGGCGATCTCGCCCCCCAGCGGCACGCCTCCCTCGATGACGAGCTTGTCCATCCCGCCTAGCGGCCCCTCTCCGCCCATTCCTCGGGCGTCAGCGTCTGCATCGAGAGCGCGTGGATCTCCGCGCCCATGCGCGCCCCCAGCGCCGCGTACACCTGCTGGTGTCGCTGCACGCGCGAGCGTCCGCGGAACGCGGGGCTCACGATCACCGCCTCGAAGTGGTGCCCGTCGCCCTGCACCTCCGCGTGCTCGCACGCGAGCCCCTCCTCGATCCAGCGCTTGATTTCCCCGGGGTCGATCATGTGTGCCAGGCGGTCAACGGTTCGAGTGCGCGGCGTCAGCCCGGGGGTGCCCAGCCGTTGGTTACGGCTGACCGAGCAACTCCGTGACGCCGTAGAGCTCGGCAAGGCTCTTCATGCTGGCCGGGAGGTTGCGGTAGCGAACCTCGCGGCCGTTGCGGGCCGCTTCGCGCCGCCACTCGAGGAGCAGGCTCAGCGCCGAGGAGTCCACCTCCGTGACGCCCGAGAGATCGACCGTCACGCGCGGTGCAGTGAATTGCTGCGCGCCCTGCGCCAGCAGGGACACGACGTTCTCCGCGGTGACCGGTCCCTGCACGGTGCAGAGATCCGCGTTGCAGACGATCATTGCCGGGAGACGAGCTGCTTGTTCTTCTCGGCAAGCGTCTTCACCAGGCCGTTGATGCCGCCTTTTTGCACTTCGGTGTTGAAGCTCCCGCGATAGCTCTGCACCAGGCTCAGATCGCCCACCACGACGTCGTACACCTTCCACCCGGTGTCGCTCTTGTTCATCTTGTAGTCCACGGTGACGGGCTTGCCGCCGGACTGGTTGATCAGCGATCGTACCACCACGTCCGTATCATCGGGCTGCATGCGCAGCGGCCGGATCTCGATCGACTGGTCGCGGTAGGCCGTCAACGTCGCGGCGTAGGTCTGCACCAGCAGCGTCCGGAACTCTTCCACCAGCTGCTTGCGCTGCTCGGGGCTCGCATCGCGCCAGTGCCGGCCCACGGCGAGCTGCGTCATGCGCACGAAGTTGAAGTGCGGCAGCACCTTCTTCTCGACGAGATCGATCACCTTCTTCTGGTTGCCGGACCGGATGTCCTGGTCCGTGCGCAGCACCGCCAGCACTTCCTCGGTCACGCTCTTCGCCAGCGCGTCCGGCGAGGTCATGCTCTGGGCAGCCGTCGGCACGGCCGCGGCGCACAATGCCGCCATCAATCCGATCAGCAGTCGCCTTGTCATGTCGCCTCCGTAGCCAGTCGGTCCTACTTTGACACGCCTTCCGCGGCTTTGTTGTAGAGAAATTGGCCGATCAGCTTCTCCAGCACCACCGCGGACTGGGTCAGCTTCACCGTGTCGCCGTCCCGCAACATGTCGCTGTCGCCGCCCGCCTCCATCCCCACGTACTGCTCGCCGAGCAGGCCCGAGGTGAGGATGGACACCGAGGTATCCTTCGGAAACTCGTAGCGCTTGTCGACGTTCATCACCACGCGCGCGGTGAAGCGCTTGCCGTCGAACTGGATGTCGTCCACCCGCCCCACCACCACGCCCGCGCTCTTGACCGGGGCGCGCACCTTGAGGCCGCCGATGTTGTCGAACTCGGCGATGACGCGGTAGGTCGCCCCGGTATTGAACGTCGTGCTGGCGTTGCCCACCTTCAGGGCCAGCACGAAAAGCGCCGCGATCCCGCCGGCGACGAAGATGCCGACCCACAGGTCGAGAAGCGTCCGGTCCATGATCTAGATCCCCTTGAACATGAAAGCGGTGAGTACGAAGTCGAGTCCCAGTATCGCAAGCGAAGATGTGACGACGGTGCGCGTCGTGGCACCGGAAACGCCCTCGGCGGTCGGGGGCGCGTCGTAGCCTTCGAACAGCGCGATCGCGGTGACCGCGACGCCGAACACCACGCTCTTGATCACGCCGTTCACGATATCCTGCCTGAAATCCACGTTGTTCTGCATCTGCGACCAGAACGCCCCTTCGTCCACGCCGATGACCACCACCGCGATGAGGTAGCCGCCGAAGACGCCCACCGCGCTGAACATCGCGGCGAGCAGCGGCATCGAGAGCACGCCTCCCCAGAAGCGCGGCCCGATGACGCGCGCGACCGGGTCGACCGCCATCATCTCCATCGCGGAGATCTGCTCGGTCGCCTTCATGAGCCCGATCTCGGCCGTCATTGCCGAGCCGGCCCGGCTCGCGAACAGCAGCGCGGACACCACGGGGCCCAACTCGCGGGTGAGCGAGAGCGCGACCAGCGTGCCGACCGCCTCCGCGGAGCCGTACTTCTGGAGCGTCTCGTAGCCCTGCAATGCCAGCACCATGCCTACGAACAGGCCCGACACGATGATGATGATGAGCGAGAGCACCCCCGCGAAGTAGATCTCCCGGAACGTGAGCTCGCGGAAGCGGCGGAAGCTCGTGGCCGAGCGCGCGAGCGTGAACAGGAAGAAGCGGGTGGCGTAGCCGAGCCGCCAGATGCCGTTGATGACACGGTGGCCGACGATGCGCAGGCCCTTGCGGACGTGCTCAGCCACCGGCGGGCTCCAGCTCCAGGTCCGCAGAATACGGCGCGCCCGGGTAGTGGAACGGCATGGGGCCGTCCATCTCGCCCCACACGAACTGGTGCACGAAAGGCGCGCTGGAATTGCGGATCTCGTCCGGCGTGCCCTGCGCGACGACCACCCCGTCCGACATGAAGTAGATGTAGTCGACGATCTTGAGCGACTCCTGCACATCGTGCGTCACCACGATCGAGGTCGCGCCCAGCGCGTCGTTCAGCCGCCGCACCAAATTGCTGATGACGCCCATCGAGATCGGGTCGAGCCCGGTGAACGGCTCGTCGTACATGATGAGCATGGGGTCGAGCGCGATCGCGCGCGCGAGCGCCACGCGCCGCGCCATGCCGCCCGAGAGCTCGGCGGGCATCAGGTGCTGCGCGCCGCGCAGCCCCACGGCGTTCAATTTCATGAGCACGAGATCCTGGATCATGGCTTCCGGCAGATCGGTATGCTCGCGGATCTGGAACGCCACGTTCTCGAACACCGAGATATCGGTGAAGAGGGCCCCGAACTGGTAGAGCATGCCCATCCTGCGCCGCATCCGGTAGCGCGCGTCCTCATCCAGCTGATTCATGACGCGGCCGGCGACCGTCACCGTGCCGGTTCGTGGCCTCAACGCGCCCCCGATCATGCGCAGCAGCGTCGTTTTCCCGCATCCGGAGAGCCCCATGATCGCCACGATCCTGCCGCGCGGCATGCTCATGTTGATGCCCTTCAGCACCGGGCGGACGTCGTACGCGAAGTTGACGTCCTTGATTTCAACGAGGTTTTCCATCGCGCGGGCGCGGGGAGAAAAGGGTCGTTGATTTTAAACCAAGTTGTGACGACTCGCGCTTTCGGATAATTTAGTGCCCCGCTATGGGCGAGATCGCGTTACGTTTTGCGCAGGTGGAAAAACGCTACGCCGGCGTGCCGGTGGTGGGCGAGTTCTCGCTGGAGGTGCGGCGCGGGGAGTTCTTCGCGCTGGTCGGCGTCAACGGCGCCGGCAAGACCACGTTGATCAAGTGCCTGCTCGATTTCTGCGACACCGACGGCGGCACGATCGAGATTTTTGCCGTGCCGCACGCGACGACCGCGGCGCGCGCGCGGGTCGCTTATCTGCCGGAGCGCTTCAACCCGCCGTTCTATCTCACCGGGCGCGATTTCCTGCAGTACATGCTCGAGCTCTATCGAGCGCCCTACGACGAGGCCGAGGTGGCGCGCGTCTTTCTCGCCCTCGACCTCGCGCCGACCGCGCTCGACCGCCCCGCGCGCGCCTATTCCAAGGGGATGACCCAGAAGCTGGGTCTCGCGGCATGCCTGCTTTCCGGCAAGGATCTCTACGTGCTCGACGAGCCGACCGGCGGGCTCGATCCCAAGGCCCGGGCGCTGCTCAAGCGCGAGCTCACCGCGCTGCGCCGCTCCGAACGGACGGTGTTCTTCACCTCGCACACGCTGGCCGATGTGGCCGACCTGTGTGACCGCCTCGCCGTGGTGCATGCCGGCCGGCTGCGCTTCGCGGGCACGCCGGCGGAGCTGATTGCGCAAACGGGCACCCCCACCCTGGAGGAGGCCTTTCTCGCCGTGATCGCGGATTGAAGCCGGCTGCCACGGGCAGTAATAAGCCGTTGTTATACAATTGCTAGCGGGCAAGACATGGTACGCTGGTTGGATCGCGCAGGAGAGGACCAGGAGAGGACTGACTGACTTGGTGTCGCAGCCGAAGCAGGGAGAGCCTGCCAAGCCGGAGCTGCTGATCGTCGACGACGATCCGCTGATCACGGACACGCTCAATTTCGTCCTGAGCCGCGACTTCACCGTCTACGTCGCGGATTCCCGCAGCCGGGTGAAGAGCCTGTTGCGCCAGCTCGACAACGCGCCGCAGCTCGCGTTGATCGATCTGGGGCTCCCGCCGACCCCGCACCGCCCCGACGAGGGTTTCCGGCTGATCAGCGAGCTGATCGCCTACTCGCCCGGCCTGAAGATCGTGGTGCTTTCGGGGCAGAACGACGAGGCCAACGCCCGCCATGCCCGCACGCTCGGCGCGATCGAGTTCGTCGCCAAGCCCTGCGAGCCGGACGCGCTGAAGGCGCTGCTGCTGCGCGCGCTCGAGGTGCGCGAGGCCGAGCTCGGGGAGCCGGCGGATGTGGGGCTGCTCGGCAAGCATCTGCTCGTCGACAAGCTGCGGCAGCAGATCTCGCAATTCGCGAACGCGCCCTTCCCGGTGCTGATCGAAGGCGAGTCCGGCAGCGGCAAGGAGCTCGTCGCGACCGCGCTCCACCGCACGAGCCAGCGCGCCGCGCACCCGTTCCTCGCGCTCAACTGCGCGGCGATCTCGCCGAACCTGGTGGAGCCCACGCTGTTCGGCTACGCGAAGGGGTCGTTCACCGGCGCGACCACCGCGCGCTCGGGCTACTTCGAGGACGCCAAGGACTCCACGCTTTTCCTCGACGAGATCGGGGAGCTTCCGCTCGAGCTGCAGGCAAAGCTGCTGCGGGTCCTGGAGAACGGCGAATACCAGCGCGTCGGCGAGACCCAGAGCCGCGTCTCCAACGCGCGGGTGGTCGCGGCCACCAACCGCGACATGCGCCAGGAAATCCGCGGCGGCCGCTTTCGCGCCGATCTCTATCACCGCCTGTCGGTTTTCACCATCAACGTGCCGCCGCTGCGCGACCTGGGTGACGACAAGCGCGTGCTGCTCGATCACTACCGCGATTTCTACGCGCGCCAGGCGCGCGTCAACCCTTTCGATCTCGACGCGGACGCAATGCGCGCCTGGCTCGATTACGGATTTCCGGGCAACGCGCGGGAGCTGCGCAACATCGTGATCCGCCTCACCACCAAGCACGCCGGCCGGCGCGTGACCGCCGCCGAGCTGCAGCCGGAGCTCGACCTCGAGAGTCTCGAAGTCGAGCTTCCGGGACTGGCGATCGGCCAGGATTTCAAGGTGGTGCTGGACGCCGCGAAGCGCCACCTGCAGCTGCACAAGAACTTCAGCCTCGACAACACGCTCGCGCAGTGGGAGCGCGGCTACATCGAGGCGGCGCTGATGATCACGCAGGGCAACCTGACGCAGGCCGCGAAGATGCTCGGCATCCATCGCACCACGCTCTACAGCAGGATGCAGAGCTACGGCGAGCCCGAGGAGGCGGCGAAAGCGCCGCGACCCGCCGCCAAGAGTCCATAGCGGCGTTTACGGGGCGGCGCGCCCGCGATGCGCGCGGCCTGGGGGACGAGCGATGTATTACAGCCACTTCGGACTGAGCCAGGCGCCATTCAAGATCACCCCGAACACCGAGTTCTTCTTCGCCGGCGGCAACCGCGGACCGATCCTCGAGGCGCTGATCTACGCCATCACCCACGGCGAGGGGATCATCAAGGTCACCGGCGAGGTCGGCAGCGGCAAGACGATGCTCTGCCACATGCTGCCGACACGGCTGCCGCCCCACGTCGAAACGGTCTACATCGCCAACCCGAGCGTATCGCCGGAGGAGATCCTGCACACCATCGCGTTCGAGCTCCAGCTCGCGGTGGACCGGGACGCGCCGCGGCTCGAAGTGATGCAGGCGCTGCATGATTTCCTGCTCAAGCGCCACGCCGAGGGCAAGCGCGTCGTGGCGTTCGTCGAGGAATCGCAGGGCATGCCGCTCGCCACCCTGGAAGAGATCCGCCTGCTTTCCAACCTCGAGACGAAGAGCGACAAGCTGCTGCAGATCGTGCTCTTCGGCCAGCCCGAGCTCGACGACACGCTGCGTCAGACCCAGCTGCGTCCCCTGCGCGAGCGCGTCACCCACAGCTTCCGCCTCGAGCCGCTCGGCGCGGGCGAGATCCGCGAGTACCTGATGTTCCGCATGCGCACCGCGGGCTACCGCGGGCCTGATCTGTTCCCGGACATCGTGGTGAAGCAGGTCGCCCGCGCCTCGCTCGGCCTGACCCGGCGCGTCAACCTGATCGCCGACAAGGCGCTGCTCGCCGCATTCTCGGAAAACACGCACACCCTCCGGCCCAAGCACGTCGAGGCAGCCGTGCGTGACAGTGAATTCAGTCACGAACCGGGCTCGCGACCGCATCCGCGCTTCCTTTGGGGGGCGGCGGTCTTTGCAGCGGGGGCGATCCTTGGCATCGGTACCTATATGGTCCTCGGCCCGGGCGTCCAGCGGACCACGCAACCGGCCCTCGCGTCGAGCCCGGAAAAGGGGGCGAGCAGCCCGGCGGCTCAAGGCGAAGCGCCCGCGCCGGTGGTCTCCGCTGTCACAACTCAACCCTTTGACTCATCAAAGAAATCGCCCGGAGCCGCCCCCAAAGCGCCACCCGTCTCTGGAGTTGCGTCACCCGCATCACCCGTGGCCGCGGGTGCCAAGGGAACTGCCGCGCTTCAGTTGTCGAACGTGACCGAAATCACGGCCGAAACGGGAGCCGATGTGCTGGAAAACAGACTGGCGGCGACTGAAAAGTGGCTGGCGACGGAGTCCCGTAACCTTTACAGCATCCAGCTCCTGGGGACAGAGGACGCAACACAGCTAAAGCTCCACCTCAATGACGTGTCCAAATTCGTTGAAATGAATAAGGTTTTTGTGTATCGTACTTTGGCAAACGGGCGCCCGTTGCTGACGGTCCTATATGGCACTTTCAGTGACCGCCGCTCGGCACAAGATGTGCTTGAGAAGCTGCCGGAGGGGCTGAAAGCCAATCAGCCGATTCTGCGGACGGTGGAGAGTATCCGCGCCGAGCTCAAGCGACAGCAGGCGTCGTGAGCCCGGCGTCATCGGATTTGTGGAGGGGACAAGTGGTCCTGGATCAGGGAGACGCAATGGAACGGACAACCGCCCGGCCACCCGCGGCAGCGGTGGCGCGGCTCCTGTCTGCGTCGGTCGCCCGCGCCTTCGCGCTGGCGATCGCCCTGACGACGGCCGGCTGCTACAACATCAAGCCCTATATTCCACCGTCCGAGGGCCACATCGCGAAGCCCCCGGCCAGGCCCGCGCCCGACACGGCCATCCCGGCGCCAGCCCGTGTGAGCGACCTCCTGCCTCCGCCCAAGCCCGCGGCCAAGCCGCAGACCTACAGCGTGGTGGTCAGCGAGGTTCCGGTCAAAGACCTGCTCATTGCGCTCGCGCGCGACACCAAGCAGAACATCGACGTTCACTCCGGCATCAACGGGCTCGTCAGCCTCAACGCGGTCAATGAAACCCTGCCGGCGATCCTCGAGCGCGTCAGCAAGCAGGTCAACCTGCGCTACCAGCTCGAAGGCAACACGATCGTGGTGTCTCCGGACACCCCGTACGTCAAGACCTACCGCGTCAATTACGTGAACATGGCGCGCGAAACCAGCTCGACGATCGGTGTCTCGGGCGAGTTGTCCGTCGTCGGGGGTGCCGGGGGAGGGGGAGGCGCCACGACCGGTGCAGGCGCAGGTGGCAGCAGCGGATCCAGTACCGTGGTGCGCACAATATCCAAAAACGATTTCTGGGAGCAATTGCGGGACAACATCCGCTCCATCCTGAATTCGACACGCCTGCAGAGCCTGACAGCCGATGCCAAGAATGAGCGCCTGGCGCTGATCAAGCAGGAGCAGGAGCTGCGCGTGAAGCAGATGGAGGCGGCGAGCCGTGCCGGGCAGGGCGCCTCGTCTCTCGCGTCCTCGGTGGTCTCTACCAGCGGCGGCGCCCAGCAGCAGGCATCCCTGCTTCCCGACGACGTGGTGGTGAACGCAGGTTCCGGAACGGTGACCGTCAACGCGACCGAGAAGCAGCACCAGCTGGTGCAGCGGCACATCGACGGCATCATCAACGCCATGCAGCGCCAGGTGCTGATCGAAGCCACCATCGTCGAGGTGCTGCTTTCCGAGAAATACCAGGGGGGCGTCGACTGGAGCCGCCTGCCGATCACCGGTGGACCGACGCTGCAACAGACTCTGACCAACCCCGGATTTGGAACCGGGCTCAGCGGAGGCACCGCCAACTTCTTCCAGATTGGCTATGTCAACCCCACCTCCACCCTCGGCAACATCAGCGCGATGGTGACGTTGCTGCAGGAGTTCGGCAACACTCGGGTGCTGTCGAGCCCCAAGATGATGGCGCTCAACAACCAGACCGCGCTGCTCAAGGTGGTGGACAACGTCGTCTATTTCGAGGTCAGTTCGTCGACCACCCAATCTCAAACGACTGCGTTGCAGAGCTTCTCGACCACGGCGAAAACGGTGGCGGTCGGCGTCGTGATGAGCGTGACACCGCAGATCAATGAAGACGGCCGGGTCTCGCTGACCGTGCGGCCGACGGTGACGCGTCTGAATCCGGAATCGCCATTCGTGGCCGACCCCAATCCAGCGCTGCGCAATCCGTGCGGCCCGGTCCCAACCGGCACCTGCAACATCGCGCCGATCACCAACAATGTCCCGCAGGTCCAGGTGCGGGAAATGGAGTCCGTGTTGCAGGTTGGCAGCGGCCAGACGGTGGTCCTGGGCGGACTGATGCAGGACACTGAGCAGCGCGCCCGCAAGCAGATTCCGGGAGCCGACGAGCTTTCAGTGGCGGGCGAGCTGTTGCGCTTTCGCGCCGAGGCCGTCATCAAGTCGGAGCTGATGATATTCCTCCGCCCGATCGTCGTCGCCAACCCCTCGCTCGAGAGCGACGAGCTCAAGTTCTTCCAGCGCTTCCTGCCGAAGCCGGATACAAAACCGGAAACTCCTCCAGAGAAGACCAGCGCCGCGCAATGAGCCTGTTGATGAAGGCCTTGGAAAAGGCCGCCAAGGACCGGCTGGACGCGCGCGGCGAGCCCGTCGCGGTCGAGGCCACCGCGCCGGCGCCCGCTGCGAACGAGCTCGCGCTGGAGCCGATCGCGGCGGAAGCGCCTGCAGTTCCGAGGGCGGAAGTCGCGCAGAGGCCGGAAGTCGCACCGCGCCCGGTTGCCGCTGCCGCGCCGCCTGCCCGCGAGCCAGCCCAGGCGCGGGCCAGCACGGTCCTGCAGGCTGGCGCGGCGAGCCGGCCCGCGAGGGACGGAGTGGTCACTTACGTGCGCGCGCATCCGATGCCGGTGCTGGGCGGGCTCGCCGGCCTGTTCGCGCTGGGTTTCGGCATCTACGTGTACATGCAGATCGCCCATCCCGGGTTCTTCATCGAGCGGCCGCCGCTGACAGCCGCCAAGGGGCCGGTGGCACCACTCGCCCAGGCGCCCGTCGCTCCCGCCGGGCCGCTGCCCGCAGGCCCCTTGCTGAAGGAAGCCGCCGAGGAATCGGCCGCCGCCGCCGCGCGACGTCCGAAGCCGCGGCCGGCGGTCGCGCCCGCCCCAACCGAGGAATCCGGTGCGCGCAACACGGTCGTCGTCACGCCGGGCAACGCCGAGCCGGCCCTCCATCCGATGCTTCCCCAGGCCTACGCGGCGCTGCAATCGGGACAGCTCGACCAGGCGCAGCGGCTCTACAACGACGTCCTCGGCGCCGAGCCGAAGAACGTCGATGCGCTGCTCGGGCTCGCCGCGGTGGCGGTACGGGAGGGCAACAGCGATGAGGCGACGCGGCGCTACCTGAACCTGCTGGAGCTCGAGCCGCGGAACGCGTTCGCGCAGAGCGGGTTGATCGCGCTCCTCGGCCGCGCCGACCCCGTCGCGGCCGAATCCAGGCTGAAGCAGCTCATTGCGCGCGAGCCTTCCGCGCATCTGTACTTCACGCTGGGCAACCTCTACGCCGATCAGTCGCAGTGGGCCGCGGCACAGTATGCCTATTTCCAGGCCCATCACCTCGAGCCGTCCAACCCCGACTACGCCTACAACCTCGCGGTCGGTCTCGAGCACGTAAGCCAGCCCAAGCTCGCGCTCGGCTTCTACCAGCGCGCGATGCAGCTGGCCGCGGTCAAGGGTCGCGCCAACTTCAACCTCGCACAGGCCCAGGAGCGCATCGGCAAGCTCGTCGCGCAGGTAGAATAGCCGGCTCTCCGGAACGCGGACCGGTTCGCATGGCCGAACAGCGCAAAAAACTCCGTCTCGGCGAGTTGCTGGTGCAGCAAGGGCTGATCACCACCGATCAGCTCTCGATCGTTCTCGCCGAGCAGCGCCACAACAACATTCCCATCGGCCGGCTGCTGGTGCGGCTCGGCTTCGTCACGGAAAGCGCCATCCGCGACATCATGGCGCGCACCATCGGCCAGGAGGCGATCGACCTGGCCCAGGTGGTCGCGGACCCGGAGGCGCTCAAGCTCGTCTCGCAGGATTTTGCGCGGCGCAACCGCGTGCTGCCGATCGCCTTCGATCCCGCGGACCAGGTGCTCACCGTCGCCACCACCGAGATCTTCAACGTGGTGGCGATGGACCAGCTGCGCGCCATGCTGGGCCCGCAGATCGAGATCAAGACGCAGCTCGCGAGCGAGGCGCAGCTCGAGGACTACACCGACCACTTCTACGGCTACGAGCTCTCGGTCGACGGCATCCTGAAGGAGATCGAGACCGGGGAAATCGACTACGAGAGCCTGCAGGCGGCGGGCGGCGGCGACGAGTATACGCAGCCGATGGTGCGGCTGGTCAACGCGCTGCTGGTGGACGCGGTGAAGCGCGGCGCTTCCGACATCCATCTGGAGCCGGAGTACGCGTTCGTGCGCATCCGCTACCGCATCGACGGCGTCCTGGAAACCGTGAGAAGCCTCCACAAGACCTACCTGCCGGGGATCACTGTGCGCGTGAAGGTCGTGAGCGCGATGAACATCGCCGAGACGCGCGCGCCGCAGGACGGGCGGCTTTCGCTCACGCTGAATGGCCGGCCGATCGACTTCCGCGTGTCCACCCAGCCTACGATCTACGGAGAGAACATCGTGCTGCGCGTGCTCGACCGCGAGAAGTCGATTATCTCGCTCGACCGCATGCGGCTCTCCAAGCAGGTGACCGACAAGGTCAACCTCATGCTGGCGCGCCCCGAGGGCATCCTGATCGTCACCGGCCCCACCGGCAGCGGCAAGACCACGACGCTCTACTCGCTCCTCGCGCAGGTGAACGACGAGACGGTCAACATCATGACGCTGGAGGACCCCGTCGAGTACCCGCTGACGCTCATGCGGCAGACCTCCGTGGGCGAGGTCGCGCGCATGGACTTCGCGGACGGCATCCGCTCGATCATGCGCCAGGACCCGGACATCATCCTGGTGGGCGAGGTGCGCGACAAGGAGACCGCCGAGATGGCGTTCCGCGCCGCGATGACAGGCCACCAGGTCTTCACCACGCTGCACACCAATTCCGCGCTCGGCGCTTTCCCGCGGCTGCTCGACATCGGCATCCAGCCCGACATCATGGCGGGCAACATCATCGGGATCATCGCGCAGCGCCTGGTGCGCAACCTCTGCTCCCAGTGCAAGGAGGCCTACGCGCCGTCCCGCGAGGAGCGGCAGCTCCTCGGTCCCGCCGCCGAGAAGGTCTCCTTCCTGCACCGCCCGGTCGGCTGCAAGCAGTGCGACAACAAGGGCTTCAAGGGCCGCAGCGCCATCATGGAGATCCTCGTGATGGATGCCGATCTCGACGAGCTGGTGGCACGCCGCGCGACGGCCAGGGAGATGCGCGCGGCCGCTCTGGCCAAGGGCTTCCGATCGCTCTCGGACGAGGGCCTGCAACGGGCGATCGACGGCACAACGAGCCTCACCGAGGTGGCGCGCGAGATCGATCTTACCGGGCGCTACCACTGACGTGCCTTCCTACGAATACAAGGCAATCGACAAGACCGGCCGGCCGGCGCGCGGGGCCCTCGAGGCCGTCAACGAGGTCGACCTCGAGCTGCGCCTGCGGCGCATGGGGCTCGATCTCATCACCTTCCGGCAGGTGGAGCGCCAGACGCGCACGTTTGCCGGCGGCAAGATCACGCGGCAGGACCTCATCAACTTCTGCTTCGACATGGAGCAGATGGCGCGCTCCGGCATCCCGATCCTCGACGGCCTGCGCGACATGCGCGAATCGATCGACAACCCGCGGTTCCGCGACGTGCTGACGGCAATGACCGAGGACATGGAGGGCGGCAAGGTGCTCTCGCAGTGCATGTCCAACCACCCGGTCGTCTTCGACAACGTCTTCGTGAGCCTGGTCCGGGCCGGCGAGCAGTCCGGGCAGCTGCCTGAGGTGTTCAAGAACCTGGCGGACAACCTCCGGTGGCTCGACGAGCTCATCTCGCAGACCCGCCGGCTGCTGATCCTGCCGCTCATCACGCTCGTCGTCGTGCTCGGCGTGCTGACCGCGCTCCTGATCTTCCTGGTGCCGCAGATCGCACAGCTGTTCAAGACCATGGGGCTCGCGCTGCCCACGCAGACCCGCATGCTCATCGCCGTGTCGGAGTTCATGACGCAGTACTGGTTCGTGGTGTTCGGGCTGCCGGTCGTGGTGTTCGTCGCCGTTGCCACCGCGGTCCAGCGCAGCCCGCGGGCGGCCTACTGGTGGGATTACACGAAGCTGCGCCTGCCGCTAATCGGGCCGACGCTGCTCAAGATCATCCTGTCGCGCTTCGCGAACGTCTTCGCGCTCCTCTACCGCTCGGGGATCACCGTGCTCGACTCCATCAAGACGAGCGAGGACGTCGTGAACAACCGGGTCATCTCGGACGGCCTCGTGCGCGCGGGCCAGCAGATCACCGCGGGGGAGAGCTTGAGCGAGACCTTTCAGAACCTGGGGGTGTTCCCGCCGCTTGTCATTCGCATGCTGCGGGTGGGCGAGAATACCGGCGCGCTCGACACCGCGCTCATGAACATCACCTATTTCTACAACCGCGACGTCCGGGAATCGGTGGA
>DATBMB010000089.1:0-16682 GCA_036555035.1 Burkholderiales bacterium | reverse complement strand
CGGGCAGATATCGACACAATGTCCGCAACCATCGCACCGGGTCATGTAAACAAATGTCGGCATGGCTTGAGCGTTCTCCCGAGTAACACCCTGTGTTTGGCTGATCAGTAATGCCGGGGCTGTTCGCGGGCGCTGCCGAACACCTCGGGTTTGTCGGTTGGCCCGGGCAGGTTGCTCCGGGTGCCGTTCGCGTAGGAAACCCTCTTCTCGAAAGCCGCGGCGGGCTTGAAGAACATGTGCGCAAACTTGGACCACGGCACCGATCCGAACAGCACCGTCGTGGCGAGGATATACAAGCCGAAGAGCGCGCTGGCGCCGGAGCTGCCCCGCGCCTGCAGGAAGGCCCAGACGAGGCCCAGCGTCACGCTCGCCAGCAGCGAGAGGATGAACAGATCCGCGCGCATGACGCGGAAGGGCGAGCTGCCCTCGGCGGCGACATCGACCCGGATGAAGAACCAGAACCAGTATCCGCCCAGGCACACCATCAAGCCGCCGATCCACCAGAGTTGCGGCAGGATGGCGGGCGTCGGGGTCGCGGGCGTCGGGTAGCCGAATATCATGATGGCGGTGGTGATGACGTAGATCACGAATCCGTACATCGTCAGCAGATGGGCCACCCGGCGCCGCGCGTTGCAGAATTCCCCGGATGCCAGGACGTCCACCATTCCCGTGGCAATCGCGATCGAGACCAGCTCGCCGCCGCCGACCGGCTGCGCTTTGCCGCCACTCGATTTCCGCCAGTTATCGAAAAAATACCTGGCGCTGCCCTTGTGCACGATGTCGACCAGCGTTCCAGCCACGACCAGGAAGATCATGGCAACGACATAGCCCTGCATGACGGCGGCCGGTATGGACGCCGAAAGCCCGGCAAACGGATTGCTGGTGAACATCAAGACCCCCTCTCAACTGCGCAGATTCTAAACGCGCAGGGGGCGGCGCACGCAAAAAAAAGGTTATACCGCCATAGAAAATCCTTAGAGCCCCTGACACAGTGAAACGCGCGATGCGCTGTCACGATTTCGGCTCAGGGCGCGAAGCGAGCCGCAGTCAATATGTCGATATTGACAAGGGGAGCGACAAAGCCATGGGCCAAAACTCGTGCCAGCCCCCGAGATGCCATTGGAAATTCAGATGCCTAAGGCGGGGTTGCGGCCAGAATCGGCGACGCGCCGGAGCGTGGAGCAGGGACCCCGCTTGAGGGGATGCGACCGCGCAGGCGCGTGTGAGTCCCGTGCATTCCGGCGCTCCCATGTCCCGCTCCGGGGTCGCATCCAAGCACACGACGCTTGGAACCTGCTCCGCCCTGCGCGGGACACTTTGTCGGCCAGCTTGGCCATATACGACATATGCCCTGCGCCGTCCTTCGCGTCATCACCGATTCTGGCTCGCAACGCACGCGTGTTTCACTGTGTCAGGGGCTCCTACCCCGCATCGGCTACAATTCCGGCGGAGGTGGAACCTGAAAATCTGCATTGTTTCCGACAGTCACGATCATCGCGAGCCGCTGGCTGCCGCCGTTGCCGAGGCCAAGTCACTCGGCGCCCAGGCAGTGCTGCACTGCGGCGACCTGATCGCGCCTTCCACGCTGCACGCGATCATCGGATTGGGGCTGCCGATCCACCTCATTCACGGCAACAATGCGGGCGACCTGTTTCATCTTTCCCGGTTTGCGCAGGAGCCCGCGAACCGCGTGCACTACTACGGGCAGGACGGATCCCTGGCGCTCGCGCAAAGGCGGATCTTCCTGGTGCACTACCCGCATTACGCCCGGGCGATGGCGCTCACGGGCGACTACGACTTGGTTTGCAACGGTCATGAGCACCGCGCGATCATAGAGCGCGTGCGCAACGTCAAGGGACAGGAGACGCTGCGCATCGATCCCGGGACGGTCGCTGGCGTGAGCGCTCCGGCAACCTACGTGATCGGCGATCTGCAGACGCTGGATTTCGGGATCCGGCCGGTTCCCTTAATGGGGACAGGCTCGGTTTTCTGATATAACCGCCATGCAGAAATTCGAACCTGGCCCCATTATGAAGCGCATCGTGAGTGCGCACGCCGTGACGCTGGTGAGCGCCGCTCTCGGCCTCGGCCCCGCCCCCGCCGGCGCGCAGACGATCACCTCCGAAGAGCACGCCTTTCGCGTCGTCCGGCTGGTGGAACGGCTCGAGCATCCGTGGGGGCTCGCATTCCTGCCCGATGGCCGCATGCTGGTCACCGAGCGCCCCGGCAGGCTGCGGGTCATCGCCCGGGACGGCAAGCTTGTGCCTGAAGCGGTGTCCGGACTGCCCCCGGTTGCGGCCTATGGCCAGGGCGGCCTGATGGACGTCGCACTCCATCCGCGTTTTGCCGAGAACGGCCTTGTCTATCTTTCCTTCGCCGCGCGCGGGGAAGGCGGCTACAGCACCGAGGTCGCGCGCGGCCGGCTCTCCGGCGGAAGGCTCGAAGACGTCCAGGTCATCTTCCGCCAGCTGCCCAAGTCGGGCGGCGGCCGGCACTTCGGATCGCGGCTGGTGTTCGACCGCGAGGGATTTCTCTACATTACGCTCGGCGACCGCGGCGAGCAGGACCGCGCGCAGAAGCCGGACGATCACGCCGGCTCGGTCATCCGCCTGCACGACGACGGGCGCGTGCCCAAGGACAACCCCTTCGTCGGCAGGCCCGGCTGGAAGCCTGAGAAGTACACGCTCGGCAACCGCAATATCCAGGGCGCGGCGCTGCATCCCGGGACAGGGCTCCTGTGGGCCCACGAGCATGGGCCGCAGGGCGGTGACGAGGTGAACGTGATCCGCGCCGGCGTCAATTACGGGTGGCCGGTCATCACCTATGGTGTCAACTACGGCTTTGGCACGCGCATCGGCGAAGGGACGGCGAAGGCCGGCATGGCGCAGCCCCTGCACTACTGGGTGCCCTCGATCGCGCCTTCCGGCATGGCGTTCTACACCGGCGAGCGCTTTCCGCGCTGGCGCGGCGACCTCTTCGTAGGCGCGCTGCGCGACCAGATGCTGGTGAGGCTCCGGCTGGACGGCGAGAAAGTGGTGAAGGAAGAGCGGTTGCTGAAGGACGTCGTCGGGCGCATCCGCGACGTGCGCAACGGTCCCGACGGACTGCTGTACCTGCTTACCGACGAGCCGCGCGGCGTGCTGGCGCGCCTCGAGCCGGCCGGCTAACCGATCCACGACAAGGAGGCCCCCATGAGACGACGCACCCCCTTGCGCCGCGCGCGCCGGTCAGGCCGGCACGCCGCCCCGAGGAAATTCGCCCCGGGATTCAAGGTTCGCTACAGCTGCCCGCCGGATTTCTACGATCCGAAGTCCTACAGCCACGTGGTGGAGGTCGAAGGGGGACGGCTGCTGTTCGTCTCCGGGCAGGTTCCGGTCAATGCGCAGCGCCAGCTCGCCAGCCGGGATTTCCGCGAGCAGGTCGAGCGGGTCTACGACAACCTGGAGACGGTGCTGAAGTCAGTCGGCGCGGGCTTCGAGAACGTGCTGAAGACAACTACTTATTTGACCAATCTTTCGCAAACCAAGGTGTTCCGCGAAGTGCGCGACGCGCGCTTCGCTCACCTGAAGACGCGCCCGGCGAGCACCACCCTCGTCATCACCTCGCTCGTTGAGCCCGACTTTCTCCTCGAGATCGAGGTGATCGCCGCGGTGCCGGCGCGCTAGGCGGCGGCCCGGCGCGGCTCCTCGATCACCTCGGGATTCGACCCCTCCGAGACGCCGGGCGGCGCCACGGCGGCCTGCGCCGTTTCGACCAGGGAACCCAGGTCATCGAGAGGCGGCAGCGCCTCCAGTGACGTCAAGTTGAGATCGTCGAGGAATGCGCGCGTCGTGGCGAGCAGCTCCGGCCGGCCGGGCACCTCCTTGTGCCCCACCACGTCGATCCAGCCGCGCGCTTCCAGCGCCTTGATGATATTGGGCGACACCACCACACCGCGGATCTCCTCGATGTCGCCGCGCGTGCAGGGCTGGCGGTAGGCGATAATGGCGAGCGTCTCCAGCACCGCGCGCGAGTAGCGCGGGGGCTTCTGGGGGCTCACCCGATCGATGAACTTCTGGATCTCGGGCCGTGCGCGGAACCGCCAGCCGGACGCAACGTGCGTCAGCTCGACGCCGCGCCCCTGCCAGTCCCGGCGCAGCTCCTCGAGCACCCGGCGCAGGGCGTCGGTCGAAGGCTCCTCGTCGAAGAGCTTCTTCAGCTCCGGGAGCGGGAGCGGCTCCTGGCTCACCAGCAGCACGGCCTCCACCACGATCTTCATTTGTCCGGCGTCAAGAATGGGCATGGTTCGATTTTCCTGTCATGACACGGCCATGAGATGGCCGGTCTTCAGCCTCACGTGAATGGGCGCATAGGCCGCGTGCTGGCTCACCTCGATCAGGCCCTCGCGCGCGAGCTCCAGCACCGCCAGCAGCGTCACCACCAGCATCGCAATGCCGTGCCGCGGATCGAACAGTTCGCCGAATTCGACGAAGCGCGACTCGTTCAGCCGACGCAGGATGCGGCTCATGTGCTCCCGCACCGAAAGCTGCTCGCGCGTGATGCGGTGATGGCGGTTCATCCTGGCCAGCGCGATCAGCGCCAGCCACGCCGTGCGCAGGTCCTCGGGCCTCACTTCCGGCAGCCGCTCGGCGACGGCCTGGTCGAACAGCACCTGCACCATCGAGAAATCGCGTCCCGCCTGCGGCAGCTCGTTCAGGCGCTCCGCGGCAGCCTTCATCCGCTCGTACTCCAGCAGGCGCCGCACCAGCTCCGCCCGCGGGTCCTCCTCCAGCGCGCCCGGGGCCGGCCGCGGCAGCAGCATGCGCGACTTGATCTCGATCAGGAGCGCCGCCATCAGGAGGTACTCGGCGGCGAGCTCGAGCGAGCGAGTGCGCATCAACTCCACGTACTCGAGGTACTGGGCGGTCAGCCGCGCCATCGGGATGTCGAGCACGTTGATGTTTTCCTTGCGGATCAGGTAGAGCAGCAGGTCGAGCGGGCCCTCGAACTGCTCGAGGACCACCTCCAGCGCATCCGGCGGGATGTAGAGGTCATACGGCACCTCGAGCACGGGCTCGCCGTAGACCTTCGCGACCGGAATGATTGCGGCGGTTTCAGCCATGTCCATGCCCGCCGCGCGCGCCGGCGCCGGTGCGGGGCTGGTTCCGCGGAAAATTGGGGGGGAAGTTGCCTGCCGGCTGGCGGGAGCCGCCGGTGACTTCATCCGGTCGAGAGGCCAGCTGGCCACCGCCCGGATAAGGCGATGCTGGCATGCCGATATTCTACCCGTCCTTCAAGGCAAAACACAGTCTCACGAATAGTTAAGGCCCATGACGTCCTTCACCTCGCGCAGCGTCTCCTGCGCCTGCTTGCGCGCCTTCTCGCAGCCGTCGGCAATGATCGAGCGCACCAGCGTCGGATCGTCGAGATAGCGCTGCGCCCGTTCGCGCATCGGCTTCAGCTCTTCGAGCACGGCCTCGATCACCGGCTGCTTGCACTCCAGGCAGCCGATCTTTGCACCGCGGCAGCCGGCCTGCACCCACTGCTTGCGCGCCTCGTCGGAATAGACGAGGTGAAACGGCCAGACCGGGCATTTCTCGGGGGTGCCGGGGTCCGAGCGCTTCACCCGCGCCGGATCCGTGGGCATAGTGCGGATCTTCCGGGTGATCGACTCCGCGTCCTCTCGCAGGCCGATCGTGTTGTCGTAGGATTTCGACATCTTCTGGCCGTCGAGTCCCGGCATCTTCGAGGCCTCGGTCAACAGCGCCTTCGGCTCGGACAGGATCAC
Organism: Burkholderiales bacterium; assembly: GCA_036555035.1. Taxonomy (GTDB): domain Bacteria; phylum Pseudomonadota; class Gammaproteobacteria; order Burkholderiales; family SG8-41; genus SG8-41. Next base: position 10,915 of record DATBMB010000089.1, on the reverse strand, counting down.
CTTGCCGCCGCCTTCGATAAAGCCGAACAGCCGCTCGCGGTCGCCCATCGGCAGGTTCTGCGCTTCGCCGACCAGCTCGCGCGCCGCCGCCAGCGCGTCCGCATCCCCTTTTTCCAGGAACTTGGTGCGCAGCTGGCGATAGAGCCGCGCGCGCTTCGCGCCGAGCTTCTTGATCGCGGCCTCCGCCTTCTGCTCGAAGCCCTCCTCGCGCCCGAACACGTGATTGAACCGGCGCGCGATCTCGCGCGTGAACTCGACGTGCGGCACCTGGTCCTCGCCGACCGGGACGAGGTTGGCGCGGTAGATCAGGATGTCGGCGCTCTGCAGCAGGGGGTAGCCGAGAAAGCCGTAAGTAGAAAGGTCGCGGTCGGCGAGCTTCTCCTGCTGGTCCTTGAAGGTCGGGATGCGCTCGAGCCAGCCGAGCGGCGTCACCATCGAGAGCAGCAGGTGCAGCTCGGCGTGCTCCGGCACCCGCGACTGGATGAAGAGGGTCGCCTGCGCGGGATCGACCCCCGACGCCAGCCAGTCGATCACCATGTCCCAGACGTTCTGCTCGATGACCTCGGGCGTGTCGTAGTGCGTGGTCAGCGCGTGCCAGTCGGCGACGAAGTACAGGCATTCGTACTCGTGCTGCAGCTTCACCCAGTTCTTGAGCACGCCGTGAAAGTGCCCGAGGTGTAGCGCCCCGGTGGGACGCATGCCCGACAGTACGCGGTTGACGAACATCGTCGCCGGCTCCCTGGAGTCTAGATGATGCTCGTCAGCCGGATGAGATCGCTCATCGGAAGGCCGATCGCTCCTGCCACCAGCGCCATCAGCGCGCCGATCGCGGGCCACAGCATGGCGCCGAGCACACCGGTCAGAAGCAGGAGGATGAGGATCAGAAAGCCGTAGGGCTCGATGCGCGCAACGCGCCAGGCGAGCCCATGCGGAAGCAGGCTCACCAGGATGCGTCCCCCGTCGAGCGGCGGCAGCGGCACGAGATTCAGCACCATGATGATGATGTTGAAGAACACGCCCGCCGCCCCCATCAGCGCCAGCGGCAGCGCGAAAGCGCTCCCCTCGAGCGAGAGGCCGACCTTCAATGCGAGCGCCCAGAGCAGGGCCATCGCCAAGTTGCTCAGGGGGCCGGCCGCCGCGACCCACAGCATGTCGCGCTTGGGATGGCGCAGGTTCCCGAAATTGACCGGTACGGGCTTGGCCCAGCCGAAGATGATGCCGCCGCCGACGAGCTTGGTCAGCCCGAGCAGGATGAGGGGCAGCACGACCGTGCCAAAGGGGTCGATGTGGCGCAGCGGGTTGAGGCTCACCCGGCCTTCCCGGTACGCAGTCATGTCGCCGAAATGACGGGCCACGTAACCGTGCGCGGCCTCGTGGAGCGTAATCGCGAAGATCACCGGAAGCGCATAGACCGCGATGACCTGGACAAGGTGCAACTCCACAGGGATGCGGCGCGTCAGGCGCTCGGTGACGGGACAGGACGGCATTCTAGCAGGTCGTCCCTCCGGGCCCCGGGAGCGGTGCGCCGGCAGCGCGCAGTCGCACCCAAAATGCGATTCCCGACGTATATGCGGTCATGGACCGGAATCGCACCCGGCTCGCCGCCGCCCTCCTGATGGCCGCCGCTATCACCCCGGCGCAAGCGGCCCCCTGCATCGCCGAGAGCGGCGCGCGGAGCGTGGCGCTGCTGGAGCTCTACACCTCGGAGGGATGCAACAGCTGCCCGCCTACCGACCGCTGGGTGAGCGAACTTCCGGCCCGGGGCCACGGTCCGGCCAGCGTCGTCGCGTTGGCATTCCACGTGGACTACTGGAATTACCTGGGCTGGCGCGATCCGTTCTCCAAACCGCAATACAGCGGGCGCCAGCGGGCGGCGAGCATCCGCAACCGGGCGCGCGTGGTGTATACGCCCCAGCTGCTGCTGAACGGCAAGGATTACCGGCGCGGCACCGTGTTCGATGGCTTTGGTGAACGCGTGGGCGCGCTCAACCGCGACCCCGCGCGGGCGAGAATCAGCCTGCAGCTCGCGCCCGGCGATCCCGCCGTGCTCGATGTGACCGGCACTGCGACCGTTCCCGACGCCGCGGCGCGCGCCGGGGCGCAGGCCTTCCTGGCGCTCTACGAGAACAATCTCTCGAACGAGGTGAAAGCCGGGGAGAACCGGGGCAAGCGGCTGCGGCACGATTTCGTGGTGCGGGAGCTGGCAGGCCCCTACCCCGTCGATTCCGGAGGCGAAGCCAGCCTGGCGCGCCGCTTCAGCCTCGATCCGCGCTGGAAGACTGCTGACCTCAACGTGGCGGCCTTCGTCCAGAGCGAGCGCTCCGGGGACGTGCTGCAGGCGCTGGCGATGGCGGTGTGCCGCTAGCTTACGCGACGGCCTGGCGCAGGCGGCTTTGCGCCGGCACGTGCTGCGCGAGGAATTGCATCTGATCGGCGAGGATGCGGCGGTTGGTGAGGATCAGGTATTCCGCGCGGTTCGGCACGTATGGCAGGTAGATCAATTCCATGCCGGCCTGCTCCGGCGTATTGTTGCCCTTGCGCTCGTTGCAGGCGCGGCACGCCGTGACCGAGTTCATCCAGCTGTCCTTGCCCCTCTGCGAGAACGGCGTCACGTGATCCCGCGTGAGCCGCGAGATCGGGAACATGCCGCCGCAGTAGGCGCAGATCTGGCGGTCACGGTGGAAGAGCTCGCGATTGTTCAGCGGCGGCACCTGGCTGAACGACTTCATCGCCATCGCCTTGCCCTTGATCGCGATGATGCTCGACGAAGTGATGCTCGAGCGCCGGCCGGTCAGGCGGTTCATGCCGCCGTAGACGGTGAAGGCCTGCGCCCCCATCGCCCAAGCGACCTGGTCCTTGGAATAGTAGTAGCAGGCGTGCTGCCAGCTGATCCAGCGATGCGGCACCCCGTGGGTGTCGAGCGTGAGGATCAGCGGATAGCCGCCCTGCTGGACCGCCTGGAGTTCGGTTGCAATGTTCATGCGCTGCGTTCGGGCTTTCCCGGCTACGGTGCAGGTGGAAATCTACCAGAAACCGCCTCGTAGTGCGACGCGGTGCAGCAAGGTATAATCACGCCCCGTGAATAGAACCTATATCGAGCGCCGTTGCCGGCCGTAGTAGCCTTGGTTCCATCCGGCACCTCTCATTCCCAGCTGGACGCTCCGAGTTCACCCAAGCCGTCCTTTCCCGCTCTCGGGTTGATTCCCGAGCTGCTGCGCGCGATCGCCGATCAGGGCTACGACGAGCCGACGCCGATCCAGGTCAAGGCGATTCCGCCCATCCTGCAGCGCCGCGACGTGATGGGCGCCGCGCAGACCGGGACCGGCAAGACGGCGGGATTCGCGCTGCCCCTGCTCCAGCTCCTCGCGCCTCAGGCCAACACGAGCCTGTCACCGGCGCGGCATCCGTTGCGGGTGCTGATCCTCACGCCGACGCGAGAGCTCGCGGCGCAGGTGGAGGAAAGCGTCCGGACCTATAGCCGCTACCTGCCGCTGCGCTCGACAGTCGTCTACGGGGGCGTGGACATCGATCCGCAGATGAAGGTGCTGCACGCCGGCGTGGAGATTCTGGTCGCGACACCCGGGCGGCTGCTCGACCACCTGCACCAGAAGAGCGTCAACCTGTCGCGGGTCGAGTTCCTGGTGCTCGACGAGGCCGACCGCATGCTCGACATGGGCTTCATTCCCGACATCAAGCGCATTCTCGCCGTGCTGCCCAGGCAGCGGCAGAACATGCTGTTCTCCGCAACATTCCCGGACGAGGTGCGCAGGCTCGCAAAAGAGCTGCTGCATGCGCCGGTGACCGTCGAGGTCGCGCCGCGCAACGCCCCCGCCGAGCTCGTCTCGCACCAGGTTTTCGCCGTTCCCGGGCCGCGCAAGCGCGCGCTGCTCGTCCACCTCATCCGCTCGCGGGACATGCGCCAGGCGCTGGTCTTCGTGCGCATGAAGCGCGACGCGAACCGCCTCGCCCGGCAGCTGAAGCAGGACGGCGTCGCGGCGAAGGAGATCCACAGCGACCGTACCCAGGCCGAGCGCATGCAGGCGCTCGAGGAGTTCAAGCAGGGAAAAGTGCCGGTGCTCGTGGCGACTGACATCGCGGCGCGCGGACTCGACATCGAGGAACTGCCCTTCGTCATCAATTTCGAGCTCCCGCACACGCCGGAGGATTACGTGCATCGCATTGGCCGCACCGGCCGCGCGGGGCTCCCGGGCGAGGCAATTTCCCTGGTCAGCCCCGAGGAGATGAAGTACCTCGAGGACATCGAGCGGATGCTCAAGCGCAAGCTGCCGCGCGCCGCTGCCCCGGGGTCCCTCGCCGAATCCCGCCATCCGTCGCCCCCGCGTGAAACGCACTCCGAGAGAGCCGCCCCGCATCACCGGCCCCGCCCCGAGCCCAAGGCGCATCCCCACGCGAAGCCGCAGCCCATCCCTGCCCGCTCCTCGCCGCACGCGTTCGACTACACCAAGCCCTACGAACCCTCGCCGCCGCGAGCCGCGCCGAGCCAGGCCGCCGCGCCCCCGGCGCACAGAAAACTCCACCGCCCCGCCGCCGCATTGCTCGGCGGCGGCCCTCCGAAGCGCGAGCCTCACAAGTAGCGCGTCATTCCCGCGAAGGCGGGAATCCAGTCAGTCATGAATACCGTGACTCCGCGGCAACTGAAATCCCTGCTGAACGGCTCGGGCGAGATCGCTCTTCTCGACGTGCGTGAAGCCGGCCAGTTCGGCGCCTCGCACCTCCTGTTCGCAACGCCGCTGCCCTACAGCCGGCTGGAGCTCAACGTGGGTGGCCTGGTACCGAGGAAATCAACGCCGGTCGTCGTGTGCGACGACGGCGTGCTCGGCGTGGCGGGCCGCGCCGCGAACCGGCTTGCCGCGCTGGGCTACACCGACGTCTCCGTGCTCGACGGCGGAACCCGGGGATGGGCCGCGGCCGGCTACGGCCTCTTCTCGGGCGTCAACGTCCCGAGCAAGGTGTTCGGCGAGCTCGTGGAGCACGCGTGTCATACACCGCGCGTGACGGTGCAGGAGCTCGCCCGCATGCAGGCTGCGGGCGCGGATCTCATCGTCCTCGATGGGCGCCCGCTGGCCGAATACCAGAAGATGAACATCCCCGGCGGCATCTGCTGCCCCAACGCCGAGCTGCCCTACCGCGCGCAGAGCATGGTCCGGAGCCCGCAGACCCGCATCGTGGTGAATTGCGCCGGGCGCACCCGCAGCATCATCGGGGCGCAGACGCTCATCAACTTCGGCATTTCCAATCCCGTCGCCGCATTGGAGAACGGCACGCAGGGGTGGGTCCTGGCCGACCTCGAGCTGGAGCGCGGAAGCACGCGGCGTTACCCGGATCAGATCGACCCGAAGCGCATGCCCGAACTCCAGAAGAGCGCCCGCGACCTCGCGGAGCGCTTTGGCGTTGCATCCGCAAACGCGGACCGGGTCCGGGACTGGTTGCGCGATCCGGAACGCACCACGTACTTGTGCGATGTCCGCACGCCGGAAGAATTCGCGGCGGGCGCAATCCCCGGATCGGTTCACGCCCCCGGGGGTCAGCTCATCCAGTCCACCGACCAATGGGTCGCCGTGCGCAACGCGCGCATCGTCCTGATCGACGGCGGCGAGGCCGTCCGGGCCCCGGTCGTGGCGAGCTGGCTGAAGCAGTTGGGCTGTGACGCCTGGGTGCTCGAGGGCGGAGCGAAGTCCGGTCTTCGCGGGTCAGCGCACCCCGGTCCCTCGTTGCCCGAGGTGCCGCGGCTATCGGCCGCCGATCTGCGGGAAGCCCTGAACGCGGGCCGCTGCGCCGTATTCGATCTCAACGCCAGCATGAGCTTCCGAAAGGCGCATGTTCCGGGCAGCCGCTGGAGCATCCGTCCGCGCCTCGCCGCTGACGCGGCGCACGTGCAGGGAACGGTCGTGCTCGTCGCGGACGAGCCCGATCTTGCGCGGCTTGCCGCAACCGAGCTCCTGGAGGCCGGGATGAAGGACGTAAAGCGGCTCGACGGCGGGTTCGCGGCGTGGACGCGCGCGGGTTACGCGACCGAGGCCTCGCCGTCCATTCCGGCCGACGCCGACTGCATCGACTACCTGTTCTTTGTCCACGACCGCCACGCCGGCAACCGGGAGGCGATGAGGCAGTACCTCGCCTGGGAAACCGGCCTCGTCGCGCAGCTCGACGAACAGGAGCGCGCGGCATTCAAAATCAGCGCGCCGCGCGAGTGACGATTAAGGGTGACGAGATAATGGTGACGAGATACCGGTGATGAACGAGCGTTACGGCTTTTCGTCACCTTCAATCGTCACCCGTATTCGTCACCCGTATTCGTCACTTTATTGTCAGTTCACCTGGAGCTTCAGGTCGCGCACGACCTTGCCCCAGGTGGCGTACTCGACCTTGAGGAACTCGCCGAAGGCCTTCGGATCCGTCATTACGACATCGGTGCCCGCCTTTTGGTACAAGCTTCGCACCTCCGTCGTCCGGAGCAGCCGCGTCAGCTCGCCGTGGAGGCGCTTGACGGCGGCCGCCGGGGTTCCCCGCGGCACGAGAAAGCCCGTCCACAGCGAGGTGTCATAACCCGGCAGCGTTTCCGCGATGGCGGGAATGTCCGGCAGCTCCGGCGAGCGCTTGGCGGTCGTCACCGCGATGATCCGGAGTTGTCCCGCGTGGTGGTGCTGGATGATGCTGGAGAGCCCGAGACATCCGATCTTGATCTGGCCGCCCAGCAGATCGCTCCGCACGGGACCGCTGCCCTTGTAGGGGACGTGAACCATGTCGATGCCCGCCATGCTGACGAAAAGCGCCTGGAAGAGGTGCATCGCGCCGCCCTGGCCCGAGGAGGCGTAGTTGTGCTTGCCCGGCTCCTTCTTCGCCAGTGCGATCAGGTCCTTCACCGACCGGATGGGAAGCGAAGGATGCACGACGAGCCCGTAAGGCTGGCTCGCGATTTGCATGATCGGGCTGAAGTCGTTCAGGGCGTGGAACGGCACTTTCTTGTAGAGGTGCGGAAAGATGGCGTGCGGTGATCCCGTGCCGAGCACCGTATAGCCGTCGGGGTTCGATTTTGCGGCGATGTCCGTTCCGATCATGCCCCCGGCACCGGTGCGATTGTCGATCACCACCTGCTGGCCCAGGCCCTCCGGCATCTTCGCCGCCACGATCCGCACCAGCACGTCCGTGGACCCCCCCGCGCCAAACGGAATGATCACGCGGATCGGCTTGGTGGGATAGGACTGCGCGAGGACCGTCCCCGCCGCCAGGGTTGACCCGGCAATCCACAGCAACGAACCCATGACGCTGCGCTTCATGTTCCCTCCTCGTTTCGAGTTTGTGGCCGCCAGTCTAGCTTAGTCAGTCCATATCCCCAAGCTGTTCCCGGTTGACCCTTCCCGGGGCCCCGCTCGAAACGCGTGGTACCATCGTTTGCACTGCGATGCTGACGATCCGGGGCCTGGCGAAATCCTTCGGCGGAACGCGCCCGCGCGAGGTGCTGCGGGATGTCTCGCTGGAAGTCCGGCGCGGCGAGTACGTCGCCATCGTCGGCGAGTCCGGGGTCGGCAAGTCGACGCTGCTCAACCTGATCGCGGGGCTCGATCCGCCGGACGCCGGCAGCATCCTGCTCGACGGCCGGGACATTCCGTCGCTCGACGATGCGGCGCGCACGCTGCTGCGCCGGGCCGCCATCGGCTTCGTATTCCAGGCGTTTCACCTGCTGCCCCACCTCACGGTGGCGCAGAACGTGGCGTTGCCCCTCGCTCTCAACGGCAAGGACCCTGTGGAGATCCAGGCGCGCCTGGCCGAGATGCTCGCCGCGGTCGGGCTCGCCGCGGCGGCGGCAGCCTATCCCCGCGAGCTCTCGGGCGGCGAGATGCAGCGGGTCGCGATCGCGCGCGCCCTGGTGCACCGGCCGCAGCTGGTGCTGGCCGACGAGCCCACCGGCAACCTGGACGCGGAAACCGCGAAGCAGGTGCTCGCGCTGTTGCGCGAGCAGGTGAAGCGCGAATCCGGCGCCGGCATCCTGGTCACCCACTCGGCGCTCGCGGCCTCGAGCGCCGACCGCGTGCTCACGCTCACCGCCGAAGGGTTGAAGACTTGAGCCGGTTCCCGGTGCTGCACGCGCTGGTGCTGGGGCCGCTGCGCCAGAATTCCGGCCGCACGGCGCTGGCCGTCATCGCCATCGGGCTCGGCGTGGCCCTGGGAGTCGCTGTCCACCTCGTCAATTCGAGCGCGCTCAACGAATTCGAGCTGGCCGCGCGGCACCTCGCTGGCGAGGCGGATCTCGTGGTGCGCGGCCCGCGCGCGGGGTTCGAGGAAGCGTGGTACCCGAAGCTCGCGCGCCTGCCCCAAGTCGAGGCGGCCAACCCGGCAGTGGACCTCGAGGTGCCGCTCGCCGGACGACCGGACCTGCTGCGCATCGTCGGCTTCGATCCCCTCCGCGCGGCGCAGGTCCAGCCGGCGCTGCTGCCAGAGCGCTCGAGCATGACACTGGACCTCTTCGATGCGGACGCGATACTCCTCAGCCCGTCCGCGGCGGAGTGGCTGCGGTTGAAGCCCGGTGACCGGTTCGATGTCCAGGTGGGGACAGCGGCCGTGACCCTCGAGGTCGTCGGGCTCCTGCCGCAGGGGGCATACCGGCAGCGGCTGGGCGTCATGGACATCGCCGCGGCCCAATGGCGGCTCGCGCATCCCGGGCGCCTGAACCGGGTGGACCTGCGCCTGAAGCCCGGCACCGATCTTTCCGCCTTCCGGCGCGAGCTGCACGCCCTGCTTCCGGCCGGCGTGCAGGTCCTGACGCTGGAGGACGAAGGCGCGCGCGGCGCGAATCTCACCCGTGCCTACCGGCTCAACCTCGACATGCTCGCGCTGGTTGCCTTGTTCACCGGCGCATTTCTCGTGTTTTCCTCGCAGGTGCTGGCGCTGTTGCGCCGCCGAACCCAGCTCGCCCTCCTGCGCACATTGGGAGTCACGCGCGCGAATCTGCTCGGTCAGCTTCTCGCTGAAGGCACCGCGATCGGGGTTGCCGGCGCGATCCTCGGCACCTTGCTCGGCTATGCGCTCGCGCGCTATGCCCTCGCCGTGGTGGGCGCCGATCTCGGGGCAGGCTATTTTCGAAGCATCGTCGCGGGCCTCCGGGTCGAGCCCGGCACGCTCGCATTCTTCGCGGCCCTCGGCGTTGTCTTCGCGACCGTGGGCGCGGCGGCGCCAGCCTGGGAGGCCGCGCGGCGCTCCCCCGCGCGGGCATTGCGCGCGGGCGACGAGGAGGAAGGACTCCGCAAATTGCATACCCTGGGGTGGGGCATCGCCTCGATCGCAGCGGGGCTGTTGCTCGCGGCTGCCCCCGCCATCGACGGCCTTCCGCTCGCCGGCTATGTCGCGATCGGAGCGATCCTCCTCGGCTCGGTGCTGGTCATGCCGCGCCTCGCCGAGTACTGCCTCGGGCGGTTGCCCATGCCGGGGCGCGCGCCGCTCGCGATCGCGATCGCGCAGCTGAAAGCGACGCCACGCCAGGCAGCGATCAGCGTCGCCGCCATCGTCATCAGCTTCAGCCTGATGGTGTCGATGCTGATCATGGTGAGCTCGTTCCGCACCTCCCTCGAGTCCTGGCTCGAGCGGATGCTCCCGGCTGATCTCTACCTCAGGCCGGCGCGGTTCGGGGAAACCGCGTTCTTCACGCCGGAGGAGCAGGCCCGCATCGCCGCGACGCCGGGCGTCGAGCGCGCCGCATTCATACGCACCCAGAATCTGCTGCTGGCAGTGGAGCGCCCGCCAGTCACGCTGCTGGCGGGGCCGGTCGACGCCGCCGACCCGGGAAAAATCCTGCCGCTGACCAGCCCATCCTATGCACTGCGCGCGGGCGATGCGCCCCCGGTGTGGGTATCCGAGGTGGCCGCGGATTTCTACGGCCTGCGCTTGGGAGAGCGCGTGCGCTTGCCGATCGGCGGTGCGCCGCGGGACTTCACCATCGCCGGGATCTGGCGTGACTACGCGCGGCAGAACGGCGCGATCGCGATGAACCGCGAGCTCTACGCCAGCCTGACTGGCGACCGCCTCGTCAACGACGTCGCGCTGTGGCTCGCGCCCGGAGCCGCCAGCCTCGACGTCCAGCGGGAGCTGCGCAGCCGGCTGCCTGAAGCCGCGGGCTTCGAGATCGCTACCACGCGCGATTTGCGCGAGATCTCGCTGCGCATGTTCGACCGAACGTTCGCCATCACCTACGCTCTCGAAATTGCCGCGGTCCTGATCGGGCTCATCGGCGTGAGCGTTTCCTTCAGCGCGCAGGCCCTGGCGCGGCGCCGGGAATTCGGCGTGCTGCGGCACGTCGGCATGACGCGGCGCGAGATCGGCGCGATGCTGGGCTGCGAGGGCGCGGTGGTCGCGACCCTGGGCTGCCTCATGGGCCTCGCGACGGGCTGGCTCGTGGGACTGATCATCATCCACGTCGTCAACCGCCAGTCCTTCCACTGGAGCATGGAAGTGAACCTCCCGTGGCTGCCGCTTGCAGGCCTCGCCCTGCTCATCATCGCCGCGGCCGTCGTCACCGCGGTGTGGAGCGGCCGCGCGGCGATGGGCGTGGACGTGGTGCGCGCCGTGCGCGAAGACTGGTGAAGCGCGAACCGTGACCAGCAAGTCATCAGGATTCTTCCCAGTCAGGCGGCGAATGCTGGCCCTGCTGGCGGGCGCGCTCGCCGCGCCCAAGGCAGTGGCTCAAGCGCCGACATCCCCTCCTGCCGGAGGGCGAGCCGGGAATTCGAGGAGCATGCCTCCGAGCCGGCGAGCGACCAACTCGATGCAGCGAGTTGGGACGGATGGGGTGGTGGGAGCAGAATCCCGAATCACGCCTTTCGCCCCCGTCGTGCCGGGCTACCGCATGCGCTTCCCGCATGACGAAGGCAGCCACCCTGAGTTCCGCCTCGAATGGTGGTAC
>DATBMB010000017.1:0-5664 GCA_036555035.1 Burkholderiales bacterium | reverse complement strand
CCGGAAGTCGTGGCTGAAATACTGGGTCTTTCTCCTGAAGAGATTTCCCTCCGGGCGAGCGACCCGAAAGGCCCGGCGCTGCAGGGCATGGGCACCATCGGCTCGCGCAGCATGATGGCGCACGGCGGCGCGCTCGCCGCGACCGCCAGGGAGGTCATCAAGAAGGCAACCGACCTCGCGGCGAAGGAGCTGGAGGTCTCGTCCGGCGACCTGGAGTTCGGCGCCGGCAGGTTCCGCGTGAAGGGCACCGACATCTCGCTTCCGTTCCGCGAGGTCGCGCGCCGCTACGGGCCCGAGCTCGATACCCGCGGCGGCATCCCGGCGCCGGCGTGCCGTGCGGCGAGCTCCGAGATTCCGATGGAGGCGCGGCTGCCGCGGACCCGGTAGCGGCCGCGCTCGAACGCGACCATCGAAGGTTCGGCCTCGAGCGCCGCCGCCGCGAGCGGCAGTCCCTTGCGGATCACCTCGCGCGCGGCATGCACCATTGCGCCGCCATGCGAGATCATCGAGCGCGAGGAGATGGTGCCCTCTCCCGCGAGCTTCGGCCCGAGGGGATCGGACGCGCGCAGCGCGATGCGTCCCGCATCCATGCCGAGGACCTCAGCGACGATCTCCGGGAACACCGTCTCGTGGCCCTGCCCGGATGGGCCCGCCAGCGCGTACACACGCGCGTTGCCGTCAGCGTCGAAGCGGATCGCAGCCTGCTCCTTGGGGCTCGCGCCGCCGCCGGAGGGCTCGATGAAAATCGCGCAGCCGATGCCGCGGAGCCTGCCGCGGCGCGCGGCCTGCGCCCGGCGCGCTTCGAAGCTCTTCCACCGCGCGTGCTTCACGGCGCGCTCGAGGAGCCCCGGCGGATCGCCGCTGTCGTAGACGAAGGCCGCGATCGGCGTCTGGTAGGGAAACGCGTCTTTCGGAATGAGGTTGCGCCGGCGCAGCGCCACGCGGTCGACGCCGGTCTCGCGCGCCGCCTTCTCCACCAGGCGCTCGACGAGATAGCTCACGTTGGGCCGCCCCGCGCCGCGGTAGGCGGAGGTCGGCGTGGTGTTGGTGAGCGCCAGCCGGTGCCGGCCGTATACGGCGGGGATGCGGTAGGCGTTCGACACGTGCGCCGTGGTGGTCATGGTGTTGATGAGGGGGCCGGGCTGCGAGAGGTAGGCACCCGAGTTGACGATCCAGTCGAAGCGCATGGCAAGGAAGCGGCCGTCGCGGTCGAGCGCGAGCTCGCCCCCGAGCCGCGCCGCGCGCCCGTGGTAGTCGCTCACGAAAGTTTCCGAGCGCGACGACACCCACTTGATGGGCTTGCCAAGCGTCTTCGCGGCGAGCACCGCGGCGCAATACTCGACGTAGGCATCCGAGCGGATGCCGAACGCGCCGCCGACGTCCTGGGCGCGCACGCGGAATTTCTCGGCCGGGATGCCGGTTACGCCCGTCAGCCCCGCCAGCATGAGCGAGAGGCCCTGCGTGCTGGAGTAGAGATCCCAGGTCCCGGTCGCGGCGTCGTACGCGGCGAGGCAGCCCTTCGGCTCCATGGGGTTGCCCACCATGCGGTTCGATTCCAGCGTCAGCCGCGTGACATGCGCGGCCTGCGCGAACGCCTGCGCGGTCTTCGCCGCGTCGCCGTACTCGAAGTCGAAGCAGAGATTGCCGGGGATATCGGCGTGGAGCTGCGGCGCGCCGGGCGCAAGCGCCGCTTCCTCGTCCACTACTGGCGGGAGATCGCGATACTCGACCACGATCGCTTCCGCCCCGTCCTGCGCGGCGGCGGCGCTCGTCGCGACCACCATCGCCACTTCCTGCCCGACGAAGCGCACGCGCTCGCGGGCGAGCACGTCGCGGTGCGGGACCTTCAATGCCGAGCCGCCGCGTCCGGGAAACTTCACGAGCGGGGGCGCGACCTTGAAGCCGGCGCGCGCGGTGTCCTCACCCGTCAGCACCGCGACGACGCCGGGCGCGGCAAGCGCGTGCCGGGTATCGATGGAGGCGATCTCCGCGTGCGCCCGGTCCGAGCGCAGGAAATGCGCGTGAAGCTGCCCCGGCAGGTTCCAGTCGGCGGTATAACGTCCGCCCCCGGTCACCAGCCGCGCGTCCTCGCGCCGGCCCTTGAACGCGGGCGTCACCGGCCCGGCATCGTGATCGCGAGCTCGAGGCGGTCGGCGAGATTGCGCACCAGCGCCCGGGTGAGGTAGAGCTGCGCGCCCGTGCTCATCCGCTCGAGCGCCTCCGGCTCGAACTCGGCGAGCAGCATCTCCTTCACTGATGTCACCGTCGCGCTTCGCGGCGCGTCGCCCTCGCGGATGTAGGCCATCTCGCCGAAGCACTCGCCCTCGCGGATGATGTTGAGCAGTTGTCGGCCGCGGGTGACCCTCGCTTCGCCCTTGCCGAGGTAGAAGAGCTTCCGGCCCTTGTCGTTCTCGCGCATGATCGTGGTAAGGGGCGGGACCCGCACCCAGTTCGCCGTGCGCGCAAGCTCCCAGAGCTCCACGTCGGACAGCCCCGCCAGCGTGGGCTCCCTTTTCAGCGCGACGTATTTCTCGCTGTCGGGGATCACGCTCGGCGGCTGCAACTTCTCGGCCACGCCCGACAAGGCGAGCGCAAATTCGGACCAGGTCGCGTAGCGCTGCGCGGGCGTCTTGGCGAGCGCGTGCAGCAGGATTGCGTCAATCTTCTTCGGCAGGTCGCGGCGCAGGTTGCTGGGCGCGACCGGCGGAATCTGCACGATCTTCTGGCGCAGTGCCTCCAGGCTATCTGCCGTGAACGGGCGCTGGCCGGTCAGGAGCTCGTAGAGCACCACGCCGAGCGAGTACATGTCGCTCTGAAAAGAAAGCTCCCGATGCTGCAGCTGCTCGGGCGACATGTAATACGGCGAGCCCATCTCCGCGGTCTTCACAGCCTGGCTCTTGCGGAGGTACGCCGCCCCGAAGTCGGAGATCTTCACCTCGCCGCCCCGGGCGAGCAGCAGGTTCGCGGGCTTGATGTCGCGGTGGACGATGCCGCCCACCTTGAAGGCGTACTCGAGCGCGCCGCAGCACTTGAATCCGAGCTGGAGAACGTCAGCGATGGGCAGCAACTGGCCGGGCCGCGTATGGCGCGACAAGTCGTGGCCGTCGACGTACTCCATCGCGATGTAGCCGGAGTGCTCCTGCATCACCGCGTCGAGGATCGCGACGATGTGCGGATGTCGGAGCTTGCCGGCGAGCGAAGCCTCGTTCAGGAACTGCTGGCGGTAGACGGTCCCGAACTCGGGGTCGCGAAACACCTCGGGCTCGATCGTCTTCAGCGCGACCTCGTTGCCCGAGAACGTGTCCTTCGCCAGGTAGACCGTGCCTGTCGCGCCCTTGCTGATGAGCTTCTGGACTTCGTATTTCCCGACCTGCAGGCTCAGGTCAACCTGGACCGGGTTGGGTTGCAGGCCAGCCTGGACCGGGTTGGGTTGGGTTCTTTCCGTGGGAGCTGCCATTCAGGAGGGAGCGGGCCTTGTTCTTGGTGTGAAAATGGAGCGCGCAGGCTTCGGCACGCGCCAAATATATCATCTGGAAATGGCGTGCGCCCCCTTTTTTCGCGTCACGCCTTGCCCAGCTCGAGCGTCGCGGCCAGCCACGACGCAACGATATTCGCGACCTCGCTCTCGCGGTTGTTGTAGAAGTGGTCGCAGTCCGGAATGATCTCGACCTGGCACGGGCCGCCCGCGGCGCGCTGGAATTCCTCCGCGGGATACCGGTGGACGTCCTCCTTGCCGCCGCGGATGGCGAGCACCGGGCACTTGATCCTGGGCGCGAGCGCGAGCGTGTCGGGAACGTTCGCAATGCGGTCGAGGAAGCTCTCCGCGCTGATCACGTACCACCAGCCCGGCGTGAACATGAGCTCCTTGCCGCGCCCGGCCGCGACGAGCTCTTTCGCGCGCGCGTGCAGCTCGTCGAAGCGATCCATGGCGAAGAGCCGCTCCGTGCCGCTCTCCCGGGCTGCCGCTTTCCCCCCGCGCCCCGCCGAAAGCAGCACCAGCGCCGGTGTCTGCGGATGATCCACGACGTGCTGCGTCGCCAGCATGCCGCCGTAGCTGTGGCCGATCACCACCGGCGCCGGGAAGCCGCGCGCCTCGAGCCACTCCGCGGCGGCGCGGTTGTCGGCTATCGACTCACGGACGAACTGGAACGCGCCGCCTTCCGCGACGCGGCTCATGCGCGTGCTGAGGATGTCGTGCCCGCGGCGGTTGAAGGCGAGGCAGGCGAGCCCGAGGCGCGTCAGCACCGGCGGCAGGAAGCGCGCGGCGCAGACGTAGAAGTTCATCGTGTTGCCGTGAAAGTACAGCGCCGCGCCCGCCGCCTTGCCGGAGTCGGGCTCGTGAAACGCGCCGTCGAGCGGGATCGTGTCGGTGGGGATGGTGACCAGCTGCGTGCGCATGCAGCCGGGATTCTAGCGCTTCAGCACGTCCGGCCAGTTCGCGTCGCCCTTGCGGATGTTGCCGGGAATATCGCGGTTCCAGCGATCGCGCACCCCGAGGCTGTAATTGAGATAGAGCCGGCCGTCCACGATCGACCACGCGCGCGGATCGATATCGGCGGTGTAGTTGTTTGCCACTGCGTAGGCACAGTAGCCGCCATACTTCGGCGCAAACTTTTCCGGGGCAGCGGCGAACTTGTCGCGGTTCTCCGCGCTGGCGAAATACCACGTCGCGCCCTGCCAGGAGTGGCTGAACTGCTTCGAGCCCTTCACCGGGCCCTTGCGGTCGAAATAGGCGACTGCATCGTGACCGCGGATCGCGCCCTCGCGGTCGGAGAACACCGGGGGCTTCTGCGCGGCCGCGCCGGAAAAAAGCAGGAACATCGCGATCAATGCAAAGGCGCGTGCTGGCATGGCGGGCTCTCCTCGACTTGTACTATGTTACGCTCGGGCGATCACCTGCTCATACGGAGACTCCCATGCATCGGTTGCGCCTGCTCATCCCGATCCTGGCCGGCGTGCTCGCCTGCCCGGCGCTCGCCCAGAACTATCCCTCGCGCCCGATCCGCATGATCGTGCCGCAGGCGCCGGGAAGCGCGTCCGACACCGTCGCGCGGCTGCTCGCCGCCGAGCTCACGAGCCAGTTGAAGCAGCAGGTCGTGGTGGACAACCGGCCGGGCGGGGCGCTGCAGTTGGGGCTGGAATTGACCTCGCGCGCCACGCCGGACGGCTACACCATCGGCTACTGCATGATCGGCGCGATGGCGATCAGCCCCAACATGCTGCGCAAGCCGCCGGTGAACATCCAGAAAGACCTCGTCCCGATCTCGCAGACGACGACGGGCCAGATGCTGCTCGCGGCCGGCCCGTCGACGCCGTTCAAGAGCGTCGCCGACGTGGTGAGCTACGCGAAGCAGAACCCGGGCAAGCTCTTCAACGCGTCCTCCGGCAACGGCACGCCCGGCCACGTCGGCTTCGAGCTGTTCAAGTTCATGACCGGCACCCAGATCGTCCACGTTCCGTACAAGGGCGGGGCGGCGGGCATCAACGATCTCATCGCGGGCCAGGTGCACGTCATGCTGGAAAGCACGAACTCGATCACGCCCTTCGCGAAAGCGGGCCGGGTGCGCGCGCTGGCGGTCACCAGCGCGAAGCGCACCGCCGCGCTGCCGGACGTGCCGACGGTCGCGGAGGCCGGTGTCCCGGGCTACGAGGCGACGACTTGGA
>DATBMB010000203.1:0-13583 GCA_036555035.1 Burkholderiales bacterium | reverse complement strand
TCAGATAACGCGGTCATTGCCGCCGTCGACCGGCAACTGGGCGCCGGTGGTCTTGGCGAAGAGCGGGCCGCACATCTCCGCCGCGAGCTCGGCGACGTCGCGGCTCGTTACCTCGGTGCCGAGCACGCTGCCCTTGCGGTATTGCTCGACGGTCATTCCATAGTGCGCGGCGCGCGCGGCGAGCACCTCCCCGGTCCAGGCCGCGGTGTCGTACACCGCGTTCGGGTGCAGCGTGTTGACGCGAATGCGGTCGGCGCCCCATTCCAGCGCCGCCACGCGCGCGAGCTGGGTGAGCGCCGCCTTGGAGGCGGAGTAGGCGGCCGCGCCGGGCCCCGGCGCCGGCACGTTCTTCGAGCCGATGATGACGACGCGCCCCCCGTTTGGCGCAGCCTTGAGCAGCGGATGGCACTCGCGCATGAGCGCGAGGTTGGCGTCGAGATTGACGCCCATCACGCGCCGCCATTCCGCGGCATCGAGGGCGTCGATCCTTCGCCCGCCGGGGAAGACGCCGGCATTGAGCACCAGCATGTCGATCCCGCCGAAAGCGCGCACGCCCGCTTCCAGCGCATCCACGACCTCGCGCTCCGAGGTCACGTCGCACTTCAGGCCGAGAAAATCCGGGCGGCCCGCGAGCAGGCGCGTCACTCCGGCATCGATATCGAGACCGATCACCGCAGCGCCGCGCTTGAGCAGCGCTTCGACGCACGCCTTCCCGATGCCCGATGCGGCGCCGGTGACGAGCGCGACTTCGCCCGCGAACGCCGGCGGCGCGCCCGCCTTCTTGAGCTTCGCCTGCTCGAGGTCCCAGTACTCGACGTCGAAGATGGCGCGCTCCGGCAGCGCCCGGTAGCCGCCGAGCGCGGCCGCCCTCAGGATGACGTCGATCGTGTGGTCGTAGATGTCGCGCACGATGCGCGCATCCTTCGCGGTGCGCCCGACGCAGCCCATGCCGAACGCGGGATCGAGGACGACGCGCGGCGCGGGGTCGAGGGGAGTCTTCGGCTCTTTCGCGGCGGACGCATGCCGGTCGAAGTACTCGCGGTAGGCCGCCGCATAGGCCTTGACGTCGCGCCCGAGCATCGGCACGCGCTTGGTGCGGATCACGTGGTCGGGCGTGGCCGGTCCCTGCTGGGTGAGCCGCGCCGCGTCGGAGCGCCGCGCGAACGCGAGATACTTGGAGTCGGAATGAACCGACAGAATGACCGGAGATCCGGCGCAGACCGAGATTTCCCGCCGCAGCCGAGCCAGCTCCGTTCGCAGCGTTTGCGGTACGCCATCGGCGGCGGGCCGGGGCAGTTCCCACGCCCCGTGGCGCGCCAGGTAATCCTCCGCGCGCGTGACGAGCGCGATCATGCGCTCGTAGGACTCCCGCGCCGTGGCCCCGAAGGAGAAGATGCCGTGATTCATCAGTACCATCCCGAGGGTGCCCTGGTGTGCCTCTGCAGCGAACCGGCGCGCGCATTCCCGCGCGAGGTCGAAGCCCGGCATCACATACGGAATGATGACGGTGTCGGCGCCGTAGATCTCGCGGGCGCGGCGCTCGCCGTCGGGCGTGTTGGTGATGGCGAGGAGCGCATCGGCATGCGTGTGATCCACGTACGGGAAGGGCAGGATCGCGTGCAGGATCGCTTCCACCGAGGGCGCCGGCGCGCCCGCGCGCGTCACCTGGGTGGCGAGCTCGTTCACCATCTGGGGATCGGTCAGGGCCTCGAGCCGGGCGAGCTTCAGCAGGTGCGCCATGCGCACCGGCGCGAATCCTGCGGCCTCGATCGTCTCGAGATCCCAGCCGCTGCCCTTGACGTGCAGGATCTCCTCCTCCTCGCCGAGGAGATTGCGTGCGCGGATCTTGACCGAGGTGTTGCCGCCGCCGTGCAGCACGAGCGTCGCGTCGCGGCCCAGCAGCCGCGAGGTGTAGACGCGCAGCCCGATGGCGGTCGTGTAGCCGGCGGCTTCGGGCTCGTTCCAGAGGCTCTGCACGTCCGACCCCGGTCCTCAGCGTACCCTGATGTAACGCACAACCTTGCCGATGGCGCTGCTCGCCGCGGGGCCGAGCATGCGCCTCACCCGCTCCGCCAGCCTGCGACGTCCTTCCGAACCCGGCCGCACCAGCGAGGAGTCCCATAGGTATCGGTGGTCGAACAGGGTCGGGTCGGCGGACGCGGACGGGCTCCGCCGCATGCGTTGCGCGAGGCGGGCGAATTTCCGGGCCGCGCGCTTGGCGCAGCCTGGCAGCAATTGCAGCACGACCGGACTGCGCGGTGGCGGCATATCGCGACTATAGCGATCCAGCGCGGCATCGGAGCGCGCGGCGTGGGTTCCGGCGGCGGCAAAGGCCGACAGCGCGATGTCGTGAAGGCCGGCTCCGATGGCGATGCGGCCGGTTTCCAATGCCCAGAAATAGCTCGATGTCCGGCCCTGGACGCTGTCGAGAGCCTCGGCCGCGAGATTTCGCTGCTTCTGCCGCAGCATCAGGCGCGCCACGAGGAGCCACAGGTCCTCGCCCCGGGGAAACTGCTTCAGTCGATCGAGGATCTTCCTCCAGCCCTGCTCATCGAGAATCATCGCGTCGTCGAGAACCTCATCGTGCCGGTGCAGGTAGCCTGCGAGCAGGCTGCAATGTGGCCGTCGAAACAGGCGATGAACGACGGCATGCGCGGTTGCGCCTGCCAGCGCGTGCTCGAGGGTCGGCCGATCGGGGACAGGCTGCGCAAGCTGCCCGGCGCGCAGGGACAGATCCCCCGGTTGCGCGTCGCGCGGCCGGAAATTCTCGAGCCTCCAGAACGAGCGGCGGTACACGCGCCCGTTGTCGTCGATGCAGCCCGCAGCCGCGCGGATCTCGACGGTGAATCGATTGCGGTCCAGCGCCTGGCTTGGCGAAGCGTGGACGTGCTGGGAATGGAACATGAGCATGTCCCCGAGGCGCAGCGGCACCTGCAGCGGCTCGCCGTATCCCCATTGACCCGGTTCTTCCGGACCGGGCAGGGCCTGATACTGGGAAATATTCCGGCGGTACGCCTCGGGAAAGAGGATGAGCGTCTGTTGCTTGCCCACATCGTGGAGAGGAAACCAGAGGTTGACCTGAAAGTGCGTGTGACGGACATCGATATCGCGATGGGCATCGCCCCACTTCGTATCCTGCAGCATGCGCTCGGTCTCGTACGGATCGGCGGGTCCGAATTCCGCCGGATCGAACAGATCAGGGTGGTCCCGCGCAGCCCGATAATGGCGGGGAATCATGATCCTGAAGTAGCCGGCATCCACCAGCACCGGTGCGGGCAACCCCAACCCGCCAAAGAAGTCGGAGAACAGGCACGCGACGAACCGGCAGTCGCGCAGGTGCCGGAGAGCCCGGTAGAAAACGGATAGCGCCTCGAGGCCGGGAACTTGACCATTGTGCATGAGCCCGGACACGCTGCGTGCGCCTTCCGGACCGGCAAGGACTGCGGCGAGCCCGCGGATCGCCCCGGCGAGATCGTGGATCTCGGGAACATCGCGGATTGCGAATATCCCGCCGCTCCGGAGGTGATCGAACGGCGGTGCGCCCGCGCGCCCGAGCTCGCTGGCACGCA
This sequence comes from Burkholderiales bacterium, assembly GCA_036555035.1. GTDB lineage: Bacteria > Pseudomonadota > Gammaproteobacteria > Burkholderiales > SG8-41 > SG8-41. Next base: position 10,014 of record DATBMB010000203.1, on the reverse strand, counting down.
GGTCCAGCAGGGGAGGAACGCCCGTCCCGGAGCGGATCGCGCCGATCATCTCAATACCGCATCGCGGACGGTTGCGGGTCCGCCACCGGCTCGCCGGTAACCGGGTCGGCGAGCGCGGGATATTCGGTCATCTCGCGCAGGGTGAAGCTCGTGAATGCGTATTGGCATGCGCGCAGCGTCACGAGATCGCCGATGTGCGACTTGAGATCGTCCATGCGGTTCACTGCGAGCACGACAAATGCGGGCCCGGCCCGCACCAGGCTTGAAAGCGCTCCGATGGTGCCGGGGTGTACGCCCTCCGCCAGCAGCCGGCTGCAGACACTGGCGGCGACTTCCGGATCGCCGATCACCGCGGGGGCAATCCGGTTCTTCCTCAGGAAATCGATGTCCGCGGCGCGTGCGCGCTCCACGGCGGACTCCGGTGTCGGCCGGTGCGGCTGATCCCAGAGATAGGGAACGCGCTCATCGCTTGCCCCCGCGGCGATCTCACCGGCCCTACGGAAGCAGAATCGATACCGCAAGCGGTGATCGTTGGCGGCAATGCGCTTGCCCCGCGGAAAGCCGACTGCGCTCATCGCGCTCACGAAACTCTCCTCGGTCGGCCACCAGGAGTACGTATTCCCGATGCCGGCACGCGGGTGCCGCCGCCGGCGCAATCCTTTCTCGCGCCCGCTGCCGCCCTCCGAGAAACGGACCCCCTGCAACCGGCGCCCGCGAAATTCCAGGGCCGCGGGCTCGCTCAGCAGCCTGGAGAAATGCGAAGCCGAGCGCAGTGCCTCATCGGCCGGGGCGAGATGCGTGCAGAAATAGGCGAAGTCCGCGCAGTGCGCTCCGATCAGCTCCATCAATTGAAAGGGCTGCTGGAGATGGTGGACCAGGCCGGAAACGAATACCGCGTCCGCCTGCTCCCACAGCGAGGCATCGAGCACATTGCCGACACGAAATTCGACGTTGGCGTAGCCGAGCCGGTCCCGCAGGTATCGTGCGCGCGCGATGACCTCGGGGCGGCCGTCGATGCCGATCACCCGCGCGCCGGTCCTCCCGATCGCCGTGGTGCTCGTTCCCTCGCCGCAACCGACGTCGATGACCGTGCACTTCGTCCACGGCTTTCCCAGCACCTCCCCTGCGGCCGCGATGAATTCGAGCGGCCGGCGATCGAGCAGTGTCGTGAAGTCGGGGTAGTAGACGCCCTCCGGCAGGACGCCGGAGAACAGGTTGGAGGAGACGCCCAGCCGGTAGCGGGCTTCCGGGCCGCACGGCTCGGTCGCGCCGGATCGGCGCAGCAACCTGTCCAGGACGGTGCGCACCATATCTATGGGTCATTTCCTGCCGACAACGACGGCAGGACCGAAACCAAGCCACGAAAACACTTGTGCAGTGACCGACGGAAACTCGTGCTCCAGCATCCGGACCGTTCGCGGCTTCGTGCCGGCCCTGGTGACGATGACGGCAAGCTTGCTCGCGAGCAATCCGAGTATCTGCGCAAGATTCTCCGTCTCCACGTGCGAATCATGCGCGAATCTCGCCAGCGGATCGATAGCGATCACCGCCTCCGCATTGGGCGGGCTCTTCGTGAATATGCGATTGACCGGATGCGCCAGATAAAGCGCGGTTTGCCCGCCGCCGTCCACGTTCCCGAGGCCGCGCCCGAGCCGGTCCAGGTCGCCTTCATGATGGTCTACCACCAGCGAATCGGCCTTTCCCCAGGTCCCGGAGAACTGCCGGAATGCGTCGGATCCCAGACAGATGACCGAAGCAATGCGATTTGCGCTGAACTGCTGCTCGATTTCCTGCAAGACCGCTGCGTCCGCTGCTTTCTCTCCGGGGACATCAGGTGCCACATCATGAGGAAGTGCCATGAGGAACTCCCTCAGCTTGTCCAGGGCTTGTCCGGCGCCAAGCCCTTCAACCTCGCCGCGCAGTCGCTCGAGAAAATCCGCGGCCGGCGCATCGACCGACAGCGGCGCCTCGTCGGTCACCGTCAGCGGACCCTGGTAGGGTTGATCCGCTATGGCAAGGCGCGCGAGCCGGGACTGGCGCGGCTGTGTCTCCATCAGCACCAGCGGGGCCAGCACCGCGCTCCAGAACCTCCGGAAGGACCTGAAGGGCTGTTCCCTTGCCACGGCGGACGGCGGGCAGATGGAGCCGAGGTCCACCCAGCGCGGCTCGTTCGCTCCGAACAGCATGTAATTGCCATAGTGCGCGTCCGAAAGCGCCAGGCCGGCCGGCAGCAGTCGCTTGCAGGTATCGAGCCATCGCAACGCTGCCGCGCGCAGCGTCGCCCGGGTGAACCGCTCGCAAGGGATGTCGAACGGCGCTTTTTCCGCCTCCACGACCAGATCAAAGCCGTCCACCTTGCGGTCGGATTCCCACATGCGCGCGATCAGCCCCTCATTCATCAGCGCGACGACTTCCCGGTTGCCGAGGACCGAGCGGGCGATGTCCTCCCGCCCGCGGAAAACCGCACGATAGACCCTGCCGTCCGCCACGAACACGCGTCCTATGGGGTCGGTGCAAGGCGTATTGATCCAGTGGATCATGGTCAGGTGCTGTCAGGCACGTGCTGCCGGACGGCGAAGCTGAACCAGTCGGGCGAGCCGGCGCGCGACGAACCAGAAGAAGAGCCGCAGTCGCCACGCGAACGGCAGCTCGCGGTCGAGCAGGCTCACCCTGAGCAGATCCGGCGGCGTCGGGGCGGCTGCCGCGGGCGGACGCCGCGCGCTCTCGCCTTCGATCGCGGCCAGCAGCCGCCGCGCCGCCGCGTCGCGCGCATCGCGCATCCGGAGAAACGTGTCGTCGTCGCCGAAGCGGTCGCGCTTGCCGTAGACCTCGTCGTAGTCCCCCTTGCCGGTGCGGTAGTGCATGTGCTCGAACACCACGTCCTCGAGGTAGATCAGCCGGGAATGGCCGTGCCGCTCCAGCCGCTTGAAGATGTCGAGCAGATGATAATCGATGAAGGCGCCGCGGTAGGCGCGCGGGAACGGCTCGCCCAGCAGCTGGCACGCTGCCCGTGAAAGGATCGGAAAGGCGGAGAGGCCCCGGCCCTTGAAGAGATCGTTGGGGTAGGCGAGATAGACCCGGTCCTGCATCGCGGCGTGCATCTCGCGGACCTTCCTGTCCCAGCCGCGGGTCTGGATCACGACGTCGTCATTGCCCAGCACGACAATTTCGCCACGGGACCCCTCGAAGCACGCCATGTTGTAGTCGCCCATCGAGGCGCGGGGCCCGACGAGGGTGCGCACCTCGAGGCCTTCCACCTTGAAGCCGTGGCTTGAGGGGTCGTCTTCGTCCGCATAGACGACCACCTCCACCAGGTCCGGCCGCTCGCTGCGGGCGAGGACGCTCTCCAGGAACCGGCGCAGCAGCTCGGACCGCCCCCGCGTCGGCAGCAGCAGCGAGATGCGGGCGTTCATGCCCAGGGCCTGCGAGCGGCCGGGGCCGATGGTGCGATCCAGATAGCGCGCGGATACCTCGCGCGCCGGCCCGGCGTCCACCACGCTGCCGAAATCGAGGCAGATGGCGTTGTCGCACAGGCTCGCGATCTCCCCCATGTCGTGGGAAACCAGCAGGAGCGTGCCGCCACCGCCCTTGAAATCGCGCAGGGCGTCCAGGCACTTGCGCTGGAAGCGCGCGTCGCCGACCGTGAGCACCTCGTCGATGAGCAGTATCTCCGCGGGCGAGTGGATGATGACGGAGAAGCGCAGGCGGGCGATCATGCCCGCGGAATACCGGCGCAGCGGCCGGTCGAGGCTCGCTTCCATCTCCGAGAACGCCGCGATGCGCCCGTAGCGGCTGCGGATCTCGGCCAGCGTCATGCCCAGGATCGATCCATAGAGGTAGATGTTCTCGCGGCCGGTGAGATGGCCCTGGAAGCCTGCTCCGAGCTCGAGGAGCGACGCCGCGCGCCCATTGAGGGTGGCGCGCCCGCGGTCCGCCTGCACCGCGCCGAGCAGTATCGCGAGGAGCGTCGTCTTGCCGCTGCCGTTGGGCCCGATCACGCCCAGGGCCTGGCCGCGGGTGACGATGAAGTTGACGCCGGAGAGCGCCCAGTGGCGCGCGAAGCGCGTGTCGCGCGGCACGCCGCCGAGGAGCATCCCTCTCAATCCCACATGCCGGCGCAGGCGGTACGATTTCCAGAGGTCCTCGCAGACTACCGCGTGCATGAGCCTATCTCAAACCACTTCCCCGACGCGCGGGGCGAGCGCGCGGTAGAGCAGCCAGGCGACGGCGCCCAGGGCGAGGGCCCAGCCGGCGACGTAGGCGAGCTGGGCGGGGTCGAGCGCGCCCTCCATGAACAGCGAGCGCCACGATTGCATCAACGCATGAAGCGGATTCAGCTCGAAGTAGTGATGCAGGGGCTCCGGCACGATCGAGATGGGGTAGACCATCGGCGTGGCGAAGAACAGCAGCGGGAAGCCGACGCCAAGGAGGTACTCGAGATCGCGGACGTATGCGTTTGCCACCGCGCAGCCGAGCGCGATCGGGTAGACGAACGCAAGCTGCAGGACGAGCAGGAGCGGAATCTGCCAGAGCCAGGACGCGGCCGGCTCATAGCCTCCCGGAAGCACCACCCACGCGATGAGCGCCGGCAGGGCCAGCATGAAGTGCGCCATCTCCTGCATCACGCTCGCCAGGGGCAGGATCGCGTGCGCGACGCCCATCTCCTTGATGAGGGGCGCGTTCGCGACGAAGCCGCGCGTCGCGCTGGTGACCCCCATGCTGAGCCACACCCACGGGAACATGCCCGCGACGAGATAGACCGAGTAGTTGGTCACGTCGAGCCCGATGATGATCTTGAAGGCGATCCAGTAGACGAAGGCGAGCGCGAAGGTGTGCGCGAGCGCCCAGACGTAGCCGAGGAAGCGGCCCTTGTAGCGCGCCTTCAGCTCCTGGCGCGTGAGGAGATAGAGGAACTCGGCGAGCTGCCGCGGGCTGCGCTCAACGCCCGGCACGCGATGCCCCCCTGGCGGGCTCCGCCACGGCCATGCGTTCCTGGTAACGCGCGGCGACCCCCGCCATCGGCCCGGCGTCCACCACGCGCCCGAGGTCGAGGCAGATGCCTTCGTCGCACACCTCGGTCACCTCCTTCATGTTGTGCGAGACGATGAGGAGCGTGCCGCCGCGCGCCCGGAACTCGCGCAGCGCCCCGTGGCACTTGGCCTGGAAGCGCGCGTCGCCCACCGCCAGCACCTCGTCGATGAGCAGGATGTCCGCACCGGATTGAATGATGATGGAGAAGCCGAGCCGCGCGACCATGCCCGCGGAATAGGTGCGCAAGGGCTGCTCGATCGCGCCCTCCAGCTCCGAGAACTCGGCGATCTGCTCGAAGCGCTGCCGGATCGCCGCGAGCCGCATGCCCAGAATGGACCCGTAGAGGAACACGTTCTCGCTGCCGCTCAGGTCGCCGTGGAACCCGGCCCCGAGCTCGAGCAGCGAGGCGACGTTGCCGTTGAGCCCGACGCGCCCGCGGTCCCCCTGCACCGTCCCGAGCAGTATCGAGAGCAGCGTGGTCTTGCCGCTGCCGTTCGCGCCGATCACGCCGAAGCTGCGCCCGTGGGGCACCTGGAAGCCGACTTCGGCGAGCGCCCATTCGCGCGCGAAGCGGGTGTCCGCCGGCGGGCTGGTGCCGAGCAGGAGGGTCTTGACGCCGACCGGCCGGTGGCGCTGGTAGGTCTTCCAGAGTCCCTCGCAGGTCACCGCGCTCGTCATACCAGCTCCCCGATGCGCGGCGCGAGCCTGCGATAGAGCAGCCAGGCGATGATGCCTGTCAGCAGGGCGAAGACGGCCGTGAAAGCCAGGTGGCCCGGCTCCATCGTCCCGTGCAGAAACACCGAGCGCCACGACTGCATCAGCGCGTGCAGGGGATTCAGCTCGAACCAGGGGCGGTAGGCCTCGGGCACCAGCGTGATCGGATAGACCATCGGCGTGGCGAAGAACATGAGCGAGAACCCGATGCCGACCAGATACTCGATATCGCGCACGTAGGCGTTGGCGAGCGCGAATGCGAGCGCCAGCGGGTAGACGAACGCAACCTGCAGCGCGATGAGCGCCGGTATCTGCCACAGCCAGGACGGTTCGGGCCGGATCTCGCCGGCGAACCAGAGGAACGCCACGATGACGGGCAGGGCGAAGCCGAAATGCACCATCTCCTGCGCCACGTTGCCGAGCGGCAGGATGGCGCGCGGGAGGTTGACCTTCCGGATGAGCGAGGCGTTGATGATGAAGCTGCGGGTTGCGCCCGTCACCCCCACGCTCATCCACACCCAGGGGAACATGCCGGTGATGAGGAAGAGCGAATAATTCTCGATCTCCAGCCGCATGATGAACTTGAACGCGATCCAGTAGACGAATGCGAAGGCGAACGGGTTCGCGAGCGCCCAGACGTAGCCGAGGAAACGGTTCTTGTAGCGTACCTTCAGCTCTTTGCGCACCAGGAGGTAGAGCAGCTCGGCGAGCTGAGGCAGGCTGCGCTCGGCGCCCGGCGCGCGCTCGGCCCGGGCCTCGGTCATTGCCGTCGAGCTCATGTCGAGGCCATCCCGGCTAGAGCACCACCAGGCCCAGCCGGTCGCGCAACGGCACGGCATCCGCATGGTAGCGAAAATAGAGGCCCCGGTTCACGAGCAGGCGCCCGCCCGGGCCTTCGCGCAGGGCGTCGTCGAGTATGCGGCAGAAGGCGCCCCGCTCATCGACGCGCTCGAGCTTCACGAGGGGGATCGCCCCGACCATGCGCAGGAACCTGAGATAGCTTTCCGCGATGGGGTTGTCCACGAGGATTCGAAGGTCGGCGGCCTCGATGTTCCCGCGCGCGCAGCGCCGGGCGTGCCACAGATTGGGGACGAGATGGAACAGCGCGTCCGCAAACTCCCGCCACCGGACGGCGAACTGCCCGAGCCGGTAGCGCAGGCGCCGGGCCAGTTCCGGCAGCGGCCTGCGCGGGCTCGCGGCGCCCGCGCTGCCCTGGGTCAGCAGGCCGCGCTGCGCGCGCCGCAGGAGCGCGTCCAGCGCAAGCGGTCCGACCACGAACAGGCGCGCGAAGAGCGCGGCGATCCCCGTGCCGGCCGGATTCTCCGCGTCGATGCGGCGCCGGATGCCCTCGAGGCTCGCCGCTTCCAGCCACCCCCGATCGCTCGCGCTGAACGGCCCGGGCTCGACGATGGAGAGATGGGCGGCGTAGGCGCGTCCGCGCCGATAGATGGAGTATCCCCGGTGGAAGCCGACGTGCATGTCTCCCTCGTCGGTGTGCCGCGCGGCCGCGCCCCGCTCGAGCTTGTCCCGCAGCCACTCCGCGGGCCCCTCCGGCCGGATCAGGCGGTCGAGCAGGCGCTCGGCGGGGACCGCGGCGCCTTCGCGCAGCGCGCGGATCGCGGGGCTTTCCAGCAGCGGCGCCACGCGTCTCGAGGCCAGCGCGGCGAGCGCGGTCGTCGAAAGGTGGTGCCCGTCATGCGGCCCGAGATAGTTGTCCAGTCCGGCCTGTCCGGGGTGCCACGTGTGGTACATGAACTCGGAGGCGTGCCACACCTCCCTCAAGCCGTGGTTCACCAGCCGGAACGTCATGTCGTAAGGGCCGCAGATGTGGCCGACGAAATCCACGTGCTCATCGGCGCCGCCGATGGCAATCAAGTCGGTGCGGCTCGCGCACATGCAGGCGCCGTAGTTGCGGCTGTGGATCGGGTCCCTCGGGTCGAGGATGCCGGCGGTCCTGCCGCCGGCGTTGTTGACGCAGCCCTCGCCCTCGACCGCCTCGAAGCTCGGGAAACTGAAAGGGTAGAGGTCGCGCCGGTTGTTGCGGAACTGGTCGAGATGCAGCACCACCCGCGGATCCTGCTCGAACTGCTCGACGATGGCCCGGACGAAACCGGGCTTCACCATCGCATCCGAGTCGCAGACCACGCAGATGTCGCCGCGCGCGAGCACGATGCCCGCGTTGTACATCAGGTGCTTGTGATAGTAGCAGTCCTCCGGCATCTCGAGCAGCAGCCAGGTGTCCACCTGCTCCTCGAACGTGCGGACGGCCTCCGAGACGCGGGAGTAGTACTCGACCACCAGCACTTCGAAGGCGTCGCGCGGCACGTCCTGCCGGGCGAGGTAGTGCAGCAGGTGGAAGCTCTCGCGCACGCTCCAGTCGAGGAGAATCAGGGAGAGCCTGGGCTTCGCGCGCGCGCTGCGCTTGATGAACCTCACTAGACGTTGCCGTACACCGAGTTACGGATCATGGTGAATCCCTTGATCAGCTCGCGCACGCCCGCCTCCAGAGAAACGCGCGGCTTGTATCCAGTCGCCTCGATCTTGGCGTTCGACACGATGTAGTTGCGCTGGTCGGGGTCTTTCCCGACGGGGGCCTCGACGAACGTGAAGTCCGGGATCTGCTTCCGGATGACCTCGCACAGCTCCTGCTTCGAGACGTTGGCATCCGAGAGCCCGACGTTGAAGATCTGGCCGTTCGTCTTCTCGTAGTTCTCGATGCCGTGCAGGAACGCGCGCGCGACATCCCGCACGTGGATGTAGTTGCGCTTGAATCCGGCTTCGAACAGCACGACGAAGCGGTCGTGCACCGCGCGGTAAGTGAAGTCGTTCACCAGCAGGTCGATGCGCATGCGCGGGGACATGCCGAACACGGTGGCGAGGCGAAAGCTGGTCGCGTTCGGATGCTGCATCAGCGCCTTCTCGACCTTCACCTTCTCGATCGCGTAATGCGAGATCGGGCGCAGGGGCGAGTCCTCGGTGCAGTAGTTGTTCGCGTCGCCGCTGCCGTAGGCGCTGTTGGTGGTCGGCATGAGGATGCGCTGGCCCCTGGCTGCGTGCTTCAGCATCGTCACGATCGCGTCGTGGTTGGTGGTCGTCGCGCCCACCGGGTCGCGCGCGCACAGCGGCGCGCCGACGTAGGCGGCGAGCGGGATCACGATGTCGGCCTTCTTGAGCAGCGGCAGCACGGTCGATTCGACGCGCACATCGCCGCGCACCACCTCGAACCCGGGATCGTGGCAGACGTGAGCCAGGCTGTTCTGGTGGTACATGAAGTTGTCGAGCACGGTGACCTTGTGCCCGGCCGCGAGCAGCTCCGGCACCAGCGTGGATCCCAGGTAGCCGGCGCCGCCGGTGACGAGGATGCGATGGCTCATGCCGTCTTCTATCTCCTGGTTTCCGTTTCCGGCCGCGCCGCAAGCACGGCGGCGGCCCTCGCGTAGTCTTCCGGCACGCCGATATCGAGGAAGCGGCCGGCGCATTCCATTCCGTACACGCGCTTCCGCGCGCCGAGCGCGAATGGGAGTATATCCTCCTCGAGCGAGACCGCTTCCTGCGGCTGCCACGGGCCGCCTTCGAGGAGGCCCGGCTCCATGAGGTAGACCCCGCCGTTGGCGAGACCGCCTTTTTTTCCCGCGTTCAGGGACCGGACCTGTCCCTCCTTCCCGAGCGACACGCCCGCGTAACGGCCCTGCTGCGGCGAGCGGAAGAGCGCAAGCGTGGCGTCGGCCTTGCGCGCGGAGTGAAAGTCCCGCAGCGACTCGAGCGCCACCTCGAAAAACGTGTCCCCGTTGAGCACCAGGAACGTCCCGGTCCGGCTGAGGGCGCCGCGGGCGAGCAGCAATCCACCGCCGGTGCCGAGCGGGCGGTCCTCGACCACCTGGCGGATCGCGGCGCCGTGAAACGCGGCCCCGAAATGGGCGGCGATCGCCTCGTGGCGGTATCCGGTCGAGAGAATGAAGCGCTTCACGCCCTGCGCGATCCAGTAGTCGAGCAGGCGCTCGAGAAACGGGCGGCCGCCGACCGGCGCCATCGGCTTGGGAAGATCGGGCACCGCGGCGCGCAACCGAGTGCCAAGCCCGCCCGCGAGAACGATCGCCTCCATGTCAGCGCGCGGCCGCATCGAGCACCTCGCGCAACCTGGTAATCTGAGGCGTGAGGTCGTAGGGATGATTGCCGACGAAGAAGCCACGGTCGTGCACGATGTCGGCGTTCTTGATTTCCCCCACGCGGTCGTAATCGAAATGCCGGATCACGTCGTGGCGCAGGAAA
>DATBMB010000128.1:0-8604 GCA_036555035.1 Burkholderiales bacterium | reverse complement strand
ATCCCGCATGAACGTTGCCGTCATCGGCGGAGGCTACGCCGGAATGGCGGCCGCCGTGACGCTTGCCGAGCGCGGCGTGCCGGTCACGGTCTTCGAGGCCGCGAGAACCCTGGGCGGACGCGCGCGCCGCGTCGAGCATCGCGACCTTGCGCTCGACAACGGCCTGCACATCCTCGTCGGCGCCTACGGCGAGACGCTGCGCCTGATGCGGCTCGTCGGCGCGGATCCCGAGCGGCTCCTTCTGCGATTGCCGCTCACCTGGCGCATCCATGACCGCTTTGCGTTGCGGGCGGCCGTGCTCCCGCCGCCCCTGCATCTCCTCGCCGGCCTGATCGCAGCGCGCGGTGCGCCGCTCGCGGAGCGGCTCTCCGCCGCCCGCTTTGTCTGGCGGATGCGGCGGCGGGGCTACGCCCTGCGGCGCGACATGACGGTGACAACGCTCCTGGACGAGCACCGCCAGCGCGGCTACATGAGCGCGCTGTTCTGGCGGCCGCTCTGCATCTCCGCGCTCAATACGCCGCCCGAGTCGGCCTCGGCGCAGGTATTTCTCAACGTGCTGCGCGACAGCCTCGACGGCGGCCGCGCCGCGAGCGATCTGCTGCTGCCCCGGGTCGATCTCACGGGACTGTTTCCCGGCCCGGCCGCGGACTACGTGCAGGCCCATGGGGGCAGCGTGCTCACCGGGCATCGCGTCATAGCGATCGACGGGACTGCGGGCGGATACACCGTGCGCTGCGCCGATCGCGAGGACGCCTTCAGCCATGTCGTGTGCGCCCTGCCCCCCTATCACGCGGCGGCGTTCCTGATCGGAATCTCGGCGCTGGCCGAATCCGCCGAAGCCGTGGAGCGCCTCGCCTATCAGCCGATCTACTCGGTCTATCTGGGCTATCCCCCGGAGCAGGGCCTGCCGGCACCCATGCTCGGCTTCGAAAGCGACCTGCTGCAATGGGCGTTCGACCGCGGCGCGCTTGCGGGCCAGCGCGGCGTCATCGGCGTCGTCATCAGCGCGGAGGGCGCGCACCAGGAACTCGCGCAAGAGGAACTCGCGCGCCTCGTGCACCAGGAGCTGCAGCAGCATCTCGGGCTCCTGCCCGATCCCCTGTGGCACCGCGTGATCGCCGAGAAGCGCGCGACCTTCGCGTGCACGCCCGGCCTCAAGCGCCCGGAGTCGCGCACGCCGCTGCGCAATTTCCTGCTCGCGGGCGATTACGTGGCGAGCGACTATCCGGGCACGCTGGAATCGGCCGTCCGAAGCGGCGTCGCCGCCGCGCGCATGATCCTCGATGCGAGGATGTGACGACCCCTATAATGCCGAAAACCATTTGCCGGGACGACGATGGCTGAGCGCGAGGTGATGGAGTACGACGTGGTCGTCGTGGGCGCCGGCCCCGCCGGCCTCGCCGCCGCGATCCGCCTGAAGCAGCTCGCGGCGCAGCACCAGCGCGAGATGAGCGTCTGCGTGCTCGAGAAGGGCTCGGAGGTCGGCGCGCACATCCTCTCGGGCGCGGTGATGGACCCGCGCTCCCTGAACGAGCTCCTTCCCGACTGGAATCGGCTCGAGGCGCCGCTTCACGCGCCCGTGAGCGAGGACCGCTTCATGTTCCTCACCGAGCGGGGTTCGTACAAGGTGCCGGGCTTCGCCCTCCCCGCGTGCTTCACGAATCACGGCATGCACGTCGTGAGCCTCGGCAATGTCTGCCGCTGGCTCGCGAAGCAGGCCGAAGGGCTGGGCGTCGAGATCTTTCCCGGCTTCGCGGCCGCGGAAGTGCTCTACCGCGAGGACGGCGCGGTCGGCGGCGTCGCCACCGGCGACATGGGCATCGGGCGCGACGGCAAGCCCACCGCCAATCACCAGCGGGGCATGGCGCTCAACGCCCGCTACACGTTCTTCGCGGAGGGCTGCCGCGGGCACCTCGGCCGCCAGCTGCAGGACCGTTACCGGCTGCGCGCGGGCGCCGACCCGCAGGTCTACGGCATCGGCCTGAAAGAGCTGTGGGAAATCCGGCCGGATGCGCACCAGCCCGGGCTCGTCATCCACACGGCGGGCTGGCCGCTCGCCCACGACACCTACGGGGGATCGTTTCTCTACCATCTCGAGGGAAACCAGATCTCGATCGGCTTCGTCGTCGGGCTCGGCTACAGCAACCCCTATCTCAGCCCGTACGATGAGTTCCAGCGCTACAAGACCCATCCCGCGATCCGCCCGTTCCTGGAGGGCGGCAAGCGCATCGCCTACGGCGCGCGCGCGATCGCCGCGGGCGGGCTGCAGTCGCTGCCGAAAGTCGTCTTTCCCGGCGGCTGCCTCATCGGGGACGACGCCGGCTTCCTCAACGCCTCGCGCATCAAGGGCAGCCACGCCGCGATGAAGTCCGGCATGCTCGCGGCCGAGGCGGCGTTCAACGCGCTGCGGGCGGGCCGCGCGCACGACGAGCTCTCCGCCTACCCCGATGCGTTCCGCGCGAGCTGGCTCCACGACGAGCTCCACCGCGCGCGCAACTTCAAGCCCTGGATGAGCAAGGGGATCGCGCTCGGGACGCTGATGGTGGGCGTGGACCAGGTCCTCTTCCGCGGCCGCGCCCCCTGGACGCTCCATCACCGGCATGCTGATCACGAGACGCTGAAGCTGCGCAGCGAGGCGCAGCCGATCGACTATCCCAAGCCCGACGGCGTGATCACCTTCGACCGCCTCTCCTCGGTGTTCGTCTCGAACACCAACCACGGCGAGGACCAGCCCTGCCACCTGACGCTCAAGGACCCCACGGTCCCGATCCGGGTGAACCTCGAGCGCTACGACGCCCCGGAGCAGCGCTACTGCCCCGCCGGCGTATACGAGATCGTGCGCGAGGCGGACGGGTCCAACCCGCGGCTGCAGATCAACGCGCAGAATTGCGTGCACTGCAAGACCTGCGACATCAAGGACCCGACCCAGAACATCGTGTGGGTGGCGCCCGAGGGCGGCGGCGGTCCGAACTACCCGAACATGTAGCCATCCCGGACAGCATTGATTGCCGGTCTGGCTGCGCGCAAGGCAGGGCCCTGTGGCATACTTTCCCGCAGGCATTTCTTCCGGGAGAATACATGCGATATCCCACACTCATTCGCGCCGCCGCGGTGCTTGCCGCTGCGCTGATCTCATCGCAACCGGCGCTGGCGCTGAAGCTCCTCACCGAGGAGAACCCGCCCCTCAACTACACCGAGGGCAAGAAGCTGACCGGCATGGGAACCGAGGTCGTCCGGGAGATGGGCCGGCGCGCCAAGATGAAGCTCGATTTCGAGGTCATGGCCTGGACCAAGGCCTATGAAAAGGCGCAGGCCGACAAGGAGACCTGCCTCTACTCCACGGCGCGATTGGCGAACCGCGAGAACGCATTCAAGTGGGTCGGGCCGATCGCCGTCAACAAGTGGGGCCTCTTCGCGCTCGGCGGATTCAAGCCGGAGATCAAGTCCTTGAACGATGCAAAGCCGTTCCGCATCGGCGGGGTCGCGCGTGACGCCAAGACGGAGTTTCTCAGGCAATGGGGCGTCACCAACATCGTCGAGGTCGAGAACGACCGGCTGAATCCCGGAAAGCTCACCTTGAACCGCAAGGAAGCGCAGAAGATCGACCTCTGGATCACCAGCGTCGCCTCCGCGAAGCGAATCGCCGAGCGCGCCAAGGTGCCCGGCGTCAAGCTGGTCTACCCGGTGCGCGAGGAAGAGTCCTACCTCGCCTGCAGCCCGCGCACCTCGCCGGAAACGCTGAAGGCGCTGGCCGCCGCGCTGGACAGCATGAAGAAGGACGGGGCCTACGCGAAGATCATCAAGGCCTACGAGTCCCGCTAGCCCCCGAGCATCGCCTTCTTGAGCGACGCATCCACCGGCTGCGCTCCCAGCCAGATTCTCAGCAACGCGCGGTGAAACTCGTCACCGGCGATCGTGCCCTTGGTCTCGCCGTTGACGATGACACGCGTGCCGCTCCCGGGCGTGTAGTCGAGAAAGAAGGTATCCCCGGCCCGGGCGGCTTTGACCGCGTCGAATATCCCCTGAAACTGCTTCATCTGCGGCCCGAACTGGGCGACCTGCTCGGCCGTATGGTTGTCGCGGATCCCTTCGTCCAGGCCCGCGTAGAGGCGCGCGGCCGACACCTCTCGCAGCATGTGCATGGCAATGCGCTTGGTACCCCCGTCGCCCAGAACGGCATCCGCGCGCGCTGACTTCTTCTGAAGGTACAGCGCGCCGACATAGACCCTGACGAAGAAGCGCGTGCGCACGCCGGCGCCATTCAGCGCCAGCTCGGACTCGCCCACCTGCACCTTGTCGGCGAGCTTGACCCCTTCGATCTCCGCCGCGAACGTGCTGGCGGCGAGCAATAGCGCCGCCGGAAATCCAAGGCTGAAGACTCGCATGCGCGCCCAGATCACAGAGCCTCGAAGATCCCGGCGGCCCCCATGCCGGTGCCGATGCACATGGTAACCATGCCGTATTTCATGCGGTGCCGGCGCATGCCGTGCATCAGCGTCGCGACGCGGATCGCGCCGGTCGCGCCGAGCGGGTGCCCGAGCGCAATCGCCCCGCCCAGAGGATTCACCCGCGCGCGGTCCAGCCCGAGGTCCTTGATCACGGCGAGCGATTGTGCGGCGAAGGCCTCGTTCAGCTCGATCCACTCGATGGCATCCTGCGTCAACCCGGCCTGCTTGAGCGCCTTCGGAATCGCCTTCACCGGGCCGATGCCCATGATGTCCGGCGGCACGCCTGCCACCGCGTAGCCCACGAAGCGCCCGAGCGGCTTGAGGTTCGCGCGCACGAGCGCGGCTTCGCTCATCAGCACCACCGCCCCGGCGCCGTCCGAAGTCTGGGAGCTGTTGCCCGCGGTAATGCTGCCTTTCGCGGCAAACGCGGGCTTCAGTTTCGCCAGCGCTTCCGGAGAAGTGTCGCGACGCGGGCCTTCGTCGTGTACCACATCGCGGGACTTGACGCGGATCTCGCGCGCCGCCAGGTCGGGAAGGCGCTCGCTCAACGGATAGGGCGCAACCTCGTCCTTGAACTCGCCGCTGTCGGTCGCGCGGACCGCGCGGCGATGGCTTTCCGCGGCGAAGAGATCCTGCTCCTCGCGGCTCACCTTCCAGCGCAGCGCCACTTTCTCGGCGGTGATGCCCATGCCGTAGCCGATTGCGATGTTCTCGTTCTTCTCGAAGATCGCGGGGCTGAAGGAGGGCTTGATGCCGCCCATCGGCACCATGCTCATGCTCTCGGTGCCGGCGGCGACCATCACGTCCGCCTCGCCGAGGCGAATGCGGTCCGCGGCGAGCGCCACCGCCTGCACGCCCGAGGAGCAGAAGCGATTGATGGTCATGCCCGACACGGAATCGGGAAATCCCGCCAGGAGCAGCCCGATGCGCGCGACGTTCATGCCCTGCTCCGCCTCCGGCATCGCGCAGCCGACGATCACGTCCTCGATCGCAGCGGGATCGAGGCCGGGACAGCGGGCGAGCGCGCTCTTCAGCGCATGCGCCAGCATGTCGTCCGGGCGCACGTTGCGGAACATCCCGCGCGGGGCCTTGCCCACCGGCGTGCGAACGGCTGCGACGATATATGCGTCCTGGATCTGCTTCGCCATGACGGATCTCCCGCCTTAGTTCCTGAGGGGCCTGCCGGTCTTCAACGTATGCTCGATGCGCGCCTGGGTCTTCTCCGTAGCGATCAATTCCATGAAGTGCTTGCGCTCGAGGTCGAGGAACCACTGCTCGTCCACGAGGCTCCCGCCCTCGATCTCGCCGCCGCACAGTACGATCGCGATCTTGTGGCCGATCAGGTAGTCGTGCTCGGAAATGTGCCCGCCGGCCAGCAGGTTCTCCATGAAGGCGCGGATCGTCGCGATCGCGCTTCGTCCCGCCGCCGGGATCGCCGACTGCCTGAGCGGCGGCCGGTAGCCGGCAGCGGCGAGCGCCCGGACTTCGGCCTTCGCGATTTCGAGCAGCTCGAAGCGGTTCATCACGATGCGGTCGGTTGCGCGCAGGTAGCCCAGCTCGCGCGCGTGCTCGGCGCTGCGCCCGACTTCCGCCATCGCCACCGCTTTGAAGTACTTCTGCAGGAAGGCCGAGAGATCACCGCCCTTGGCGTCGGCCACCGCGCGCATCGCGAACTCCTTGCAGCCCCCGCCCGCCGGCAGGAGCCCCACGCCGGCTTCGACCAGCCCGATGTAGCTCTCGAGGGTCGCAACCGCGCGGTCGCAGTGCATGATGAATTCGCAGCCGCCGCCGAGCGCCAGGCCGTCCACCGCCGCGACGGTGGGCACCATCGAGAACTTGAGCGCCTGCGTCGTGTCCTGGAACTGCTCGACGAGCTTCTCCACCTCGGCGAGCTTGCCGGCCATGAGCTGGTCGGCGACGCCGACGCTGCGCGCGGCCTTCAACGCGAGCGACTCCGCCTCGCGCCGGACCTGCCGGAAGAGCCGTCCAAGCGCGGAGGGTTTCGAGCGCGCGCCGCCCGCCGGCGTCTTCTTGAGGTTCGCTCCGACCGAGAACGGCGGCTCGGTCTGCCAGATGACGAGACCCATGTAGTTGCGCTCGGCCTCCTCCAGCGCCTGCCCGACGCCATCGAGCACGTCGTCGCCGATGGCATGCATGCGGCTCTTGAAGCTCACGACCGCGATGTCGTCGCCGGTGTGCCAGCAGCGCACCGCGTCGGTCTCGAAGATGGTCGAACCGTACTTCGCGTCCTCGCCCATCACCCGGTCCGGGAACGGCTGCCGCTCGTAGACGGGCAGTCTCGACCGCGGCTTGTAGGCCTTCGCAGCCGGCGCATAGGAGCCCTGCGGGCCATGCACGCCCGCGCGGTCCTTTTCCATCGCCCAGGGGGGCAGCGCCACGCCTGCCATCGCCTTCCCCGCCTGCACGTCCTGCGCGATCCAGCCGGCGATCCGGCTCCAACCCGCGGCCTGCCAGATCTCGAACGGTCCCTGCGTCCAGCCGAAGCCCCAGCGGATCGCGAGATCGAGATCGCGTGCGTTATCCGCGATCGCGGCCAGGTTCACCGCGCAGTAGTGAAAGGCGTCGCGGTAGATCGCCCACAGGAACTGCGCCTGCGGATGCGTCGAGCCGTGCAGCCGCTCGAAGCGCGCCGCGACGTCCTTCTCCTTGAGGATCTCGACAACGCCTTCGTCCGCCTTGCCGTCGGAGAGCCGGTAGCGCCCGCTCCTGAGATCGAGCACCTGGATCTCGTCGCCGATCTTCTGGTAGACGCCCTTGCGCGTCTTCTGTCCGAGGGCGCCCTGGTCGATCAGCTTCTTCAGCCAGGCGGGCACTTGGTAGTAGCGGTGCCAGGGGTCTTCCGGCAGCGTCTCCTTCATCGTGTTGACCACGTGCGCAAAGGTGTCGAGCCCGACCACGTCGGCGGTGCGGAAGGTGGCGCTGCGGGGGCGCCCGATGAGCGTGCCAGTGAGCGCGTCCACCACATCGAAGCCGATGCCGAGCCGCTCCGCGTGATGCACCGTTGCCAGCATGGAGAAGACGCCCACGCGGTTGGCGATGAAGTTGGGCGTGTCCTTGGCGCGGATCACCCCCTTGCCGAGCGTGGTGACCAGGAACTTCTCGAGGTCGTCGAGAATGGCCGCGTCGGTCGTCGCAGTCGGTATCAGCTCGACGAGATGCATGTAGCGCGGCGGGTTGAAGAAATGCACGCCGCAGAAGCGCCGGCGCTGGCCCTCCGGGAACGATTGCGCGAGCTGGTTGATCGAGAGTCCGGAGGTGTTGCTCGCGAAGATCGCGTGCTCGGCGAGATGCGGCGCCACCTTGTGGTAGAGGTCGGCCTTCCAGTCCATGCGCTCGGAGATCGCCTCGATCACGAGGTCGCATTCCTTGAGCTGCTCGAGATGCTGGCCGTAGTTCGCGGGCTGGATGAATCCTGCGCGCGCCGCGGTCGCGAGCGGGCTCGGCTCGAGCTTGCGCAGGTTGTCGATGGCCTTCAGCACGTTGCCGTTTGGATCGCCCTCCTTCGCCGGCAGCTCGTAGAGCATAGCGGAGACGTTGGCGTTGACGAGGTGCGCGGCGATCTGCGCGCCCATGACGCCCGCGCCGAGCACCGCGGCTTTGCGAACGACGAAGGGGGAGGCGGAAGGCATGGATACCTCCGGCGGGAGCGGAGATTCTACGTCATTCCCGCGAAGGCGGGAAAAAAGCCGGGCGAGACTCGCGCCTCGCCCGGCCTGCTTCAACGTTTTAGAACGACATCGAGAACTGGACCGAGAGAATGTCGGCCTGGTTCTTGAACGTTCCAACTAGCGCTCCGGGTGCACCCGCCACCGTGTTATTGATCTTCGCATCCTTGATGAACTCGTGAGCGTAACCCACGTCGAGAATGCTGGTCTTGGACGGTTTCCACTGGACACCCAGCGCGACCCAGGTGCGGTCCTGATCTGGGAGCCGCGCTGTGCGCGTCGTATCGTTCGTCGGCGTCTCATCGAAAGCGAGACCGAAGCGGAGTTTGGTCTGGGGGCTCATCTTGTAGTTCGCCCCGATTCCATAGCGCCAGGTGTCGTCCCACTGGAACTGGAGCGTGGTGAGCGTTGCGCCGGCCGCGCCAGGCAATGTTGGCCCCAGCGTGGTTGCGGTCGTGGTGCGAATCACA
>DATBMB010000045.1:0-2576 GCA_036555035.1 Burkholderiales bacterium | reverse complement strand
GCAGCAGCCCGAGCGCCAGGTTGACGAGAGTCACCAGCGCGATCAGCACGATCAGCATCGCCACGATGGCGAGCAGCAGCTGCAGTCCGTCGAGCGTGCCGCGCGTCACGGCGTCCATGCTGCTGCGCGCCGGCTGCGGCGGCACGAGCCGGCCGGAGGTCGGCGCGCCGCGCGGCGGCACCATCACCGCCGCGATCAGGATCGCAGCCGGGGCGCTGATGATGGACGCCGAGAGGATATGCCCCATCGCGTCCGGCAGCACCGGGCCGAGGATCGCCGCGTAGAGCGCCATCACGGTGCCCGCGATCCCCGCCATGCCGCCGGTCATGACGATGAACAGCTCGCCGCGGCTCATCTCCTTTAGGTACGGGCGCACGAAGAGCGGCGCTTCCACCATGCCGACGAAGATGTTGGCCGCCGTGGAGAGCCCGACCGCACCGCCCACCCCCATCGCCTTTTCCAGCACGGCGGCAAACGCGCGCACGATGGCGGGAAGCACCCGCCAGTGGAACAGCAGCGCCGAGAGCGCGCTCACCACCAGGATCAGCGGCAGCGCGCGGAACGCCAGCACGAAGCTAGAGGCCCCGGGGCGCTCGGCGTAGGGCTGCGGCCCTCCGCCGAGAAAGCCGAACACGAAGCGAGTGCCCTCCTGGGTCGCGCGCTCCAGCGCGGACAGGAGCTCATTCAGCCCGAGGAATACATCCCGGAAGAGCGGCAGCTTGAGCAGCGCCGCCGCAAGCACGATCTGCAGGAGCGTGCCGGAGATCACGATACGCCACGAGACCGCGCGCCGGTCCTCGGAAATTACCCAGGCGATTGCGATGATCGCGAGGAAACCGAAAGCGCTTTGCAGAGCGAGCATTCAACTCCGCCGCCAGATCGTGCCGCTGGACGCGTCCTCCAGCGTGATTCCGGCGTCGAGCAACTCCTGGCGGATGCGGTCGGCGTCGGCGAACCTGCGCGCTTTCCTCGCGGCGGCGCGCTCGGCGATCAGCGCCTCGATGCGCTGCGGCGACAGTCCCTCGCCTGCCGGCAGCGCCTGCAGGAACTGCTCCGGCGTGCGCTGCAGCAGCCCGAGGATGCCGCCGAGCGACTTGAGGAGCGCCGCGTCCTTCGCGGAGCGGGTCTTGTTGACCTCGTTGGCGAGGTCGAACAGCGCCGCGACCGCCTCCGGCGTGTTGAAGTCGTCGTCCATGGCCTCGCGGAAGCGCTGCGCGTGCGGCGCATTCCAGGCGACCGGTCCCGCCGCGGCCTCGACTCCCTTCAGCGCCGTGTAGAGGCGCGTCAACGCGTGCTTCGCGTCGTCCAGGTTCTGGTCGGAATAGTTGACCGGGCTGCGATAGTGCGCGCGCACGATGAAGAAGCGCACCACCTCCGCGTCGTAGCGCGCGAGTACGGTGCGCACCGTAAAAAAATTGCCGAGTGACTTCGACATCTTCTCGTTCTCTACGCGCACGAAGCCGTTGTGCATCCAGTAATTGACGAAGGGCTCCCGGTTCGCGCCCTCCGATTGCGCAATCTCGTTCTCGTGGTGCGGGAACTGCAGGTCCTGCCCGCCGCCGTGGATGTCGAAGTGGTTGCCGAGCAGCGTGCTCGACATCACCGAGCACTCGATGTGCCAGCCGGGCCGGCCCCGGCCCCATTGCGATTCCCAGGACGGCTCGCCCGCCTTCGATTGCTTCCACAGCACGAAGTCGAGGGGATCCTGCTTTCCGGGCAGGACGTCCACGCGCTCGCCGGCGCGCAGGTCATCGAGCGACTTGCCGGAGAGCTTCCCGTACTCGGGAAACTTGCGCACCGCGAAATTGACGTCGCCGTTCGCCGCGCGGTAGGCGAGGCCCCGCTGCTCGAGCGCGGCGATCATCTTCTGCATGCCCGCGACGTGCTCCGTCGCCCGCGGCTCGAAGTCGGGCTTCTGCACCCCGAGCGCCGCGCTGTCCTCGTCCATTGCCGCGATGAAGCGCGCCGTGAGCGCCTCGATCGGCTCGCCGTTCTCCTGCGCCCGCTTGATGATCTTGTCGTCGATATCCGTGATGTTGCGCACGTAGGTCAGTTGGTAGCCGGAGGCCCGCAGCCAGCGCTGCACCACGTCGAACGCCACCAGCATCCGCGCGCCCCCCATGTGGATGTGGTCGTAGACCGTCATGCCGCAGACGTACATGCGCACCCGCCCCGGCGTGATGGGCGTAAAGACCTGTTTTTCGCGCGCCAGCGTGTTGTAGATCTTCAGCACGATTCGGAGCACCGCGCGTCCACGCCGGCTTCGGGTCCGCCGTCGTTCCCGGGTGGTTGGCGAGCGGCGGGCGCGTCAAAACGACGCCGGAACGGACGCGAAATTGTGCAGTTTGAATTGCCCGGGGTTCTTGGTAAAATTTCTAGAATTCTTGGGCTAACCCACTGAGTCCTCAGAAAAGTATAGCACGATGATCGCCCCCGCCTTGCGCTTGGCCGCGCTCACCGGGACCGTCGCCGCGGTCCTCCTTGGCGCGGTTCCGGCGGCGGCGCAGAGCACTGCGCTGCAGGAGGCCAATGCGTTCTTCAAGCAGGGCCAGTACGAGCGCGCGCTCGACCGCGTC
>DATBMB010000037.1:0-1615 GCA_036555035.1 Burkholderiales bacterium | reverse complement strand
CGCGTGATGGGTGGTTGGCGGCCGATTGCTCTGTGTCGTCGGTGATGGTTGTAGTGGTAGAGCCAGCCGTCAAGGGCTGCGGTGTGGAGTGCCCCCGTTTTGGCGGACACGGTTGGTTAGGTCGTGTTGTTGTTGATGATCATTGTCTCGGTATCTGAGCGCGAAGCGCGAAGCTCGAACTGCGTGGGCGAGAGGTAGCCGAGCGTGGAGTGCCGGCGCGTGGGGTTGTAGAAGGCTTCGATGTAGTCGAAGACCTCGCCGATGAGCTCGCGCCTGGTTGGCCAGGTGCGCCGGCGGATGAGTTCCTTCTTCAGCGTCGCGAAGAAGCTCTCTGCGACGGCGTTGTCGTAGGCGTCACCGCGGCTGCCCATCGAGACCGCGATCCCGGCGTCGCGGGCCTGTTGGCCGAAGGCGAGGCTGACGAATTGGCTGCCTTGGTCGGAGTGGTGGATGAGTCCGCGCGCGGGGCGCCGGCGGGCGAGTGCCATCTGCAGCGCCTCGACGACGAGCTCTGAGCGCATGTGATCGGCCATGCTCCAGCCGACGATGCGGCGTGAGTAGGCGTCCTGGATCGCGGTCAGGTAGAGCCAACCCTCCCAGGTTCTGAGGTAGGTGATGTCAGCCACCCAGAGCACGTTGGGCGCTGCCGGCGTGAAGTTCCGCGCGACGAGGTCGTCGGCGACGCGAACGCCCGGAACGCGGATCGTCGTGCGTCCTCGCTTCTTGGCCACCAACCCCGAGATCGCGGCCTGGCGCATCAGCCGCTCCACTCGCTTGCGACCGACCCGGATGCCCTGCGCGAGGCGCAGCTCGGCGTGGATGCGCCGCGCGCCATAGACGCCGCGGTTAGCGGCGTGAATGGACTTGATGCGCTCGGTCAGCCACGCATCGCGCAGCGCGCGGTCGCTGGGCGGCCGGCGCAGCCAGTCGTAATAGCCCGAACGCGAGACGCCGAGCAGTTCGCAGCACGCGGAGACCGGGGTGCGGGCCTTCTCCGCCGAGATGAACCGGTAGACGCTCACCGGGTCTCGGTCTCCTTCGCGAAGAAGGCCGCGGCTCGCTTGAGCAGATCGCGCTCCATCCGCAGCCGCTGATTCTCGCGCTCGAGCTCGGCCAGCCGCGCCCGCTCATCCGACGTCAGCCCTTCACGCTCACCCGCGTCGACCTCGTGCTG
This sequence comes from Burkholderiales bacterium, assembly GCA_036555035.1. GTDB lineage: Bacteria > Pseudomonadota > Gammaproteobacteria > Burkholderiales > SG8-41 > SG8-41. The sequence goes on along the minus strand of DATBMB010000037.1, from coordinate 441 downwards.
CAGATTCCACTTGCGCAGCGACTCTGGCGCGACACCGATCTCCGTCGCGACCTGAACGATCGACTTGCCGCTGCGCCGATACAGCTCGACCGCTTCGCGCTTGAACTGCGGCGGATACGGCCGCCGCCCCTTGTTGCTCCCAGCCACGATGGACATCCTCCGGCCGGGCCCCGACAGACCCAGCGCTCAAGTGTCCGTCAGAGCGGGGGCACTCCAGACCCCAGGGCAGGACAAGTGTCCTGTCCTCGTGGTGTCCTAGCCCACTAGGACAGGACGCTTGCCGAACTCCGCAACGCGGCCGGTTCTCCCCGCTCCCCCACCCAGCGCAGTTCACGCTCGCCCGCCACGCGCGGAGGAACAACGTGCTCACGAAATACAGCTAGCGCCGGTCAGGGGTCGCGCAGCGTGCGCGCCGCGCGAGCAGTGCCGGGTCAGGGCTGA
>DATBMB010000025.1:0-19997 GCA_036555035.1 Burkholderiales bacterium | reverse complement strand
TCGCGTAGCCGATGGCCATCTGCACGGCGGTGTTCTCGTGCGGGCAGAGCAGCGTCTTCGGGAACTTGCGGCCCTCGGCGCGCCAGCGCGCCATCTCCTCGATCAGTGGCGCGTAGTCGGTGCCGAAATTGCAGAACAGGTACTCGATGCCGAGCTCGTTCAGGCCCTCGAGAAAGAAGTGCGCGGTCGTTTGCAGGCTGACTTGCGGCGCCTTGTCCATGTCGCGGTCCCCTTTCGGCCGGTAATGATAAACGATTCCGCCCCCCGCTCACCCCTCGGTCGCCGACCAGGGCAGGCCGACGTAATTCTCCGCGAGGGTGGCTGCGGCGGCGCGCGAGCTCACCACGTAATCGAGCTGCGATCTCTGCAGGCGCAGCTGGAACGCGTCGTCGCCCGGGAAGCGGTGCAGCATGGAAGTCATCCACCACGAGAAGTGCTCGACACGCCAGATGCGCTTCAAGCAGGTCGCCGAGTAGGCATCCAGCAGGTCGCTGCGTCCCGACTCGTAGAACGCCGCAAGCGCCGCCGCAAGAACCCGCACGTCGGCGACCGCGAGGTTGAGGCCTTTCGCCCCGGTCGGCGGCACGATGTGCGCCGCGTCGCCCGCGAGGTAGAGCCGGCCGCAGCGCATGGGCTCGGCCACGAAGCTGCGCATCTCGGTGATGCCCTTCATCGTCACCGGCCCTTTCACGAGCGGCCACCCGTCGTCGGTCGCGAGCCGGATTTCCAACTCCCCCCAGATTCGCTCGTCGGGCCAGTTTGCGACGTCCTCGTCGGGCGCGACCTGCAGGAAGTGGCGCGTGATCTGCGGCGAGCGGCGGTTGAAGAACCCGAAGCCGCGCTCGTGCCAGGCGTAGACCGTTTCCTGCTCCTCCGTCTCGGCGTCCACCAGGATGCCGAGCCATCCGAACGGATAGACGCGCTCGAAGACGGTCAATGCGCCCGCGGGAATGGAGGGGCGGCACACGCCGTGGAAGCCGTCGCAGCCGGCGATGAAATCGCAGCGCAGCTCCTGCTCCGCGCCGCCGTGCCGGAAGCGGATGCGTGGCGCCGCCGTGTCGAAGTCGTGCACGCTCACCCCGGAGGCCTCGAACAGGATCGTGCCGTTCGCGGCGAGCCGCGCCGCGACCAGATCCTTCACGATCTCCTGCTGCGCGTAGACCGTGTAGGCGCGCCCGCCCGAGAGCTCGCGCAGGTTGAGGGGATGGCGGCGCCCGCCGAATCGGAGCTCGATGCCGTCGCGCACGATGGCCTCGCGCTTCAGCCGCTCGCCCACGCCGGACGCCACCAGCAGGTCCACCGTGCCCTGCTCGAGCACGCCCGCGCGCACCCGCTGCTCGATGTAGTCGCGGCTGCGGTTCTCGACGATGACGGACGCGACACCCCGAAGGCTGAGGAGATGCGAGAGCAGCAGCCCGGCCGGGCCGGCGCCGACGATACCGACCTGCGTGCGCATGGGCGCGACCGGCCGCCCCGCTTACTCGAGCTTGATGCCGGCGGTGCGGATCACGCGGCCCCAGCGCTGCGTGTCCGCGGCGACGAACGCCGCCAGCGCTTCCGGGGTGCCGAGCGGCAGCGTCGCGCCCTGCGACACGAAGCGGTCGCGCGATTCCGGCTCGGTGAAGACGCGAGTCGTTGCCCGGTTCCACCAGTCGATGGCCGGGCGCGGGGTGCGCGCCGGCGCGAAGAGCCCGAACCACGCCCCGCCCTCCACCTCGGGCAGGCCGGCCTCGGCCATCGTCGGCAGCTCGGGGATGACCGCGAGACGCTCGCGGGTTGTGACCGCGAGCGCGCGCACCTGGCCTGCGCGCACGTTGGGGAGCGCGAAGATCGTGATGTCGAACATCATCATGACGTGGCCGCCGACGAGGTCCTGGATGGCGGGCGCGGCGCCCTTGTAGGGCACGTGCACGATCTCCGTCTTCGTCGTCATGCGGAAAAGCTCCCCGGCAATGTGGCCGGAGCTGCCGACGCCCTGCGATGCGTAGGTCAGGTCGCCGCGCCGGGCGCGGGCGAGCGCGACGAGTTCTTTCACCGATTTCACCGGGAGCGCGGGATGCACGACCAGGACGTTCGGCACCGTCGCCATCAGGATCACCGGGTCGAAGTCCTTCACCGGGTCGTAGGGCAGCCGGGCATAGAGGTGCGGCAGGACTGCCTGCGTCGCGTGAAACCCCGTGAACAGCGTGTAGCCGTCGGGAGGCGCCTTGGCGGCGACCTCGGCCCCGATGATGCCGCCGCCCCCGGTGCGGTTGTCCACGATCACCGTCTGCTTCGTCGTTGCCATCGTCCTCTGCGCGACCACCCGGGCCAGCTGGTCGGCGAGGCCCCCGGGAGCGAGCGGCACGATGATCCGCACCGGCTTCGCCGGGTAGTCCTGGGCATGGGCCGGCGCGATCGCGGCGAGCCCCAGCGCTCCGGCGAGCAGCAGGACGCCTTTCATTGCGCCCCCCAGACGTCCTGCGCCACCTCGAGGGCGAGCGCGAGCTTGCGCCGCTGGTCCTCCACGGTCATCTTGTTGCCGTGGTGCGTGCTCGAGAAGCCGCACTGCGGGGAAATGCACAGGTTCTCCAGCGGCACGAATTTCGCGGCCGCCTCGATGCGGCGCTTGAGGTCTTCCTTCTTCTCGAGCGCGGGGAACTTGGAGCTGATCAGCCCGAGCACGACCTTCTTGCCCTTGGGCACGTAGCGCAACGGCTCGAATCCGCCGGCGCGGTCGGTGTCGTACTCGAGGAAGAACCCGTCGACATCGAGCTTGGTAAACGCGGTCTCCGCGACGTAATCGTAGCTCCCGCTCGCAAGCCACGTGCTCATGAAATTGCCGCGGCACGTGTGCACGCACACGGTCATATCGTCCGGCACGTCGCGGATCGCCTGGTTGACCGCCTCGGCGTACATCGCGGTGTCCTTCTTCGGATCGTCTCCCAGCTTGCGGAAGGTGTCCTGCACTTTCGGGTCGCCCATCATCGCGATGGTGGTGTCGTCGATCTGCAGGTAACGGCAGCCGGCCTGGTAGAGGTCGCGGATCTCCTCGCGGTAGGCCTGCGTCAGGTCCGCCCAGAACTGGTCGAGATCGGGATAGGTCTTGCGCAGCGCCTCGCGATCGCCCCGCGCGTGCAGCATCGCCGGCGAGGGCATGCAGAACTTGGGCGTCCTCCGGGTGACGGACTTCAGGAACTTGAAGTGATCCACCATGTTCGGGCGCGTGCGCCGGATCCTCCCCTGCACCTTCATGAGCGGCGGCTGCTCGTCGGCTCCCTGGAAGTGCACGCCAAAAGTCTTGCCCGCCTCGGTCCCAACTCCGTCGAAGCCGCGCAGGAAATCGATGTGCCACCAGTCGCGCCGGTATTCGCCGTCGGTGATGCTCTGCAGCCCAACCGATTCCTGGAACGCGATCACGTCGCGGATGCACTTGTCCTCGACCTGGCGCAGCGCCTCCGGCGTGATCTCGCCGCGCCGCGCCTTCACGCGCGCCTCCCGCAACTCGGGCGGGCGCAGCAGGCTTCCAACGTGGTCTGCGCGGAACGGCGGGCGGGGGGCGGCTTGGGCCATGGCTTCTCCTCCTTGCGCCTCTATTCTATGGCTTCCGCGCGGCGCACGCTTGCGATCATGCTCGAGACCAGCAGGAAGTTGCGCGCGCCCTCCACCGTCGATGCGGCGTGGCGCAGCTCGTCGAAGTTCTTGCGCCGTTCCTCCTCGGTCCGGGCGGTCAATCGCCTCAGGTTCCTGATCGAGAACTCCTGCACGTACTCGAGGTTCACCGTGCGGCGCTGGCGGACGTAGAGATCGAGCAGCGCCTCGCCTCCTTCGCCGCGGCAGACTTTTCCGAGCTTGCCCGCGAGGTTGATCGCGTCGTGGATGCCCCCGTTCAGCCCGAATGCGCCGATCGGGTTGTTGAGATGCGCCGCGTCCCCCGCGAGCAGCGCGCGCCCGACGCGGAAATCGCTCGCCACGCGCTGGTGCACCTTGTAGATGCTCTTGTACTCGATGGCGTAGCGCCCCGGCTTCGGCTGGAAGCCCTGCATCAGCCGCTCGACGTTGTCATCCGAGAGCGCTTCCGCCTCCTCCTCCTCGGGCCGGACCGGAAACAGCACGCGCCACAGGCCAGGCGGACCGTCGCCCGGCATCTTGAACATGGCGTTCCAGTCCACCGGATCGGCGACGTAGGTGTTCAACCGGAAGCCGTGCGGCTCGTAGTCGTATTGGGTGCTCGCGACGAGGAAGCGCTCGGGCCAGGTGTAGCCCTCGAACCCGACGTCCATGACCCGGCGCACCGTGCTGCGGCCGCCGTCGGCGCCGACCAGCCACTGCGCCTCGCAGCGCTCCGTGCCGCCGGGCGTCTTCGCCGTTACCACGACCTTGTCCGCACTCTGCGTGAAGTCGGTGACCTCGTGCGAGAAGCGCACCTCCGCGTTGGGATAGTCCTTCAGCTTTGCGTAAATGATGGGCGTAAGGCGATGCTGCTCCAGGTGCAGCCGGTAGGGATACGGGGTGAGGTCCTTGATGAGCGAGACATCCCAGTCGACGATGACGCCCTCTTTCCGGTCGCGGATCTGCCAGCGCGGCACCTGGATCGCGGTCTTCATCATCTCGGCGGTGATGCCGTAGGGCGCCATCATCTCGAGCGAGGGCGGATGGTAGGTGCCCGCGCGGAGATCCACGGTCAGGCCGGGCTCGGCCTCGAGCACCAGCACCGGGACGTCCTGCTTCGCGAGCGCGAGCGCGGTCAGCAGCCCCACCGGGCCCGCGCCGGCGACGATGACCTGCGGCTTCATATCAAGCGGTGCGCATCGAGAAGGCGAGCAGCACGACCGTGACCGCGAGCAGCAGCACGGCGGAGAGCGCGAGCGACCAGTGTATCCCGATCAGCGCCCCGAGCAGGCCGACGGTGATGCCGCTGAAGGCGCGCAGCCCGTTGTTGGACATCTGGTAGAGCCCGATCAGGCGGCCGCGCAGGTGCGCGGGCGCCTCCAGCTGCACCAGCGCCTGCGCCATGGAGCTGTAGGCGAGGTAGAGGAACCCCGCCACGAACATGAGGACGATGGCGAGGTGATAGTTCGTCGCGGCTGCAAAGCCCGCGACGATGAAGCACCAGATGATGCACAGCACGATCGCGGTGAGCGGCGTCGCGCGCAGGAACCCCCTCGCCTCCAGCGCCATGCCGCCGACGAAGGCGCCCGCGGCGTTGGCGGCGAGGAGCACGGCGTAGGAGAAATCCGCCTTCTCGGTGCCGAGGTCGTGCGCGTACTCGGGCATCTGCGCTAGGAACGCGTTGCCGACCAGGAGCGACGATATCCCCGCGAGCAGGATCATCGAAAGGATCACGCGGTTGCTCGAGGCCTCGCGCATCGCCTTCATGGCATCCCCGAAGCCGCCGCCCGCGGCCGGCGCGCCGTCGCGGTGGGACTTGGCGCCGTAGGGCACCTTCAACAGCCACCAGGTCAGCGGCAGGTAGATGAGGACATTGACGATGAGGCCCGCCGCCGGACCGAGCAGGAGCATGAGCGCTCCGCCGACCGCCGGGCCCAGGAACACGCCGAACTGGCGGCCGGTCGCGTTCAACCGCACCGCGCTCACGATGCTCTCGCGGCCGACGATGTCGTGGATCAGCACCTGGCTCGCGGGCGCCCACAGCACCCCGGCGATGCCGTGCAGGACCAGCAGCACGGCGGCGTGCCAGACCTCGATCGTCTCCGTGTAGAAGAGGACGGCCCACGCCAGCGACACTCCCATGAACAGCAGCATCGCGGCCTGGATGAGGCGCCGGCAGTCGAAGCGGTCGGCCATCGCGCCGAAGTAGACCGAGAGGAACAGGAACGGCAGCCAGTGCGAGAGCACCGCGAACCCGGCGAGCGCCGGGGAGCGGAACAGCTCGAACATCACCCAGTAGCTGATGACGTGCTCGATGTTGTCCGCCATCATCGCGGCGGAGGTCGCCACCAGGTAGACGCGGAAGTCCCCGTGGCGGAGCGCGGCGAAGGAGGGCTTCGCGCCGGCCGCCTGCCCGGCTGGATCAGTCATCGTGCATCAAGCGTCGTGCGTGAATTTTGCCGCACCGGATTGTAACAACGCCGTTACGGGGTTTACACCTTGTTTCACCTTGTTTCAGCCGCGCGTGCACGCCTCTGCCAGACTCGGCGTTGATGGCATCAGTCTCACCCTGAAAGGAGAACGCCATGAACGCACGGAAGACTCTGATGACGTTGGCAGCAGGCACGCTCCTCGCCACCGCGCCCGCCTACGCGGATCCCCCGCGCTGGGCGCCGGCGCACGGCTACCACGCCAAGCACGAGCGCGTGGTGGTCAAGCACCGGCCCGAGCATCGGCCGGCGGTGCGCGAGGTCGTGGTCGTCCGGCAGCCGGTGGTGATCAGGCGTACGGTGGTCGTCCAGCGCCCGGTGTACGTGGAGCGCCCGGTCTACATCCAGCGCACCGTGTACCATCGCGCGCCCGTACACCCCGCCCCGGTCTACGCCGCGCCGGTGTCCAGCCACGCGCTCGGCACGATCGGCGGGGCGCTCATCGGCGCCGCGATCGGCAGCCAGATCGGCCATGGCGACAGCCGTGCCGCGGCGACTGCGATCGGCGCGGTGGTCGGCGGAGTAATCGGCGGGAACCTCTAGCCTCAGGCGTCGCCGGCAACGTCGGAGAATTCGCGCGGCGTGCGCCTGCGGCGCCGGGCGTGGAAGTGCCGGTCCGCCGCCTCGTATAGCGCCATGCCGGCGATCATCGCGATCACGAATACCACGGCCTTGTCCTGGCCCGCTCCGAGCGCCACGACCGCCGGGCCGGGGCAATAGCCGGCTAGACCCCAGCCCACCCCGAACGCGAGGCCGCCCACGATGAGCGGCCGGTCGATCTGCCGGGCGGTCGGCAGGTGCATCGCTCCGCCGAGAAACGCCTTCGTGCGCCGGCGGGCGATGCGAAACGCAACGAGGCCCACCAGGACCGCGCCGCCCATCACGAACGCGAGCGACGGATCCCAGTCGCCTGTGACATCGAGGAAGCCGATGATCTTGGAGGGATCGGTCATGCCCGAGACGATCAGGCCCAGCCCGAAGAGCAGGCCGACCGCGAATGCGCTGACGGCGCTCATGCGGGTCCTCCGGCGAGCAGGTGGCGGACGACGAACACCGTCACGAATCCCGCCGCCATGAACGTGAGCGTCGCGGCCAGCGAGCGCGGCGACAGGCGCGACAGTCCGCACACGCCGTGCCCGCTGGTGCACCCCGAGCCGTAGCGGGTGCCGGCCCCCACCAGCAGCCCCGCTGCGAGAAGCACGGGGTAGCTCGCCTCGATCGTGGGCGGAGCGGGATCGGCAACGAAAGCAACATAGACCACCGGCGCGACGAGCAGCCCGATGATGAAGGCGAGGCGCCACGCCAGGTCGCCGCCCGCCGGCCGCAGCACGCCGCCGATGATGCCGGCGACCCCGGCGATGCGGCCGTTCAGCAGCACCAGCATCGCGGCGGCGGCGCCGATCATGATGCCGCCGGCAGCCGAGCTCCAGGGCGTAAAGTGGGTCCAGTCGATCATGCTCTGGCAGGAGGGGAGCTCGTCGTTACTCGAGCCGGATGTTCGCCGACCGGATCACCTTGGCGTATTTCGGGATCTCGCGCTTGAGCAGCGCCGCAAGCTCTTCGGGGCTGCTGGCGACCGGATCGAGGGCCTCCTTCGGATAGAACGCCTTCACCTCCGGCGTCTCGAGCGCCTTGCGGATCTCCGCGTTCATCTTGTCGATGATCGGCCTCGGCGTGCCCTTCGGGAAGAACATCGCGTACCAGTTGTCGGATTCGAATCCCGGGTAGATGGTATTCATGGTCGGCAGGTCGGGGAACGCCGAGGAGCGCTTGGGCGTGGTGACCGCGAGCGGCCGCGCCCGGCCGGAGCGGACGTGCGGCATGATCGAGGGCGCCGTCGCGAAGAGGTAGTCCACCTCCCCGGAGATCAGCGCGATGACCGACGGCCCCCCGCCGCGGTAGGTAAGCACCGTGGACTTGATCCCGACCGTCTGGTTGAACATCTCGGCGGTGAGATGGGAAGTGGTCCCCGCGGCATTGCCGGCTGCGTTCATGCCCCCGGGCGTGCGCTTCGCCAGCGCCACGAGCTCCTTGACGGACTTCACCGGGACGCTCGGATGCACCACCAGCACGAGCGGCGTCGAGGAGATCCAGCTGACGGGCGCAAGATCGTTGTGGATGTCGAATTTCACGCGCTTGCCGTAGAGGGTGACGACCACCGAGATGCTGCCGGAGGTGAAAAACAGCGTGTAGCCGTCCGGGGGCGAGTCCACGGCTACCTGCGTGCCGATAAGGCCGCTCGCGCCGGTACGGTTATCGATGACGAAATTCTGGCCCATGCTCTTCTGGAAGGCGGTCGCAAGTATCCGGCCCTGGATATCGGTCCCCCCGCCCGGCGGGAAGGGGATGATCATGCGCACGGGCTTGGTGGGCCACTGCTGGGCAAGGAGCCCGACGGGTTGGGCAGAGAGGGCGCCGGCAACCGCCGCCAGCGCGAGCGCGCGTGCTTTCATGCAAACCTCCTCACAAGGGGACCGGTCATGACGTCGCCGGCCTGAGGACATGCTAGCACTTCGCCGCGGGCCGCGCCGCTAGTCGCTCGCGGGAATCCCGGCAATGTTGTGGTCGAGCCGCAGTACCAGCGGCCCGTCGACCGCCATGGCCCTGACCGTAGGCTGCGGCACGCGCATGCCCCCGTAGTAGCCGGCGCCGGCCGCGACCAGTACCGCCAGCACGGCCGCGGCGAGCCGCCACCGGCCGGGACGCCGATGCGCGCGTTCCGCCTCCTGGCCCTGCCCGGCAACAGGGTGCGCCACGGCCGTGCCGCGCGCCACCCGCTCCCTCGCCTCGCGCGCGCGCGTCGCTTCGAGCTGGGCCTTCGCCGCGCGCTTCAGCTCCGGCGCGGTCGCGCGCTGCTCGCGCGCGAGGCGCGCCGCTTCGGCTTCCGCCTCGAGCCGGGCCTCGGCCGCACGGCGCGCCTCGTTCTCGGCCGCGATGCGCTGCTGCGCGGCCTGCAGGGCCTGCGCCTCTATTTCTGCGCGCTCGCGCGCCTTCTGCGTCGCGGTTTCCTCCACGGCACGCCGCTTCTCGGCGAGCGCGGCCGCCTTGCGCTCGGCCTCGGCGCGCGCCTGCGCTTCCGCGATCGCGCGCTGCTCCGCCTGGCGGCGCTCCTCGAGCAGCCGCGCCGCCTCGGCCTCCGCGTGGGCACGCGCATTGGCGCGATTGGCGGCCTGCGCGTCCGCGCTCTCGCGCTCCTTCAGCGCCTTCAGCGCCCTCGCCTCGGCCGCCGCGGTCTCCTCTGCGGCCGCACGGGCCTTGTCCTCGGCCTTGACGCGCTCCTGGGCGATCCGCGTCGCCTCATCGTCGAGCGCACGCCGCTGCTCCGCCAGCTCGGAGGCCTTGCGCTCGGCCGCGGTCCGGGCGTGTGCCTGGGCGAGCGCGGCTTTCTCCACGTCGCGGTGCTCCTCCGCGACGCGACGCCCCTCGGTCTCCGCGGCCAGCCGCGTCTCCGCCTCGCGCTTGAGCTTGTCCTCCAGCGCCTTGTGCTCGCGCGCCGACTCGAGCGCCCGGCGCTCGGCCTGGGCCTTTTCGCGGGCGAGGCGGCGCGCCTGCTCCTCCGCAGCGAAGCGCTCGCGCAGGAGGGCGGTCGCCTGCGCCTCGGCCTCGGCGCGGCTGCGCGCGTGGCGCTCGGCCTCCTCCTCCTGGAGCTTGCGCTTCGCGGCGAGCTCCGCCGCCTTGCGCTCCAACTCCTCCCGCGCCTGCGCTTCCGTGAGCGCGCGGGCCTCGGCCTGGTGGCGCTCGGCGGAGACACGCGCCGCCTTCGCTTCGGCGTCGGCCCTGGCGTGCGCGATGCGCCGCAACTCGGCCTCCGCCGCCTGGCGCTCGCGCGCGAGGTGGATGGCGCGCCGTTCCTCGGCGCCCAGCGCCTGCAAAGCCTGCTCGGCGTCGCGCTCGGACTCGATCCGGCTGCGCAGCTCGGCGACCTCTTCGATCGCGGCTTCGACGTCCGGCGATGCGCCCGGCTTGGCCGCCGCGCGCGCCTCCTCCGCCTTGCGCAAATTGTCCAGCAGCTTGCTCATGGTACCGGGGTACATTACATCAATTTGGTGATAAGCTGCCCGTCGCCGCGTCGTTGCATCATTCTCAAAGGGGAAAACATGAATCGCTTCGCCGCCTCGATCGTCCTGTGCGCCGCCGTCGCCCCACTCGCGGGCGGCGCCCAGGCTCAAACCTATCCCGCCCGCGCCATCCGCGTCATCGTTCCCGCGGCGCCCGGGGACAGCTGCGACGTGCTCGCGCGCCTGATCGGCCAGAAGGTCGGCGAGCGCCTCGGCCAGCAGCTCGCAGTGGACAACCGCGTCGGGGCCGGCGGCCGCGTCGGCCTGCAGCTGATCGCCCAGTCCAAGCCGGACGGCTACACGATCGGCTGCGGCCAGGGCGGCAACATGGTGATCGTGCCGATCGCCTACAAGAAGGTCCCCTACGACTCGCTCAAGGACTTCGTGGCCATCCAGATCCCCGTGACCAACTTCCTGGGGCTCGTGGTGCACCCCACCACGCCGTTCAAGAACGTGAAGGACCTGGTTGCCTACGGAAAGGCCAATCCCGGCAAGCTCGTCTTCGGCAGTAACGGCGAAGGCGCCTTCATCCACTTCTCGGTCGAGCAGTTGCGCAGCCTCGGGGGCTTCACCTACCTGCACGTGCCCTACAACGGCGTCGCGCCGGTGATGACCGACCTTATCAGCGGGCGGCTCGATGCGACGATCACTTCCTTCGTCTCGGTCCAGCCGCACGTCAACGCGGGCAGGCTGCGCCTGCTCGCCATCGGGCGGGCCACGCGCTCGCCCAAGTTTCCCGACTACCCGACGATCGCGGAGACCCTGCCCGGCTACGAGAACAGCGGCTGGTTCGGGTTCATCGGCCCCGCCGGGATGGCCCGGGAGCAGGTGGCGCTCCTCAACAAGGAGATGAACCGCGCGGTGATGCAGCAGGACGTGCGCGAGAAGCTCGACTCCTACGGGCTCGAGATCCACGCCGAGTCGCCGGAATTCTTCACCAACCGGATCCGCAGCGACTTCGAGAAATGGGGCAAGATCGCGCGCGCGGCCGGCTTGTACGGGAAGCTTTAGGCGCGCGCGAGAAAGCCGCGTAGCTCGCGCACGTCGGCTAGCGTCTCGGCGGCGTTCACCCGCGCGATGAGCGCCTCGGTCTGATCGGCGCCGAGCACCGGCGCCATCAGGTCCCGCGCCTTGGCGTTCACCGCCTCCGTATCCATCGGGTTCTCCTTCGTGCCGGGGGCGTGCCGCGTGAAGTGGCTGACGGTGCGCCCGTCCTTCAGCGTCACCTCCACGCGCCCGCTGCGCGGCGCGGCGGGATCCATGAGCCCGCGGTCCGCGATGAGCTCGACGCGCGCTTTCGCGGCGAGCACAGCAGGGTCCTTCATCCGCTCGTAGGAGTGGCTGTCCTCGAAGGTGACGGCGCCGCTCACGAGGGCCACCGCGATGATGTGCTGGCAATTCACATCAGGCATAGCCCGGTCGTTGACGATGCGGGCGCCGTCCTCGGGCAGCCTGACGACGATCTTCTCCACGTTCCCGGCAGTGAGCCCGTGCTCGCGATGCAGCCTCAGGTACGCGTCGAGCGGCGCCTGGATCGGGTAGCCGACCGAGTAGGGCTTGATGGCGGTCTCGGTCACGATGTAGCGGCTCCCCAGTCCCGCGACCATCTCCTCCGGCTGCGGCGCGCTCGAGAGCGCCGCGAGCGCGTTGTGCTCGCCGTCGAAGACGTCCCACACGCCGCTGAATCCCATCTGCGCCATGATCGCCGCGGTGACGCCGTTGCGCGCGCCCATGCCGGAGAAGTCGAAGGCCTTCTCGACGTGCTCGGCGTCGCGCACCCAGCTCCAGATGCCCGACACCTGCTGCGCGGAGTAGGACAGCGCGTAGCGCATGCCCTTCTCGTCGAGCCGCGCGAGCGCGGCCGCGGCGCCCACGGCGCCGAGCGTCGAGCTTGTCCCCTCGGCGCTGCGATGCGATCCGCGCACGAGGTCCGGCCCGAGCGCGAGGAGAAAGCGGCAGCAGAGATCGTAGCCGAGCGTGACCGCGGCAACGAGCTCCGCGCCCGACCGCCCTTCGCGCTCGGCCATGGCGAGGGCCGCGGGCACGACGGCCGAGCCGGGATGGGCCTTCGTCACCGGCTCGAAGTCATCGGTCTCGTCGGCGTGCGCGAACATGCCGTTCACCAGCGCGGCGTTGACGGCCGAGGTGTGGATGTCGGTGGCAAGAACGGTTGCTTCCGCGACCCCGCCCTGCGAGCGCGCGTAGCGGATCGCCATCTCGCCCGGCTTCATGTGGGATCCCGACACCATCGCGGCGAGCGTGTCGAGAATGCGATGCCGCGCTTCGCGCGCCACCTCCGGCGGCAGGCGCCGCTCGCGCGCTTCCACCATGTAGCGCGCCAGGCGCCCGGTGATATCGGTCGCTGCCACTGAATCCCCCCTCCCCTGAAACCGAGCCTGATTCTATTTCTTCCGGGCGTCGTAAGTGAACTTCTGCCCGCCGACGCTCGCCTCGTACATCAAGCCGCCCTTGGCGACCGTGAAGATCGCCATGCCATCGTAGTAGCCGGGGCTGCGATGCTTGGCGTGGTCCCGGGTGCCGCTCGCGGTCGCGGAAGACCCCGTGGTGCTCGCCTGCACCGAGGCGCCCGCGGTGATCGCCACGGCGGCCGCCTGCGCGCTGAACTCGAAGTTTCCGCTGGTGAACGCGTCGAAGGCGCGCTTGTTCTCGAAGAAGATGATCTGGCTGTAGGCCTGCCCCCCGAGCAGGAAGCCGACCGCGACCTGGGTCATCGAGGAGTCTCCCACGTGCGCGCCCTGGGCGTAGACTCGCCCCTTGCCGTGCGCGCCGGCGACCACGAAGCCGCCCTTGCCGATCGTGGGAAACACGGCATAGCCGTAGCTCTTGTTGAAGAACTGGCCGCTTTCCTTCGCTGCGCGGAACACCTTGATCGTGTCCGCGTAGTCATCGGCGAGCGCCGAACCAAACGGAAAAGCCAGCAGGAAGAGGACCAGGAGATCGCGCAGCCGCACAGTCATGGTGGGTGCCTCCTTTGGACGGGCCGCCCGGCCCGGAGAGATCACTGTCCCACCGTGTGACAGATCATGACCCGGATCGTTCCGCCACCCCATGTCGTGACGCGGCGACGGCTCCGCCATGCTCGCTGGGCAATTCGGCGAGCTCGATGAGGCAATTCTCCGTCGCCTTCGGATCAATGAAGGCGATGCGGCAGCCCGCATGGCCGATGCGCGGCACCTCGTCGATCAGCGGTATCCCCTTCGCCTTCAATTCCGCGAGCGCCGCGTCGATGTCCTCAACCTCGAAGCAGATGTGGTTCAAGCCCCCCTTCCCCTCCGCGACCATGCGCTGGTGCTTGCTGTCCGCGCCCTTGCCCGCGATCAGCTCCACCATCGACTCGCCGATGTAGTAGAGCGCGAGGCTGCGCCGCTCGTTCTCCTCCGTGCCGCCCAGCGGGATGCCGAAGCAGCCTTCCCACAGCTTGCGGCTTGCGTCGGTGTCCTTGACCACGACGCCGACGTGCTCAATGCGCTTGATCTTCACGGGTCACACCTCGTCACTGGTCGATGGGCGCCGGCGCTTTCCACAGGAAGCGCCGCGGCGGGGGCGTGCCGGCAGTGTAGCTCAGCGATACCAGGGGCGGAACGATAGTGTTGCTGCAGACTTTCTGGACGCGGTAGAGCTCGATGGGCCGCTTCAATTCCGTATTCAGCTCGCAGGTCACCTGCACGCAGGAGATGCTCTTCAGCCAGGAGCATACCTTGACGTTGGAGCCGTCGGCGTACTCGATCTCGGTCAGCAGCAGGAGATCCTTGTAGAGCGCCGGATCCGGCTCGGTTTCCGGGCGCACGTCGAGCAGCAGCGTGTAGAAATTGCCGTTCACCTCCAGGACGCTCAGCACGTTCTCGATGAAGAGCGAGAGGTCCCGCGTGTACGAGAAACCGCCCAGATGATCGGTGACGAGCCGGAACCGCCCGAGCTCCTGCGGCGAGTATTCCCGCATGCGCTTTCCGGCCAGGTAGCGAATCTGGTCGGGTTCGAGCCTCCCTGCAACCTCATGCCAGCGGGGCGTCCTGCGGTCTTCGATTGAAATCGCGACCGCCCGCGCCTTATTGCGGTGGTGCTCCGGGGCATCCGGGTGCAGCAAGCCGTATCGCGAGGTGTAATAATCCAGCACGGCATTGCCTTCCCCCGCCCCGATATCGAGCCAGCGGTCACCCGGGCCGAGATCCGCCAGCGAGTGATCGAAGCCGGCGGGCAGCGATGCCGAATACGACAGGAGCGCGCGGTCGACGACATAGCCCGAAGGCACCTTCTCCCCCTGGCTCTGGTAGATGGCATCCTGCTTCCGGGTTTCCTCGTCGGGTCCCGGGCGGCCGCCGGGTTGCTGAGAGAAGACGGGGTCCAGTCCCAGGGTTGGCAGGACCAGAAGGACGACAATCCATGTCCTGGTATCTTTCACGGCGCTCCTCGTGTGAGGCGCTTCGCCCCGGCCTGAGCCGGGCGGCGCAGTTTTGCCCAGATTCTATTAAAAAACAGGGGCTCACTCAATGAAACACGTCACAGGAGCGCTCGTCCTGGCCGGACTTGCGCTCGCCGGGGGCTGCGCGAGATTGCCGGCAACCGGGGTCACGCCCCTCAAGGCCGCAACCGTGAGCGAACTGCGCGCCCAGGTGCTCGGCCGCAAGCCCGATGTGGACCTGTTCCGCCAACGCGGGCCTTTCGTGGTGGACCAGCGCACGAACCGCGAGCTGCGCCTGTCGGCGACCGAGCGCATCGACACCGATCTCTATCTGTCTTCGCCTGCCGGGAAAGCGCCGCTCGTGATCCTGCTGCACGGGCATGACAACACGAAGGCCGATCACGCCTACCAGGCTTTCCACCTCGCAAGCTGGGGCCTGCACAGCCTCGCCGTGACACTGCCCAAGAATGGTCCCTGGATCGACAACGGGCGGACACTGTCGAGAATCGCCGCCCTGATCCGCAGCCGGCCGGAAATCCTCGACCGCCGCATCGACGCCGACCGGATCATTCTCGCCGGGCACTCGTATGGCGCCGCAGCGGCGGCCATCGCGCTGGCGGTCGGCGCGCCTGCTTCGGGCGGCGTCCTGCTCGATCCCGCGGGAATCGGCAAGGGCCTGCCCGGCTACCTGAGAAAGATCGACAAGCCGGTGATGGTGATCGGCGCCGACGAGCGGGTGTCCGCGGTGCACGACCGCCGCCACTTCTATCAATACATCCGCAGGAACGTCCGCGAAGTCTCGATCAACGAGGCGCACCACGAAGATGGCCAGTTCCCCTTCGAGTCTGCGTTCCGATTGATCTCGGGCGACACCAATGCCACGCCGGAGCTGCAGATCACCTTCGTCAGCGCCCTGACCGCGTCCGCGTTCAGCCTTGCCCATACCGGCAGCTTCGACTACGCGTGGGCGAGCTTCGGCGGCGCGCTGCGGTCCGGCAGGCTCTTCGGCGCCCGCAGGAAATAGCAATGCCGGGCAAGGGCCCGCGCCGGGCGCTGATGCGTATCCGCAACACCTCCCCGGCAAATGTGGCATCAGCCATAGACGCAGGAAGCTGGCCAATTGATACTTGTGCCCCATGCGATTGGACCGCTTGTTTCCCGCCGCCTTCGGGTTGATCGCCCTGGCGCTCGCCGCGTGCTCGTCCGCTCCGAAGCAGCCCGATGCGGAAGTTGGCGCGCGTGCGGCACGCCACGCGCTCGAGATGCAGGGCACGCCCTACCGCCCGGGCGGCAACACGGCGCGGGGCTTCGATTGCAGCGGACTCGTTCAGTACAGCTACGCCCAGGTCAACAAGCGTCTGCCACGGAATACCGAGGGGCTGTGGTCGAGCTCGCGCGCGATCTCAAGGAGCGACATCCGGCCGGGCGACCTGCTGTTCTTTCACCAGGAAGGAAAGCGCAACTCGCACGTTGCGATCTACGTCGGCAACGGCCGCTTCGTGCATGCCCCCTCGAGCGGCAAGCGGGTCTCGACCGCAAGCTTGAACGACCGCTACTGGAGCCGGCATTTCTCCGCGGCGCGCCGGCCGCAAGCTTAAGGGCGCCGCGGCTCCAGGAGGCCGGCCTGCCCTCCTCCTGGCGCTTCCTTCGTTCGGCTCCTACTCCACCTCGACGTCGCGCGCGAGGTAGAAGTCGGCGTCGAAGCCATAGAGCATGACATCGGCGCTGGCATTTTCTACGAGAGTGCCCTGCACCTTGCCCAGCTCCACGGCCTTCGCGTAGTTCACCGGCAGCATCGTTGGGACCGCCCCATAGTTGAGCGTGAAGGTTGTCTGCGGAGCGGGGGCCAGGTTTGTGATCGTCCCCTTCGCCTTCACAGCAATCGCCTTGAGTGGCTGCGTGGCGTCGGTTTGCGCCGTGCAGGTCGGTGGCGACGTCGCGGTGTCGATCGTCTGGCAGCGCACGGAGGTACGCAGCTTGTCATCCATCGCGCGCGTGAGCAGCGTCTCGAGACCCGCCGCCAACTGATCGGCGACACCGGCGTACTGCACCATAAAGGAATGCCCCCTCACTGTCGTCACCGTAAAGGTGTCGGCTCCCGTACTCAGATTGGATACCGTGCCGGAAATGCGCTTGCGGAAGCCGGCCGCGAGCTTGCCGTCGGCGTGAATCGGCGAGACCTTGAGCGTGACCTCGCATGAGTCGCCGTTCGTGACGACTGTGAATTGCTTGAGGTCGACATCGAGCGCGACGTGCTCGTGGTTGCGGGCGATGAGATTGACGGCCCCGGTGATGTTGAGCGAGCAAGTATCGCCGTTGCAGGCGAGCCGATTGGGCAGCGGGAAGCCACTCTCCATATAGGACACGAATTTGCAACCCTGGGGAATAGTCCCGCCGACCTGCTGAAGGAAGACTTCCTCGCCGAGCTCGACGTACAGCCGGTTGTATGGACCCACCGCGCACTGCGTGGTATTAACCTGCTCGAGAATCTTTTCCCGCCCCAGCTCGGCCGCATCGACCGTGATCGACGTGTCGATGATAGTGCAGCGTGGGGTAACGGGATGGCGCAGCTCCACTTTGTTCACCGTGAGCACCACGCTCTCGTATCCGCCGAGATCGTCGGTGATGTAGGAAGTAACCGTCACGGTATTGGACGCGGCGCCGCTGTTGCTATCGGTGCCGCCACCACAGGCATGGAGCAGTGCGGCTGCGATCAGCGCGACAGGAACTGCCAGGAGGAATTTGGAGTAACGCATGGTTGCCGTCCTCCGCGAAAATCTGCCGAGGATCAGTCTAACTCACGCGCGATTTCTCCGGCGTGCAGAATGTCAAAATTTTCTGCGACAAAATGTCGTCGCACGACGACACTCGATCAGAAGATGACCTCCTTGACCAGCAACTGCGATCGCTCGGCCGCGGGAAAGACGTGCTCGACGAATGCGTCGCTCCACAATCCGCCCATGCGGCCGGTCGCGACGCTGAGCGTCAGCGTTGCGCGGACGCGATACTTGTGACCCGGCTCGAACCCGGGATAGCGCTGCCGGATGTCGGCCTGGCGGACGAAGGCCCGGATATTGTCGTCTCCCTTGAGATGGTAGCCGGACGCATCGAGCAGCACGCTTCCGCCCGCGGCCCCTTCCACGATCTCGAAGCGCAGCATATAGCCGTGCGCCCATCCGGGCTCGAACGCGGGAACGATGTCGAAGTCGCGCCCGTTGCCGTTGCGCTCGATCCGGAAATCGCGCAGCCGCACCGCGCCTTGCCGGTAGCGGCTTCGCTCCTCCTCGAGGGATTTCCGGTCCCCGGCCACGGCGTCCTCCACGAGTTTCCGGCAGCGGCTGCCGGAATAACCCCAGCTCGAGGAGAACAGCGACCAGCGCCGCTTGACCTTGTTGCACAAGGACATATCGCGAAACTTGACGGCAGCGTCCTGGAAGCATGCCGAGCGGACATAGAACGAGCGGTAGCCGTCGGGATTGAGCACCATCCCGGTGCGGTACTCGGCGGGATCGGTCGCATCGCAGCGCTTCACGGCCGCCGCGCGCTGTTCGACGTAGCCCCGGGCAGCCGCCGCGCCCGGCGCGAGCAGCGGCCCGGCGAGCGCAACAAGAATCAGAAATCGGGGACAGGCCACGGTTTTCCACTCACCGGGTCCGCCCGGGCACGATGCGGAACTCCGTGTCCGTATCAATGACGCGCCAGCCGGCACGGCGGATCTCGTTGCGCACCAGCGCCGCGCGGCCCGGCGCTTCCAGATCCACCGCAGCATACGGCCGCAGATCGTGGGCGCGGCCCGCGTTGAGCACGCAGCGCACCGCAATCTCCCGGTGGCCGGGAGCCTGTGACTGGAGCATTTCCAGGCAGATCGCGGGCTTCGCGCCGGGGGGCGCCGCGCGGAAACGCGCAAAGCGCAGGGCGTCCTTGTAGCCGTTGCTCCAGGCGAGCGCAGCGGGCGCGCGGCGCTCGAACTCGTCCGGCGACGCCAACTCGGCCAGCCCCAGCAGGAGAGCGTCGCGTGAGCTGGCGGGCGCGCCGCCCGCCAACATCTGCGCGATCGGCTCCAGTGCACTCTTGTCACTCAACCGCGCCAGGACGTACAGGGCCGCGACACGGCGTTCCGGGTCCGCGTCCCCGCGCAACGCTTCGGCGAAGGCGCGCCCGCGCGGATCCCGGTGCAGGCCGAACCAGGTGAAAGCCATGCGGCGCGTGCGCCAGGCCTCGTTCCCATCGGCCGCGACCCCGCGGACGAAAGCGAAAGCCTCCTCCGTGGCCGGGAGCATGGCGAGGATCAACAGTGCGTCGCGCCGCAGCGGGCTCTTCGCGTCGCGCCGGAGCAGCTCGAGCACGACCGGAACGGAGCTTTTGTCCTGGAGAGCGCCCATCACCTGGAGGAGCGTCAGCGCGTGCCGCGGCGCCACATCGGGTGCAAGAAGTGCCGCGTGAACGTCCGGCAGCACCTCCGGTCCGCGGTCGATGAGGCGGGGACCCGCGTCGCGCGCACCGGGGCCGGCGAGAGCGGCCACGTCTTCCTTGATCGCGGGCGCCGGCCCCTTCGGACGGAGCATCTTCCGCATCTCGACCCACTGTTCCGGGTCGATGGCGTGCTGCGCAATCGCGGCAGGCGCGGCTCCCAGCGCCAGGATGAGAAGCGACAAGATCCGGGCCGGAGCCACCTGTCGTCCGTCGCGCCTCAATCGAAAAAGGCGAAGGTCCGGGTCTCGATGCTCTCGCGCGGCGGCGCGCTCGCGGGCGTTGCGGGATCGTCGAACGCGCTGTGCGCGGTGAAGCGCGAGGGCTTGCCCGCGTCCGAGTCGAACACCTTGAACACCAGCGCCTCGTCGCGCTCCATCCGCGGGAAGTAGTACCACTCGTGCGCGGGATTGTGGGCGATGTGATAGACCTCGCCGGTTCGGTACTTGTAGCGCCGCTCCACGAGGATAAAGCCCTTCTGCGGAATGGAGCGGCCGTCGCAGATCGCGAGCGGATCGATCAGCACGGTGCCGCGAATCGGCCGCCACACCTGGATGATGGCCCAGCGCTTCCGGAAGCGGCGCTCGGCCTCGGCATCGCCGACGATCTCGCGCAGCCGCCGCGGCGCGGAGGTCTCGGTGTAGTCGTTGTGCACGCTCTTCACCGTCGGGCGGATGCTCGAGGACTTCTGCATCTCCTCGTCGCTCGCGCGGATGGTGTGGTCGAACACGACGACTTCCGAGGCGCCGGAATGCTTCCTGATCAGCGCCTGCACCTCAGGGTCGTAGACGCGCGCGCGCTCGGCCTCGTCCATGAAGTTCTCGACCCGCGTGGCGTGGTCGACGAACACGAATCCGTGCACATCCAGCTTGAACGTGTCGCGCAGCGGCCGGCCGTCGCGTATCGTCATCTCGTGGGGCCGGTATTGCGGCGGGACCGCCTTATGCTCCATCTCCGGCCAGTCGATGT
>DATBMB010000014.1:0-20865 GCA_036555035.1 Burkholderiales bacterium | reverse complement strand
CACATGATTCGTGCCCGGTATCGGCACGATGTCGTCTCCCTGCGCGAGGAGCCACGCGAGCGCGAGCTGCGCCGCCGTCACGCCCTGCCCGCGCGCCATCGCTTCAAGTTCCTCCACGAGCTTCACGTTGAGCGCGAGGTTCTCGGGCTGGAACCGCGGGTGGCGGCGTCTCGGGTCGTTGGGCGCGAGATCGTCCACGGTCCGGATCCGTCCCGTCAGCAGTCCGCGCCCGAGCGGCGCATAGGCGACGTAGGCGATGCCGAGCTCGCGGCACACGGGAAGGATGTCGCGCTCGACCTCCCGGAACCAGAGCGAATACTCGGTCTGCAGCGCCGCGATGGGATAGGCCTTGTGCGCGCGGCGCAGCGTCTCCGGGCCGGCCTCGCACACGCCGATCCAGCGCACCTTGCCCTGCTCGATGAGGCGCGCCATGGCGCCGATCGTCTCCTCGATCGGCACCCCGGGATCCACGCGGTGGAGATAAAAGACGTCGATCACGTCCACGTCCATGCGCTTCAGGCTCGCGGCGCAGCTCTGGAAGACGTATTCGGGGCGGCCGTTGGTGGCCTTCTTGCCGTCGGGAAGATCGATGTTGCCGAACTTGCTCGAGATCATCACCTTGTCGCGGAAGCCCTTGACCGCGCGGCCGAGCAGCACCTCGTGGCGCGAGCCCCAGTAGGCGTCGGAGGAGTCGAAGAAATTGATGCCCAGCTCGCAGGCGCGCCGGATCGCCGCCTCGAACGCCTGCACCTGCGGCGCGTCCTCGAGCTTGATCGCCTGGCTGCCGCGGCCCATGCTGATCGCGGACACGCGGGGGCCGTTCTTTCCCAGTTGCCGGTACTTCATAAAAGACGGAGGCCGCCTGCGGCGGCCTCCCGATCCTGCGCCTTTGCTTTCGCTACTGTGGCTTGATCCCCGCCGCCCTGAACAGTTGGGCGGAGACCGCGATCTCGCTGTTCACGAACTTGCTGAATTGCTGCGGCGTCAGGCCCATGACGTCGGTTCCGAGCGTGGCCAGCTTCTCCTTCACGCCGGGATCGGCCAGCGCCTGCGCGAATCCCGTGCGGATCTTGGCGAGCACCGGTTGCGGTATGCCCGATGGACCCCACAGCCCGAACCACAGCAGGAACTCGAAATTGGGCACGCCGGACTCCGCCATGGTCGGCACGTTCGGCAGGCTGGAAGCACGCTTGGTCGAGGTCACCGCGAGCGGCCTCAGCTTGCCCGACTGGAGGTACGGAAGCACCACCGAAAGCGGCGCGAAGTAGGCGTCGACGCGCCCCGCCAGGAGGTCCGGGAATACCTCGCCCGACCCCTTGTACGCGACGTTCGTGAAGTCGATCTTGGCTGCAAGCTTGAACTTCTCGTTGTTGAGGTGCGTGCCGCTGCCCAGACCGGCAAACGCAAAGTTGATCTTGCCCGGGTTCGCCCTGGCCTCGGCCAGGAAGTCGCCGAGCGACTTCATCCTGGAGCTCAGAGGGACGCTCAGCACGTTGGGCATCGCGACGAGCGAGCCGATGTCGACGAAGTCCTTCCGCGTGTCGTAGGGCAGCGTCTTGAACATGGCCGGGGCGACGGTGAAGGCGCCGGAATTGATGAGCAGCGTGTAGCCGTCCGCGCTCGCCCTCGCGGCTATCCCCGTGCCGAGCGAGCCGCCCGCGCCGCCGCGGTTGTCGGCGATCACCTGCTGGCCCCACATGTCGGTCACCTTCGCCAGTATCACGCGTCCAATGGTGTCGGTCGCGCTGCCCGGCGGAAACGCGATGATCGCGCGCACCGGCCGTGTCGGGTATTGCTGGGCGGCTGCCTGCAGGGCGGCGACCGCCAGTGCCACGCCCAGTATTCGTGCCAGGTACTTCATGTCTCCCTCCTCCTTGGTTGATTGCTAGCGCAATGCTACACCACCGCGACGCCCTGGATCTCGATAAGGATACCGGGTCGCGCGAACGCCGTGACCGTGATGAGCGCGCTCGCAGGGAAGCGCCCGTCCCGGAACAACTCGCCGCGGATCTTTACGAACGCGTCGCCGTAGCGCGGATCGGTGATGAAAACCGTCATCGTGACGAGGTTGGCGAGCGAGCCGCCAGCGCGCTTGAGTGTCCGGTCCATCAGCGCAAAGACGGTGCGCGCCTGCGCCTCGAAGTTGCCGGCGATGTCCTTGCCCGACTCGTCCGTGGTCGTCGTCTGGCCCGCAAGCCAGATCGTCCGGCCGCCCTGCGTGATGACCGCCGGCGAGTACGCCCGGCTCTTCTGGATGTCCGTGCCTTCGAGGTGCTCGACCTGCGCCGCCATCGGTCTCTCCTGTTTCCGGTCAGGAACCGAGCCCATCGCCCACTTCCACATTCTCGGGCGCCAGCTCGATGCCCGAGGCCTTCGCCTGCAGCAGGAGCAGGGCCGAGAAGTCCTGATCGCCGTAGCCATTGC
This sequence comes from Burkholderiales bacterium, assembly GCA_036555035.1. GTDB lineage: Bacteria > Pseudomonadota > Gammaproteobacteria > Burkholderiales > SG8-41 > SG8-41. The sequence goes on along the minus strand of DATBMB010000014.1, from coordinate 18,441 downwards.
CGATCAGCGTCTGCACCATGTCACGGGTAATCGACGTCAGCGGCATCGGCACGGCGAATTCCCGCCCGGCGGCGAGCCCCAGGTCGATGTCCTTGCGCAGCAGCTCGGGCGTGAAGGTGACGTGGAAGTCGAGGTTCACCAGCGCCGGCGTCTTGTAGCGCGTGAACATCGAGCCCATCACGCTCTTGTTGAGGAAATCGAGGAAGGCGTGGCGCTTCATGCCCGCCTTCTCGGCGAGCACCGTGATCTCGGCCATCGATTGCGTGACCACGCCCAGCATCACGTTGTGGCAGATCTTGGCGATGCGCGAGAGCTCGCCGTCGCCGACGTAGGAGACGCCCTGCCCGATCGCGCCCATGTAGGGCGACACCGCGTCGAAAGCGTCCTTCGGCCCGGAGGCGACCACCGTCAACTTGCCCGCCTTGATCACCTTGGCGTTGCCGGATACCGGAGCGGCGAGGAGCTTCACGCCCAGCTTTGCAAGCTTGCCGCGGATCTCGGCGGACTCGTCGAGCGAGATGGAGGTCGAGTCCACGACGATCTTCGGCGCTCTTCCCTTCGCGGTGACGCCGTTCGGCCCGAACAGCACTTCCTTCACGTCCTTGCCGGTGGAGACCATGGTGAAGACGATGTCGCACGCGGCGAGATCGGCGAGCGAGCCGGCGATCTTCGCCCCGTGCTTCGACAGCGGCTCGGCTTTCTCGCGGGTGCGGTTCCAGACGGTGATGTCGCACCCCGCCTTCGCGAGCCGCTCCGCCATCGCGTAGCCCATGCGCCCGATGCCGATCCAGCCGAGCTTGTGCGCCCTCATACTTGCTGATGCCATCCTGGTTCTCCGCTTATCGTTCGACGGGGGCGCCGACGAGGTTGCCCCACTCGGTCCACGACCCGTCGTACACCTTCACCTTCCTGTAGCCGAGCAGCTCGGTCAGCGCGAAGTAGAGCACGGTCGCGCGGTGGCTCAGGCGGCAGTACGCAACGATGTCTCCATCCGGCGCGGCGCCGCGCGCCGCCACCAGCTTCTCGAGCTCCGGCGCCGGCCGGAAAGCCTTGTTCGCGTCCAGCAGCTCCTCGAAGTAGAGGTGCTTCGCGCCGGGAATGCGCCCGTAGCGCATGGCGCCCACGTCCGGACTGCCCGGCGCACCGACGAGCTCGCCACGGTACTCCTCCGGCGAGCGTCCGTCGAGGATGAGCATTCCATTCCTGCCCAGCCTCGTCAGCAGCTTGTCGCGCAGGATGCGCATGCGTTCGACGCGCTTGACCGGCGTGTACGTCGCCGGCGCCGCTGCCGGCGGCTCATCGGTGGTGAGCGGCCTTCCCTCCGCGACCCAGCGGTAGCGCGCGCCGTCGAGCACCTTCACCTTCCTGTGCCCGCAGTAGCGAAACGTCCACCACGCGTAGACTCCGAACTGCACCCCTTCGCCGTAGAAGACTACCGTCGTATCGTTGCCGATGCCGGCGGCGCCGCAGCGGCGCGCGAACTCCCCCGGGTCGGGAAAGTCGCGGCGGTGCGAATCCCACAGCATCTCCTTCCACTTCCAGCACACCGCGCCCGGTACGTGGCCGGCCCGGTAGGCCTGCATCTCGTCCTGGTTCAACCCCGCGATCTCGATCAGCCTGACCTTGGGGTCGTTGCGGTGCTTATGGAGCCATGCCGGGCTCACCAGGGCGCTCATCGTCACAGCTCCTGTGCCCAGTCGCGCGATTCGAGGATCGACTTCACCTCGTTCAGGAACGCCGCCGAGTAGGCGCCGTCCACCGCGCGGTGGTCGAAGCTCTGCGCCAGCACGCCCACGGGACGGACCACGATCTCGTCCTTGCCTCCGCTCTCGACCACCACCGCGCGCTTGCGCACGGCATCGGCGGAGAGAATGGCAACCTGGGGCGTGTTGATGATGGCCGCGGTGATCAGCGTGCCTCCCGCGCCGTTGTTGGTGATGGTGTAGGTGCCTTCGGTCATGTCGTCGGGCTTAAGCCGGTGCTCCCGCGCGCGCACGGCAAGATCGTTGATCGCGCGCGCGAGATCCGGCAGCGACTTCGCGCCCGCGTCTTTCACCACTGGCACCAACAGCCCGTCGCGCTCGAGGTCCACCGCGATGCCGAGATTGACCCGCCGGTGCAGGACCAGGTGGTCGCCTCCAAAGCTCGCGTTCAGGCGGGGATGCCTGGGGAGCGACAATGCCACGGCGCGCGCGATGAACGGCAGGTAAGTCAGCGAGAACCCCTCGCGCTGCTTCCATTGCTCTGCGGCCGCGCGACGGGCCTGGTCCACCCTCGAGAAATCGACCTCCATGGCCTGCATCACGTGCGGCACCGTGGCCCACGATTTCGCCATGTGCTCGGCGGTGCGCTTGCGGATGCTGTTGAGCGGAGCGGTTTCCGCGCCGGCGACGACATACGGCACGGGTTCTTGGGTACGGGCGGCGGGCTTCGCCCCACCACGCTGCGCGACATGCGCCAGGACGTCCTCGCGCGTGATGCGGCCGTCGCGGCCGGTGCCGGCGATCGAGCGCGCGTCGAGCCCGTGCTCGGCGAGGAGCCGGCTCACCACGGGCGACAGCAGGGTGCGGCCACCTGCGGTGGCAGTTGCCGCGGGGCTCGAAGGGCGCTGCGCCGCCGCCGGTGCGGTGGCGGGCGCCGCCGCGGGCCGCGCCGCCTGGCCGCCCGCCTCGCGGATCACCGCAAGCCGCGCTCCGACCTTCGCGGTCGTGCCTTCCCCGACCAGGATCTCCGCAACGACGCCGGCGACCGGGGCCGGGACCTCGGTGCTGACCTTGTCGGTCTCGACGTCGAACAGCGCCTCGTCGGCCTTGATCGAGTCGCCGACCTTCTTGTGCCACTTGGTGACCGTGCCCTCGGCGACCGTCTCGCCGAGTTGGGGCATTACTACGTCCATTGTTTCCTCTGGTGAATCTCGTGCACCACCCCCACCCTATCCCTCCCCCTGAGGGGGAGGGTTTCCGTGATTCCCTCCCCCTGAGGGGGAAGGTTGGGGAGGGGGTGCTTCAATCAATCTTTTCCCGGATCTCGCGCACGATGCGATCCACCGAGGGGATGGTGTTGTCTTCCAGCAGGTCGGCCGAAGGCAGCGGCACGTGCGGCGTCGTGATGCGCACGATCGGGCCGTCGAGGTCCCAGAAGCACTCGTCGGCGACGATGGACGCGATCTCCGCGCCCCAGCCGCAGAGCCGCGGGTTCTCCTCCACGGTCACGAGCCGCCCGGTCTTCGCGACCTCCGCGAGGATCGTCCGCGTGTCGAGCGGGACGAGCGAACGGACGTCCACGACCGTGCAGGATATGCCGTGCTCCTTCTCCAGGATCTCCGCCGCGCCGAGCGCCCGGTGCACCATCAGGGCGAGCGCGACGATCGTGCAATCCTTGCCCTCGCGCAGCACTTTCGCCGTGCCGAGCCGGTCCACGTGCTCGCCGTCGGGCACATTGCCCTTCATCGCGTAGAGCGACTTCTGCTCGAACACCAGCACCGGGTCGGGATCGCGCACCGCGGCCGCGATCAGTCCCTTCACGTCGGCGGGTGTCGCCGGCGCCACGACCTTGAGCCCCGGCACCGCCATCGCCCAGTTCTCCACCGCCTGCGAGTGCTGCGCGCCGAAGCGCGAGCCCGCGCCGTTCGCGGTGCGGATCACCAGCGGGAGCGCGATCTGGCCGTTGGTCATATAGCGGGTCTTGGCGATTTCGTTCGCGACCATGTCCCAGCACACCGCGAGGAAGTCCGAGAACATGATCTCGGCGATCGGTCGGAGTCCGGTCATCGCCGCGCCCATCGCCGCGCCGATGATCGCCTGCTCCGAGATCGGGCAGTCGCGCACGCGCTTCGGGCCGAACTTCTCGAGCAGGCCGACGGTCGACTTGAACACGCCGCCCGCCGCGGCAACGTCCTCGCCGAGGAACACGACCCGGTCGTCGCGCTCCATCTCCTGCGCGATGCCCGCGGCGACCGCCTCGCGGTAGGTCAGTTCCGCCATGCCGAGCCCCCGTCCGCCCAGACGTTCTTCTCGATGCCATCGAGCGAAGGCGTGGGAGACGCGCGCGCGGCCGCGGTCGCCTCGTCCACCTTGCGCATGGCGTTCTGCTCGATGTCGTTGAGGGTCGCTTCGACGAAGCCGAGCTTCACCAGCCGCTCGCGGTAGAGCTTGAGGGGGTCGCGCTCGAGCCACTTCTCGAGCTCGCCTTCCGGGCGGTACTTCGCGGGGTCGGCGCGCGAATGCCCGCTGTGGCGGTAGGTCATGGCTTCGATCAGCGCCGGCCCGCCACCCTTGCGCGCGCGCCCGATATGCTCGACCGCCGTCAGGTAGACCGCGTCCGCGTCGTTGCCGTCCACCACGATCGATTCCAGCCCGTAGGCCGCCGCGCGGTCCGCCGCCGGATGCTTCACGGCAGTGACGGATGCTATCGGCGTGTACTCCATATAGAGGTTGTTCTCGCAGACGAAGACGACCGGCAGCTTCCACACCGCGGCGAAATTGAGCGCCTCGTGGAACGCGCCGATGTTGGCGGTGCCGTCGCCGAAGAAGCACACGGCAACCTGCTCCGTGCCGCGGTACTGCGCGCTCCACGCCGCGCCCGCCGCGACCGGCAGGTGCGCGCCGATGATGGCGTAGGAGCCCATGGCCCCCTTCTCCACGTCCGTGAGGTGCATCGAGCCGCCCTTGCCGCCGAGGAGCCCGCACTCGCGGCCCATGAGCTCGCCGAGCACGCCGGTCATCGAGGCGCCGCGCGCGAGCGTGTGCGCGTGGCCGCGGTAGGTGCAGAAGGTCCAGTCGTCCGGGCGCATCGCCACGCCAAACGCGGCCGCGATCGCCTCCTGGCCGAGCGAGAGGTGGCTCGTGCCCTTGACGAGGTTCTGAAGGAAAAGGTCGTAGGCGCGCTTCTCGCAATAGCGCAGCTCGACCTGCAGGCGGTAGAGCTCGAGGCGCGTCTCGCGGCCGATGCCGTCGCCTCCCGCCGCCGACTTCCTGGACTTCGCTTTCCTGTCCATCTCAATACTTGTTGGCGATCGGCAGCTCCTGCGCGGGGAAGAGCGTGATGATCTTCGCGCCCTTCGGCGTCAGCACCACCTCTTCCTCGATGCGCGCGGCGGAGATGCCGTCCGTGGCCGGACAGAAGGTTTCCACCGCGAACACCATGCCGGCCTTCAGCTCGTAGGGATCCTTGAACGAATTGAGCCTCGAAATGAGCGGCCGCTCGTGCAGCCCGAGGCCGAGCCCGTGGCAGAAATTGAGCCCGAAGGCCGCCATCTCGCTCTCGAAGCCGATCTCCTTCGCATCGGGAAACGCCTGCGCGACGCGGTCGGTCGAGACCCCCGGGCGCAGGAGATCGATCGCGCTGTCCATCCATTCCCGCGCCCTGCGATAGGCGTCATGCTGCGCCTCGGTCGCCGAGCCCACCGTGAAGGTGCGGTAGTAGCACGTCTTGTAGCCCATGTAGGTCTGGATGATGTCGAAATAGGCCTGGTCGCCGGGCCGGATCGTGCGGTCGGTGAAGTTGTGCGGGTGCGGGCTGCAGCGCTCGCCGGCGATGGCGTTGATCGCCTCAACGCAGTCCGAGCCCATCTCGTAGAGGCGCTTGGTCGCCATCGCCACGAGCTCGTTCTCGCGCACGCCCGGCTTCAGCTGCTCGTAGATGTCCTGGTAGACCCCGTCGCCCATCGCCGCCGCGATGTTGAGGAGCGTGATCTCGTCGTGGCTCTTGATCTCGCGTGCATCGAGCATCATCTGCTGGCAGTCGCGCACTTCGATGCCGAGCTTCTGCAGCGCGAAGAGAAAGCCCGGCTCGACGATGTCCACGCCGAGCGGCATCTTCGCGACCCCTTCCTCGAGCATGAGCGCCTTGATCTCCTTCGCGGCGTCCTCGAAGAGGCCCACCTTGGGATGGATCGCCCCGCGCATGCCGGGATTGCCGGCGCGCCAGTGATTCGTCGGCAGCCACGGGCAGTAGAGCCGGTGGTGGCGCGCCGCCGAGCCGAAGTCCCACACGTAGGGATCGCCGTTGCCGGTGAGGAGGCAATAGCGGATCAGCTTGTCGCGGGCCCACTCGCCGATCACCGTGGAAGAGATGTAGCGGATGTTGTACTGGTCGAAGACGAGGACGGCGCCGAGCCCCGAGCGCGCGAGCGCGCTGCGCGTGCGTGCGAGGCGGTAGTCGTGCAGGCGACGGAAGTCCACGCGCTCCTCGAAATCCACCTGCATGCGGCCCGGTGCCTGCAGCGGCCGCTCCCAGCGGTGGCCGGGATCGGGATGATTCGTCATCGTCTCGGCGAGGGGTTCGCCGCGCCGGCCGTTCGCGCTGTTGATCGAGTCCCGCGTAATGACCGTGGGCCGCGCTCGCTTCTTCGCCATGTCGCTCTCCTACGCCCCTTCGCGCTCAGGCAGCCTTGCGGTTCGGGAATATCCACGGCCGCAGCTTGGGATGGCAGGCCATGTACTTGGGCGCGTACGGGGCCTCCGCGCCGAGCTCCTCGGCCGCGTGCCACGCGAAGCGCGGGTTCCACATCGCGCCGCGCGCAAGGCACACGATGTCGGCTCTTCCCGAGGCGACGATCTCCTCGGCCTGGCGCGGGCTCGTGACGAGTCCCACCGTGATGGTCGGGAGCTCGGCCTCCTTGCGGACCCGCTCCGCGAACGGGACGTTGTAGCCCGGCGCGAACGGCACCTGCTGGCGCGGATCGAGCGCCCCGCTCGAGCAGTCGATGTAGTCGCAGCCGAGCTTCTTCAGCTCGCGGGAGAACGCGACCGAATCATCGCCGCTCCAGCCGCCTTCCATCCAGTCGGTCGAGGAGATGCGCACGCCCATGGGCTTGTCGGAAGGCCACGCCGCGCGCATGGCCGCAAAGGTCTCGAGCGCAAAGCGCATGCGGTTCGCGAGGCTGCCGCCATACTCGTCCTTGCGCTGGTTCGCGAGCGGCGACAGGAATTGGTGGACGAGGTAGCCGTGCCCGGCATGCATCTCGATCAGATCGTAGCCGATACGCAGCGCGCGCTTCACGGAGTCGACAAAGGCGTTACGCACGCGCTCGATGTCGGCTTTCGTCATCGCGCGCGGAACGTGCCAGTCCGGGGCATAGGGCAACGCGGAGGGCGCAATCGTCTCCCAGGCCCCCTCCTCCGGCTTGAGCGGCTTGCCGCCCGCGGCAGGCGGAACGGTCGAGCCCTTGCGGCCCGCATGCCCGAGCTGGAGCCCAAGCTTCGCGACCCCGTATTTCCGGCAGAAGTCGATCACCCGCTTCATCGCGGCCTCGTTCTCGTCCGAGTACATGCCGGCGCACTTCAATGTGATGCGCCCCTCGGGCGTCACGTGGGTCGATTCGGTCATGACGAGCGCGCCGGCGCCGAGCGAGAACTGGCCCAAGTGCATCAGGTGCCAGTCGTTGGCCGTTCCGTTGTCGGAGTTGTACTGGCACATGGGCGAGACCATGATGCGGTTCGCGAGCTCGAGACCGCGGAGCTTGATGGGGGTGAATAAGGCGCTTGCCATGGAAATGCTGTCCTTAGTGTATGTACATCCCCTCCTTTTCAAGGAGGGGTGGATGCGAAGCAGACGGGGTGGTTACGGGATATCCAGTATCACGTGGCCGATCTTCTTCCCGGATTCTACCGTTTCGTGGGCCGCCGCGATCTCCTCGAGCGGAAAGCGCGCCGCGATGGCGAACTGCGGCCGGCCGGTCGCGATCCAGCGGCCGATATCGCGCAGGGCTTGCGCCTTGGCGGCGTCCGGCATCGTGTAGACGAATACCATGCGCACCGTGACGTTCTTCTGCCGCAGGCGCGAGGGCAGCACGCTGTCCTGCGCCGCCGCCGCCGCGTAGGTCGCGATCATCGCCGCGGGCCGCAGCATCTTCTCGTAGGTCGGCAGGTTGATCCCGAGCTCGACGTCCACCACGCGATCGACCCCCTTGCCCCGGGTCAGCGCGTCGAGCCTCTCGGCCACGTTCTCGGTGCGGTAATTGATCGTGGCGTGCGCCCCGCCTTTGGCGGCATGCGCGGCTTTTTCCGGGGAGCTGACCGTGGCGATGACGCGCGCGCCGGCCCAGCGCGCGAGCTGCACGGCATAGTGGCCGACGACGCCGGCGCCGCCCGTGACGAGCACCGTCATCCCGCGGATCGGCCCCTCGGCGAAGAGGCAGCGATGCGCGGTCATGGCCGGGATGCCGAGGCAGGCGCCCTGCGCCCAGTCGAGCTTCCGCGGAAGCGGCACCGCCAGCCCGGCCGGCAGCGCGATGTACTGGGCCGACGTGCCCGAGGCGCGCTGCCATTGGCCGTTGTAGGTCCAGACCCGTTGTCGCAGGCGCGACCTGGAAACGCCAGGGCCCACACGATCGATCTCGCCCGCCCCGTCGCTGTTCGGGATGACGCGCGGCGGGATCACCGGCCGGTTGCCGGCACGCGCCTTGACGTCCGAGGGATTGACCGCGGAGGCGTGCAGGCGCACGCGCACTTCACCTCTTCCCGGATCCGGATCGGGCTGCTCCCCGACCCGCAGCACCTCGCGCGCGGCACCGTTCCTCTCGTACCAGCCTGCCAGCATCGGAAAAGGTGTCAGGAACCTTTATCGCCACGCCAGCGACGGTTGATCCAGTAAGGTTCAATAAAGGTTCCTGACACCTTTTCCCTCCTAGCGTTTGGGGGCGCCGAGCTGGGTGGCCATCCAGTCCGCGGTCTGGTCGCGGTAGCGATACCACAGGTTGTTCACGACGTGATTGCCGCCTTCGATGATGGACAGCACGCACGGGCCCGAGACTTCCGCCGCGAGCTGCTTCGCGGCGTCGACCGGGGTCAGGCGATCCTTCGTCCCGGCGACGATGTAGATCGGGCAGGTGATGTTCTTCGCGATGCCCTTGAGCGACACCCGCAGCGCGACCTTGCCGGCCTCCTCCAGGTTGGCGCTCTTGGAGCGCACGCGGAACGCCTCCACGTTCATGACCGGGCGCCCCTCGAAGCTCGCCGAGCGCTGATAGGCCCCCGAGAGCGCGACGCACGCCTTGATGCGCTTGTCGAACGCGGCCGCGCGCGGCGCGTAGTAGCCGCCGAACGAGACGCCCCAGATGCCGACCCGTCCGGCGTCGAGGTCCTTGCGCGTCTCGACGAAATCGATCACCGCCTTCGCCGGCTTCTCGAACTCCGGGCAGATCGCGAAATCGTACTCGGCCTCGCCCTGCCCCGGCCCGTCGAAGGCAAGCGTCGCCACGCCGCGCTGGAGGAAGCGCTCCTCGTAGTCGCCCATCTCCTCCTTGGTCGAGTCGAGCCCCGCGCACATGACAACCACGGGGGGCTTCGCGGCCCCTCGCGGCTTGCGGAGAATCCCGTAGAGGTGCTTGCCCTCGTAGGGAATCGCGACGCGCTCTCCGGGCGGGTCGAGCAACGGCAGCGCCTTGTTGCGGCATTCCACAACTTTCTTGTGCGCCCGCTTCATCTGTTCGAGGTCATTCACGAACAGGAACTTGCCGAAGTGGTAGCACAGCGCGGCGCGCGTGTAATGCTCGCCGGCGGAGAGCTTGTAGCCCTCCTTCAGCGCCTGGTCGCCGAGGCCCTCGTGCACCGCCGCGCGCGCGCTCCATGCCGCGCACCAGTCTTCCCACCGGTCGCAGCCCGCGGTCACCTCCTGGAAGTCAGTCAGCGGCACGCCATTGATGACGAAGCGCGGCGCCCAGTGCGCGATTGCCGCCTCGACCCGCGGGTCCTTTTTTGCGGCGGATGGCGTATCCATGCTCGACCGGTTACTGCGGCTTGAGGCCGACCGCCTTGATGAGCTTCTGGAAGCCGACGTACTCCTCCTGCATCCGCTTCGTGAATCTTGCGGGCGAGGAATCCGCGGACGGCACCGCGCCCTGCAGGGCAAAGCGCTGCTGGATCTTCGGGTCGCGCAGGATCCGCGCGACGTCCGCGCTCATCTGGGCGACGACCTTGCGCGGGGCTCCTGCCGGGGCCACGATGCCGAACCAGCCGTCGGACTGCGCGCCGGGAAACCCGGCCTCGGCCATCGTCGGGACGTCGGGAAGCGCGATGCTGCGCGTAGCCGTGGTGACAGCCAGCGCCCGCAGCCTGCCGTCCTTGATCATGGGCAGCGTCGAGGGCACCGTGAAGATGAAATAGTGCACGTTGCCCGCCAGGGTCTCGGCGAAGACATCCCCCAGCACCTTGAATGGCACGTGCACCGCCTCGATCCCCGTGGCGTGGTTGAAGATCGCCGCGCCGATGTGCGCGATGGTGCCTACCCCGACGGAAGCAAAATTCATCTGCCCCGGCTTCGACTTCGCGAGTGCGACGAGCTCCTTCACGTTCTTCGCCGGCAGGCGCGGAGAGACCATCAGGACGTTCGCGATCACCGCGACCTCCATGACCGCGGTGACATCCTTCAACGGATGATAGGGCGGGTCCTTGCGCAGCATCGGCGCCACCACGTGGGGGACCGCGATCATGCCATAGGTGTACCCGTCGGCGGTCGCCTTGGTGAGCAGGCTGCTGCCGATGAGGCCGCCCGCGCCGGGGCGATTGTCCACCACGATCTGCTGCTTGTAGGCGTCCCCCAGCCGCTCGCCCAGCGTGCGCGCGAGAAAGTCGCTCGCCGTGCCCGGCGGCAGCGGCACGATCATGCGGATCGGCCTGACGGGGAACGTGTCCGCCGCCATGACCGCCGGCGCGAAGGCGGCGAAAGCCGCTAAACCCTGCACGAGAAACGACAGAACGAGCAATCGCGATGTCTTCATGGTCTCCTCCCTTTTTACCGTTTGGGCACGCCCAGGCACTGGGCCATCCAGTCGGCTGACTGTGAACGATACCGGTACGTGCGGTTGTTGGCGACATGGTTGCCGTCTTCGAGGAAGCAGCGTACCACCGGTCCGGACGCCGCCGCGGCGAGCCGCTCCCCCTCCTGCCAGGGCACGATGCCGTCCTGCTTGCCCGCGACGATGAAGAGCGGGCAGGTGATGTTCTTCGCGACGTTCTTGAGCGTCAGCGACGCGGCGCGCTCGCGCGCCTCCGCTGGGGTGCGGCTCCGGGAGCGGACCTGGAACGTGTGGCGGGTCAGCTCGGGCAGCCGGTCGAAGAATTCCACCCATTCGAACGGCCCCGAGAGCGCGATGCACGCCTTGATGCGCTTGTCGAACGCGGCGGCGCGCGGGGCGTAGTATCCCCCCAGCGATACGCCCCAGATGCCGACGCGGGCGGCGTCGAGGTCGCTGCGGGTTGCGGTGTAATCCAGCACCGCCTTGACCGCCACCTCGTAATCGCCGCGGATGGCGAAATCGTGCTCCCCCTCGCCCTGCCCGGGGCCGTCGAATGCGAGGGTCGCCATGCCGCGCGCGAGAAACACGTTCTCGTTGGCTTCCATCTCCTCCTTCGTCGAGTCGAGCCCCATGCACATGACCACGAGCGGCGGCCGCGCCGCGCCCGCGGGCTTACGCAGGTTCCCGTAGAGCTGGCGGCCTTCATATGGAATCGCCACCCGCTCCCCGGGCGGATCGATCAGCGGCAGCGCGGCATTCCTGCATTCCACCGCCTTGCGGTGCGCGGCCTGCATCTGCGCGAGGTCGATGACGAAGACGAACTTGGAGAAGTGATAGCACACCGCCGCGCGCGTCAGGTGCCCGCCGGCGGAGAGCTTGAAGCCGTCGGCCATCGCCTTGCGGCCGAGATCCTCGTGGATCGCCGCGCGCGCGCTCCAGGCGCGGCACCAATCCTCCCAGCGCTCGAGGCCGGCGGTCACTTCCTGGAAGTCGGCGAGCGGCACGCCGTTCGACACGAAGCGCGGCGCCCAGTGCGCGATCGCAGATTGAACTCTGGCGTCCGGCATGAGTAGAGGCTGAACCGGGTAACGAGGGAGGAGGAGAAAATCACGGCGATTCTAGCAACATTCGATTCTGTTTGCGCATAAACTGTCGGCAGCACCGCCGCCCGCCATGGACATCTCGTTCATCTCCGCCGTCGTGATTCTGCTGCTGGTGATGGACCCGGTCGGGAACATCCCGCTGTTCATCTCGGCGCTGCGGCAAGTCGAGCCTGCGCGGCGCGGGCGGGTCATCCTGCGCGAGTGCGTGATCGCATTCGTCGTGCTGCTTCTCTTCGTATTCTTCGGCAGCATGATACTCGGCGTCCTTGGCCTCTCCGATGCCGCGCTCGCCATCGCCGGCGGCGTCATCCTGTTCCTGATCGCGCTGCGCATGATCTTCCGGCACCCGGAAGGCATATTCGGGATCGGTGCCGGGGGCGAGCCGTTCATCGTGCCGCTGGCCACCCCGGCGATCGCGGGGCCCGCGGCCATCGCGACCGTGATGCTGCTCGTCTCGCGCGCCCCGCAGCGCACGCTCGAGTGGAGCCTTGCCGTGACCGTCGCCATGCTGGTGACGGCGGTTGTGCTGTCGGCCGCGGAGCGCATCGCCAAGCTGGCGGGCGATCAGGCTCTGGCAGCCTTCGAGCGCCTGATGGGCCTCATCCTGACCGCCATCGCGGTCGAGATGCTCCTGCGCGGCATCGAGGGCTTCGTGCGCGGGCTCTAGCCGCGGATCAGTCCGGGTAGTAGGAAGGCGGGATGGGCCGCCCCCAATAGGGTGTGAAGTCGACGCGCCCGGGCGGCATCACCATCCCTGGGGGTTGCTGCAGGACCCTGTAGAAGCGCTCGCGCAGCCCGGAGTCCGCGAACTCGAGGCGGCCCTGGCGCTCGTAGTCTGCGATCAGGGCCGCACGCGCGCCCACGGGCGAGGGACCGAACTCGGTCAGCGCCACGACCCCGCCATACCGCTGGTAGAGGGCGCGGTTCAACTTCCACGTCTCGACCAGGGGCGCGAGCAGCACGCGCAGGCGTTCCGGGTCGCGCGGCACGCTGTCCTGCTCCTCGTCGCGCAGGGCGAGGCGCTGCAGCGTCGCCCGGAAGTCCTCCAGCCGCTCGCGCTCTTCCGGCGCGAGCTCGGGCTCGGCGAGCCGTTCCTCCAGCTCCTTGAGCTTGCGCGCACGCTGCGCCCGGCTCCTGCGCTCGAATTCGCGGTGGTAGGCGGCCGCTTCCTCGATCTCGGCCGGCGTTGCGGCAAGCCCCTGGCGGGCCACGTAGTCGCTCGCGATGCGCGGCCAGACGAGATCCACCAGCCGCGCCTCGCGCGGGACGCCGGGCGCGCCCATGGCGAGCTCACCCCGGGTAATGGCCACTCCGGTGACCGTTGCGACGCGGTCCGGGCCCTGGGCCGCCGCGGGCAGGGAAAGCACCGCCGCAATGAGCAGTACGGAGGGGGTTTTCACGCCCGGATTCTAGCGGCTGCGGCCCGGCGCGGTGCCGCGGCGCCACGGGGCGCCAAGTCCTTGAGTATTCAGGCCCCCCGGGCAGTCTCCCGGCGCGGGGCCGCGGGGCGTTTCGCAGCCCTGCCGGGGAGGGCCTGCAAACAATTCACAATTTTTGTGGATAACGTTGTGGGTAACCGCCCGCGACCACCGCGAGCTAGGCGTGGCTGCGCGGTCGCTTCTGGTTTGCTCAAAAAATCATCAGAACCGCTCACCGCTTCAGAATTCTCAGCAGATTGTAGAAATCATCGGTCCAGACCCTGAAGTCCGGCCGCGGCGGCAGCGGCTGCGCCACGGAACGGATGGGCTCGGCCGCCAGCAGCCGCGCGTTGCGCGTGACGATGATCTGGTCGGTGTCGGAGACCCAGTAGTCCGCGCCTTCGTCGCTTTCGGCGAGATCGGCCACCAGCACCGCGGTGAGGCCGAAGGACGCGGCGAGGCGCTCGACCACCGGCGCGATGTCGACGAAGCGGTTCGTCGCCTGGAACACGATCACGCCGTCCGGCTTCAGGTGGCGCAGGTACGCGGCCATCGCCTCGCGCGTGATGAGGTGCATCGGGATGGAGTCCCCGGAGAAGGCGTCGATCGCGAGCACGTCGTAGTTCTGCGGGGCCTCGCGCTCGAGCGAGAGCCGGCCGTCGCCCAGGACGATGTCGGTCTGCGCCGGGCTGTCGCGGAGATAGCTGAACTCGGAGACGGCCACCGCGGCGACCTGGGGGTCGATCTCGTAGAAGCGGAACACGTCGCCCGCCCGCGCGTAGGCCGCGAGCGCGCCCGCCCCCAGGCCCACCACGCCGACGCGCCGCGGGGCATCGGGCAGGCTCGCGAAGACGCGCCCGTAGCCGCTCGTCGGCGCGAAATAGCTGGTGGGGCGGCCGCGCAGCGCCGGGTCGAGCAGCTGCCCGCCGTGGTTGATGCCGCCGTGGTACATCGCGCGGAAGGCGACCGGGTTCGCGTAGTCGCGCGTGCGCACCACGCCGTAGAAGTTGCGCACCATCACGCGGGTGTTCTGCAGGTACTCGGTCACGCCGATGACGGTGAAGGTGGCGGTCACCACGACCACCACCAGCGCCCCTGCCGCAAGCCACCAGCGTCCGGCGAGCATGCGGTGATAGAGCAGCGCCGCGCACGCCGTCAGCGTGATCCCGAGCTCGTAGTAGCCGGCGAGCAAGGTGGGCGCCCCGACGCCGACCAGCAGCGCGCCGATCGCCCCGCCGATGGACACCATGAGGTAGAACGTCGTCAGGTGGCGCGGCGCGGGCTTGAGCCGCGTCAGCTCGCCGTGGCAGAACATGCAGCACACGAACAGCCCCGCGGTGTAGAGCGGCGCGGCGGTCCACAGGTCGAGCGAGTCGCTGTACCACGCCATGACCGGCAGCAGCACCGCCGTCAACGGGATGAAGATCCCGCGGTGGTACCAGCGCGGATGATCGAAGCACAGGATGAAGGTGAAGAGGTAGATCGAGAGCGGCACCACCCACAGGAACGGGATCGAGGCGATGTTCTGCGTCAGGTGGTTGGTGACCGCGAGCAGCAGGCACGAGCCCATCGCCGAGAGCGCGATCCACAACAGCCGGTCCCCCATGGCGGGCGGGGGATCGCCGCCGCCGCCCGCCTGCGGGGCCGGAACAGCTGCCGGGGCGGCCGCCCCGCGCGTGCTGACGAAGGCGGTCGCACCGCACAACAGGACGAACACGATGTAGGCGGAGGACCACACCCACGATTGCGCCACGAGCGGCAGGAACGGCTCGACCAGCACCGGATACGAAAGCAGGGCCAGCAGGGACGCAAGATTCGACAGCGCGAACAGCCGGTAGGGGACCGCGTGCCGGAAGCTCTGCCAGAACCACGCCTGCACCAGGGGGCTCGTGGTCGAGAGCAGGAAATACGGCAGGCCGATGGTCGCGACGAGCAGGCCCAGGATCATCAGGGTGGGCTCGCCGGCCTCCTCGCCCGGCTTCCACTGCGCGCCCGGGATGATCGGGATCATCAGCAGGCTCAGGGCGAGCAGCCCGATGTGCAGCCAGGCCTGCCTGCGCGGAGCGAGCAGCCGCGTCGTCCAGTCCGCGTAGGCGTAGCCGAAGAGGAGCACCGACTGGAAGAACACCAGGCAGGTCGCCCACACCGCGGCCGCGCCGCCGAACCACGGCAGGATCTGCTTGGCGATGACGGGCTGGACGAGGAACAGCAGGAAGGCGCTGAGGAAGATCGTCGCGGCGTGCAGCAGCATGAAGGGGTTAACGCCCGAAAAGGGCGGAAGTGTACCGCATCAGGTGCCGGGGCGTGACGATTAAAGGTGACGACTAAGGGTGACGATTACAGGTGACGCTAGGCAGGTGAGGTCTTGCGTCACCCTTATCTCGTCACCCGTACCTCGTCACCCGTACCTCGTCACTCAGGGCGCAGCCCGGTGGGCGCGCCACTTCCGCTCGCCGCCCGGCGCCGTGCCGTCGCCGCGCGCGGTCCCCTCCATCATGTTTGAGCCCACCGTGCCTTCGAAGAGCACGCGGTGGGCGAAGTCGGCATCGTCGACCAGCATGAACGCGATGCGGCTGCCCTCGATCCGCGGCTCGCGCACGGTGGCGGGCCGGCCGAGCCCGCGGGCGGTCGCCTCGAGCTCCTGGTATTTCTGCGTGAGCACGATCTCGAAGGATTCGACATCGGGCAGACCGCCCTGTACCCGCCAGCGCCCCGCCACGCGCGCGGGAATGATCCACAGGAGCACGATGCTGCCCGAGCCGCGCACGCTGACGTGGAGGTCGGGCTGCCAGTCGCCCATGTCGAAATCGTGCGACACCACGCGCGTGCCCGGCTTCAATTCAGCGAGCAGGCGCGGCCGCAGCTCGAGGTTGACGCGCGGCAGCAGGTACATCGTCAGCACCGTCGCCTCGGCGATCGGCGTGTGATAGAGATTCTGCTGGACGAACCGGACGCGGTCGGAGACGCCGGCCGCCCGCGCGTTCTCGATGCTCTCCTTCACGCGCTCCGGGTTGAGGTCCACCCCGAAGCCGCGCGCGCCGTAGCGCCGGGCCGCGGTGATCAGGATGCGGCCGTCGCCGGACCCGAGGTCGATCACGTAGTCCTTCGCCCCGACGTTCGCCACGCGCAGCATCGCCTCCACCGTGGCCTGGCTGGTGGGCACGTACGGGACGTCGAGGCGCGACGGCTTGGGCGACTGGGCGGGGGCCGGCACCGCCAGGCACAGGGCCGCGAGCAGCGCCGGCAGCGAGCGCGGAAGGAGTGGGATGGCCAGGAAGTCCTCCGGGCGGAATCGAGGCGGGCCAAGAATACAGGCATCGCGCGTGCTCCGTGCAAAAGATCACGTGCCGACGCCCGGGGTGTCGAAAATTCGATGATGTGCCGCTTTCCGGCACGGCGAAGGCCCGGATAGGGGGGCCTGTACAGGGCACAAACTGCCGATCTCGGGCGACCTACCTTTGTCATAAACAAGCGCAATCAGAGAGTTAGCCCATTGGCTCCGGTCCGGTCACCGGCTTGGCATGGAACCTGCGTTGCTTACCCCCGGAATCGGGACGAAGTGATGGAGGATGCAATGGTGATCGACATGAAGGAATACCGTAAGGCGAAGACGCAGAAGACCTCTTCGGCGAGCGCCTCCGCCGAGCGCGACAGCGAACTGCTGTGCGTGAACTGGAGCCCGGCCTATGCGGTCGTCGCCCTCTCCTGCTACCAGACCCCCCAGGAGCTGAGCCCCCAGCTTCCGGATGAATTCGAAGGCATCGACATGACCGCGTTCATGGGCCGCCTGCGCGCGCTGTCGAGCCAGATCTAGCGCACCGTCTCCCCCGGAGGCGGGCCGTGCCCTTGTGGCCGGCCCGCTTTTTTTTCGTACCGGTCGGCCGCCGCGCCCGGCGGACCGATCACTTCGCCGGCGCGCGCGCCGCCTGCCGCGGAAACTTGTAGTAGGTCTCGTTGAGATACGCGACGACGTCCTCGACCTCCTGGGGCGTCATCTTGGGGCTGAAGTACTCGTTGCGCCGGTTGACCGCCTCGCGCAGCGCCTCGACCGAGCCGATCCTGCCCTTGAAGCGGGTAGGCTCCGAGGGCGGCAGGTCGGAGAGCCCGCTCGCCCTCAGCAGCGAATCGAAGAACGTCGCCGTCGCGTAGGTCACCGGCGCCGTGTAGCGCTCGATGCCGTGACAGCTGAAGCAGGCGCTGTGGAGCTTCGCGCCTCGCTTCGGGTCCCCAACCAGCCCGCCTGGCGCCGCCTGCTCCCCCGCGGCCTTGGCGAATTCCGCCCGGATCCGGGCCTTCTCGTCGGGCGTCGCGGCGCTCTCCATGCGGCGGCGGTAGGCATCGCGCTCGGCGGCCGTCATTTGCTCCGCGCCTGGAATGAGCTCGCGCTCGGTGGACTGAGCCGCGCTCATCGCGACCACGCCCGCGGCGAGTACGAGAACCACGACCGCCCTGCTGCCCCCCGCCACGACTATGCGAACCGCTTCCATGCGCGACCCCGCTGGACCCACTGCCCAGTCAAGCGAAATTATGGGGTCGGGGTGCGGGCGTCGTATTGATGTAGGTCAAACGGCCCAGCGTGACCCGGGCGGGGGAATCAGGTCATCCCTGCGCTTTCATCCGCGCCGCCAGGAGCGCCTTGATCCGGGGCTCGGGCCGCCAGTAGTGGGGCCCCTTGAGGAACTTGCCGTTCGCGTCGTAGATGGGCTTGCCGTCGGCGCCGAGCTTGCTCTCGTTGCTGTCCATGATGACATCGAGCACCTCTTCCAGCGGCAGGCCGTACTTCAGCGCCTCCGACCGGCAGTAGACGATGATGTCGCCCAGGAGGTCGGCGACGGCCACCGCGATGTCGAGCGCCGCGGCGCCGTCCCGGGCGGCTTTCACGATCTCGTCGATCTCGTGCACCTCGTCGAGCAGCGTTGCCTTGAACTTGAGCAGCCGGTCGGCCGGATCCGCGGGCAGCGCGGGCGCGGCAGGGGCAGGCAGCTTGTACATCGCGTTCATCGCGGCGATGCGCTCCGCGAAGGGCTTGTTCATGGGCGATCCCCCATCCGGTTGGTCAGATTAGAACCTATCTCAAGAAACCCATTCGTTCGCCCTTCGCCCCCGACCATTCATCCTTTGCGTAGCGCCTATGCTGCGGGTCGGGTCCTGTCAGTGCGGTCGTGATCTTCTCCGGATTTCC
>DATBMB010000107.1:0-22401 GCA_036555035.1 Burkholderiales bacterium | reverse complement strand
AAAGTCGTACCGCGGGTTCGAATCCCGCCCTCTCCGCCAGCCATCAAAGGAGCCGATCATGAACCTGATGGAAAGCTCGAAGCCGGCCCCGGCCGCCGCCCGGCCGAGTCCCGTGCGCATCCGCAAGCTCGGTCACATCGTTATCCAGGTCCGGGATCCCGAGCGCTCCATGAAGTTCTACACCGAGATCCTCAATTTTCGCGTATCCGACCGCAATCCCGATGGGGGCATATTCCTCACCTCCGTGGGGGATCACCATACCGTTGCGCTCTTCCCTTCGGCGGGGGTCGGCGCGGAGACGCCCGCGAAGGACGCCGTGCGCCTGCACCATTTCGCGATGGAGGTGGGCTCCGTCGACGAGCTGTTCGAGATCCGGACCTACCTGCGCGAGCGCGGCGTTTCAATCGTCTTCGAGGGACGCCGCCGCCTCGGCGGCCACACAAGCATCGAGTTCCTCGACCCGGACGGCTACCACCTCGAGCTCTACTGCGACATGGACCAGCTCCGGCCGGAAAAGCCCTCCCGCCCGCTGCTTTCCGGGCCGCAGCCGCGCACCCTGGAAGCCGCCCGCGACAATCCGAAGCCACCGACCTGGTAGGGCGCGCGCGCGCTCGTGGACCTGCAGCTCACCGGGAAGACCGCCCTCGTCACCGGCGCCTCGCGCGGCATCGGCCGGGCGATTGCGCTGGCGCTTGCGCGCGAAGGCGTCAAGGTCGCCGTCGCCGCGCGGCGCGTGAGCCTGCTGGAGGAGCTCGCGCGCGAGATCGTCTCGCAGCGCGGCGCCGAGCCGCTGGTGCTTGAGTCGGACCTCTCCCAGGACGGTTCCGCCGAAAAGCTCGCCGCTGCGGCGGCAACAGGGCTTGGCCGCGTCGACATCCTGGTGAACGCCGCCGGCGGCAGCCGCCCCTATCCCTTCGAGGCGACCAAGGAGCAGTGGGCGGAAGGGATACTGGTGAACTTCATCCGGCTGCGCGAGCTGTCGCACGCCGTGATCCCGGGGATGAGAACGCGGAGATGGGGCCGCGTCGTCAACATCACCGGCACCTCCGAGCCGCGCGGGTTGAACGCCGCCAACTCGGCGAAGGCCGCGGTGCATGCGTGGGCCAAGGGGCTGTCGCGGGAGATGGCTGCGCACGGCATCACCATCAACTCGATCCAGCCGGGCCGCATCATGAGCGAGCAGATCGTGCGCTTCCATCCGACGGAAGAGGATCGCAGGAAGTTCGCCGCGGAGAACATCCCCATGGGCCGCTTCGGCGAGCCGGAGGAGCTGGCGAATCTCGCCGTCTTCCTGGCCTCACCGCGCGCGGGCTACATCACCGGCACCGTGACGCCGGTCGACGGGGGCATGAGCCGCTTCGCGTTCTGAGGTCAGGCGGCGGCGCGCTGCGGGCGGCGGGAAGGCATCAGCACCGCCGCGGCGAACATCAGCCCCGCCATCGCGGCGAGCGCGAAGAACAGGTACTTGAAGTCGCTGCTGTAGCGGTGCATCAGCGCCACCAGCGGCACCGCGCACGCGCTCGCCCCGAACGAGACGACGTAGCGCACGCCGTAGACCCGTGAGCGCCACGCCTCGTCGGTATAGGCGGCGACCATGGCGTCGTTGATCGGAATCTGGCCGAAGACGAAGAACATCATCGCCAGCGCCACGACCAGCATGAGGTAGTTGTCGAAGAAGGCCGCGGCCAGCAGCAGCGGCAGCTGCAGCCCGATCACCGCGACCAGCACGGACTTCAGCGCGCCGCGGTCGAGGAAGTGCCCCACCACGAGCTGCGCCATGGCGGCGAAGGCGTAGACGAAGGACACCAGGATGCCGATGCCGAGCGTCGTGCTCACCAGCGCGTTCAACCGCTCGTCGAAGATCTTCGGCATCGCGATCGTCGTGGAGTTGAAGATCACGCCGCCGAAGAGCGTCGTCACCGTCAGCACCGCGAAGACGCGCACCAGCAGCTCGCGGGGGAAGACGGTGCGCGCCGTCCCCGCCGGCCGCCTGCCCTCGATTCTCGCCTCGGGAACCGTCAGGGCGAAGGCGATTCCGACCGCGATCGACACCGCCCCCGGGACGATGAACGCCGCGCGCCAGTCGATCCAGTGCGCGAGCGCCCCTGCGATCAGCGCGGCGAACGCGACCCCGAGGTTGCCGAAAACGCCGTTCACGCCGAGGACCCTCCCTACCTTGTCGCGCCCGCTCACCAGCATCGCGATGCCGACGGGGTGGTAGATCGCCCCGAAGAGCCCCACCAGGGTCAGCGCCGCGGCGATCTGCCAGGGCGACTGCACGAAGCCCGCCAGGATCGACGCCGCCCCGATGCCGACGAAGAACACGATCATCATGCCGCGCCGGCTCCAGTGGTCCGCCAGCCATCCTGCCGGAAGCGACCCCGCGCCGAACGCGATGAAGCCACCCAGCGCGAGCGGGAGCATCTCGCTGTAGGAACGCCCGAACTCCGGCGCCATCGCCAGCACCACCGTGGGATAGATGAGGAGGAACAGGTGGTCGAGCGCGTGCCCGAGGTTGAGGAACAGCTCGCCGCTGCGGGCGCGGTCCATGCTCATGCAGGCCTCACCGCCGCGCGAATCTGCTCCAGCGCAGCCGGGTCCTCGATGGTCGTGAGGTCGCCCGGATCGCGCCCCTCGGCGAGCGCCTGGATCGAGCGGCGCAGGAGCTTGCCCGAGCGCGTCTTGGGCAGCAGCGTCACGAAATGCACGCGCGTGGGGCGCGCGATCGCACCAAGCTGCTTGTCGACGGTTTCGAGCACCGACTTCTCTTCCATCGCGCGGCTCTCCGGGGTGGCGATGCGCGAGGCGTCCTTCACTACCGCGAACGCGAGCGGCAGCTGGCCTTTCAGCTGATCAACCACTCCCACCACCGCGACTTCCGCGATGTTGGGGTGCGCCTGCACCGCCTCCTCGATCTCGCGCGTGCCGAGGCGGTGGCCGGCGACGTTGATGACATCGTCGGTGCGCCCGAGGATGAAGTGGTAGCCGTCCTCGTCCCGGATGCCCCAGTCGAAGGTCGAGTAGGCGAGCTTCCCGTGGAAGCTCCTGAAATAGGTGCTCACGAAGCGCTCGTCGTCGCCCCACACCGTGCTCATGCAGCCCGGGGGCAGCGGCGGCAGGATCGCCACGACGGCCTTCTCGTTGGGCCCGGCCTCGCTCGAGTCCGATTCGCGCAGCAATCGGAGGTCGTAGCCGAACACCGGGAAGCTCGGGCTGCCGAACTTGACGGGCGTACGCTCCACCCCCGGCACGCTGGAGAGGATCGGCCAGCCGCTCTCGGTCTGCCAGTAATGGTCGATCACCGGCCGGCCGAGCTGCTCGGCGAACCAGCGGTGCGTGGGCTCGTCGAGCGGCTCGCCGGCGAGGAAGAGATGCTTCAGGGAGCTCACGTCGTACTTGCGCAGGAATGCCGGATCCTGCTTCTTCAGCACGCGCGCCGCGGTGGGCGAGGAGAACATGACCGAGACCTTGTTGTCGGCGACGATCTTCCACCAGATGCCGGCATCGGGCCGGATCGGCAACCCCTCGTAGAGGATCGTCGTCATGCCGCGGATGAGCGGGCCGTAGACGATGTAGGAGTGCCCCACCACCCAGCCGATGTCCGAGGTGGTGAACATCGTCTCGCCCGGCTCGCCGCAATAGATGTGCTTCAGGGACGCGGCGAGCGCCACCGCGTAGCCGCCGGTGTCACGCTGCGCGCCCTTCGGCTGGCCGGTCGTGCCCGAGGTGTAGAGGATGTAGGAGGGCTCGTTCGATTCGAGCCAGGCCACCGGGACTTCGGCTCCGAGGTGTTTCTCCCGCAGCGCCGCGTAGTCGAGGTCGCGCCCCGCTGTCAGCCTGAGAGCGGGATCGAGCTTGCGGTTCAAGACGATGACTTTTCCGGGCGGTGACTGTGCGAGGCGGATCGCCTCGTTGAACATCGCCTGGTAGGCAATGGCGCGCCCGGCGCGCATGCCGCCATCGGCCGTGATCATGAGCTTGGGGCGCGCGTCGTCGATGCGCGAGGCCAGGCTGTGCGAGGCAAATCCACCGAATACCACCGAGTGGATCGCGCCGATCCGCGCGCATGCGAGCATCGCGAACACCGCCTCCGGGACCATGGGCATGTAGATGAGCACCCGGTCGCCTTTGCCCACTCCGAGCGAGCGGATCATTCCCGCGCAGCGGTTGACCTCCGCGTGCAGCTCCCGGTAGGTGTAGGTCTTCTCCTCCCCGGTCTCGGTGGAGATGTAGATGAGCGCTTTCTGGCCGGCGCGCGCGGGGAGGTGGCGGTCCACCGCGTTGTGGCAGAGGTTGGTGAGCCCGCCCACGAACCATTTCGCGAACGGCGGCCGGCTGTAGTCGAGCACCTGGTCGAACGGCCGCTGCCAGTCGACGAGCCGCGCCTGCTCCGTCCAGAACTCTTCCTTGCGCTCGATGGAGCGCTTGTGGAAATCCTTGTAGCTACCCATGTTGCCCCTCCCGGTGCGCGGCCTTCACAGCTTGACCACGGCCCTGCCCTTGATTTCCCCTTTGAGCATACGGTCGAAATACCCCGGCAAGTCATTCAGCGTGATGTCATGCGCGATCTCCGCCAGGTGCCGGGGCTTCAAGTCCGAGGCGAGCCGGCCCCAGATCTTGCGCCGCAGCGGTATCGGCGTCTCGCCCGAGTTCACCCCGATCAGGCGCACGCCCCGCAGGATGAAGGGCAGCACCGTGGTCTTCAACTCGATGCCGCCCGCGTTGCCGAAGCTTGCGATCAAGCCCTCGGGCTGCATGGTGCGCGTGAGCCAGGCGAGGCTCTCCCCGCCCACGGAGTCGAACGCCGCCGCCCACATTCCCTTCTCCAGCGGGCGGCTGCCCATCTCGAGCCGCTGCCGCGCCAGCACCTCTGCCGCTCCGAGCGCCTTGAGGAAGCCATGCTCCGCGTCCTTGCCGGTCACCGCGACCACGTGATAGCCGAGCTTCGCTAGCATGTCGATGGCGAGTGTCGCAACGCCCCCCGTAGCGCCGTTCACCAGGACCTTGCCCCTCACCGGCGCCATGCCGTTCAACTCGAGGAGCTCCACCGCCAGCCCTGCCGTGTAACCCGCGACGCCCAGCGCCGCGGCCTCGCGCAGCGTCAGTCCCTTCGGCAGGGGCACCACCCAGTCCGCGGGAACGCGGCAGATCTGCGAGTGGCCGCCGTCATGGCCCACGCCGAATTCATAGCTGGTGCAGATGACCTCGTCACCGGGATGGAACCGGGGATCCGAGGACGTTTCCACGGTGCCTGCCGCATCGATCCCCCCGACGCGCGGGAAGGTGCGGATGATCTTGCCGGCGCCGGTTGCCGCCAGCGCGTCCTTGTAGTTGACGCTGGAGTAGGCGTTCCGGATCACGACCTCCCCGGTGGAGAGCTCCCCCAGCACCATCGTCGTGACCCGCCCGTAGACTTTGCTTCCTTCGCTGAAGATCCTCAGCGCGCTGAACTTGTCCATGTGATGACGCTCCTACTCCCGCCCCACGCGCGGCTGCTCGAGGTACTCGCGCGTCTGCATCTCGGCGAGGCGGCTCGCGGTGCGGTTGAACTGGAAGATCATTGCCTGCAGCTGCGCATCCCCGCTGCGTGATCCCCGCAGCAGGAGCGCATCGGGCGCGGCCTCCGCGGACAGGATGAGCTTCACGCGCTGGTCGTAGAAGACATCCACCAGCAGCGTGAAGCGGCGCGCGGCGTCGGCTTGTTCAAGCGACATGCGCGGCACGCCCGAGACCACCACGGCGTGGAAGCGCTTGGCGAGGTCGATGTAGTCATTCTGCGAGCGGCCCCAGCCGCAGATCACCTTGAAATCGAACCATACCACGCCCCCGGCGCGGTGCCGGTAGGGGATGACGCGCCCCTCGACGTCGAGCTCGTGGTGCTCCTCCTCCACCTCCGCGAGCCGCCCGAACGCCTGCATCAGCGCCCCGTCGGTGTCGTGCGCAAGCGGGGCGTGATAGACCTTGACCTGCTGCAGGGCCCGCTTGCGGTAATCAACCCCCCCGTCCACCGGGATCACGTCGAGCTTCGACTTGATGAGCTCGATCGCGGGTAGGAAGTCCTCGCGCTTCAAGCCCCCCTTGTAGAGCTCGTCCGGGTGATAGTTCGAGGTCATGCAGTAGACCACGCCCTTGTCGAGTGTCCGTCCGAGCAGCCGCCCGATGATGAGCGCGTCCGCCACGTCCGAAAGTGCCATCTCGTCAAAGCAGATCAGGCGGTAGCGCTTGGCGATCCGGCCGGCGAGCGCGTCGAGGGGATCCACCGTGCCCTTCAGCTCGTCGAGCTCGCGGTGAACGTCGCGCATGAAATGGTGGAAATGCACGCGCCGGCGCCGCACCAGGGGCAGGCACCGGTAGAAGCTGTCCATGAGGAAGGTCTTGCCGCGCCCGACGGGGCCCCACAGGTAGACGCCGCGGGGGAGCGGCGGATGCACGATGAGGCGGCGCAGCGCCGTCGCCCGCTGGCGCTTGTAGTCGCTCCATTCCTCGAAGAGCTGCTGCAGCCGCGCCACCGCCGCGTGCTGCGAAGCATCCGGCTCGAATCCGCGCTTCCTGAGCGCCTCCTGGTAGAGCTCGAGGACGGAGCCCGGCACCGCCCCGGATGCACGCGCGCGGTCAGCCGGCTTCAGGTCGCCGTCGTTCATCTCAGGCATTCAGGCTGCGCCCGGCGACACCCAGCGCCGCTTCCTTCATCGCCTCGGCGAGCGACGGATGGGCGTGACAGATGAGCGCGATGTCCTCGGACGAGGCGCCGAACTCCATCGCGACCACCGCCTCGGAGACGAGCTCGGAGGCCATCGGCCCGATGATGTGCACGCCGAGGATGCGGTCGGTCTGCGCGTCCGCCACGAACTTCACGAACCCGCGGGTGTCACCCAGCGCCCGCGCGCGGCCGTTCGCCATGAACGGGAACTGGCCGGTGCGCACTTGAACACCGGCGCTCTTCAACTCGCGCTCGGTCCTTCCGACCCAGGCGATCTCGGGCGCGGTGTAGATGACCCAGGGAATGGTGTTGAAATCGACGTGGCCGTGGCGGCCCGCCACGCGCTCGGCGACCGCGACGCCCTCCTCCTCCGCCTTGTGCGCGAGCATGGGTCCGCGCACGACGTCTCCGATCGCCCACACGCCGGAGAGATTCGTGCGGCAATCCCCGTCCACTTCGATGAATCCCCGCGCGTCGAGCTTGAGCCCGGCCGCCTCGGCGTTGAGTCCCTGCGTGTTCGGCACCCGCCCGATGGAGACGATCAGGCGGTCGCACTCGAGCGTGCGCTCGCCTGCGCCCTTCACCGAGTACTCCACCGTCATGCCCTTCCTGCCCGTCGCCACGCGCGCGATGGCGGCGCCGAGCACGATGTCGAGGCCCTGCTCGCGGGTGAAGATCTTCCACGCCTCCTTTGCCACCGCCTCGTCCGCGGCGGGCAGAAAGGTGTCCAGCATCTCCAGCATCGTGACATCCGCCCCGAGCCGCCGCCACACGCTGCCCATCTCGAGGCCGATCACCCCGGCGCCGATGACGCCGAGCCTGCGCGGGACCTCCGGCAGCGCCAGCGCGCCCGCGTTGTCGAGCACGAGCTTGTTATCGAAGGCGACGCCCGGCAGGGGGCGTGGATTGGAGCCGGTCGCGATGATGACATGGCGCGCCGTGATCGCCTCCTCCGCGCCGCCCGCCACCTTGACCTGCCACGCTCCCGCGCTTCCCCCCGCGAAGCTGCCGCGGCCGTGGAAGAACGTGACCTTGTTTTTCCTGAAGAGATAGACGATGCCGTCGTTGTTCTGACGGACCACCTTGTCCTTGCGCTTGAGCATCTGCGCGAGGTCGAGCGCGAGGCCCTTCACCTGGATGCCGTGCTCGGCGAACGCGTGGGCGGCGTGATGGTAGTTCTCCGAGGACTGCAGCAGCGCTTTCGAGGGGATGCAGCCGACGTTGGTGCAGGTGCCGCCAAGCGCGGGCTTGCCGTCGGCGCCCCGCCATTCGTCGATGCACGCGGTCGAGAGCCCGAGCTGCGCGGCGCGGATCGCGGCGATGTAGCCGCCGGGGCCCCCGCCAATGACCACGACATCGAAGGACTTGCTCATTCAGACATCGAGCAGGATGCGGGCCGGGTCCTCGAGGGCTTCCTTGATGGCGACGAGGGAGAGCACCGCCTCGCGCCCGTCGATGATGCGGTGATCGTAGGAGAGCGCGAGGTAGTTGACCGGGCGGATCACCACCTGGCCGTTCTCCGCGACCGGCCGCTCGCGGGTGGCGTGCACGCCGAGAATCGCGCTCTGCGGCGGATTGATGATCGGGGTGGAGAGCATCGAGCCGAAGACCCCGCCGTTGGAGATCGAGAAGGTGCCGCCCGTCAGCTCCTCGATCGTGAGCTTCCCTTCCTGCGCGCGCTTGCCGAAGTCCGCGATCTTCTTCTCGATCTCGGCCAGGGAGAGCTCGCCCGCGTCGCGCAGGATCGGGACCACGAGGCCGCGCGGGCTCGCGACCGCGATGCCGATGTCGTGGTAGCCGTGGTAGACGATATCGGTGCCGTCGATCGAGGCGTTCACGATGGGGAATTTCCGCAGGGCGTGCACCACCGCCTTCACGAAGAACGACATGAAGCCGAGCCGCACGCCGTGCTCCTTCTCGAAGCGCTCCCGGTAGCGGTTGCGCAGCTCGATCACCGCCTGCATGTTGACTTCGTTGAAGGTGGTGAGGACCGCAGCCTCGTGCTGCGACTGCACCAGGCGCTCCGCGACGCGCGCCCGCAGCCGCGACATCGGCACGCGCTGCTCGGGACGCTCCCCCGGCGCAACCGGCGTCACGGCCGGTGCTCGGGCGGGCGAAGGAACGGACGGAGCCGGAGCGGTCGCCGGGCGCGCTTTGCCCTCCGCCGCCTGCTGCACGTCCTCCCTGGTGACGCGTCCTCCGCGCCCGGTGCCGCCCAATGCGGCGGTGTCCACGCCCTTCTCGGCCGCGAGCTTGCGCGCAGCCGGCATCGCGGCCGGCGCTGCAGTCTTCGCGGGGGCGCTCGCCGGCTCCTTCACAGCGCCTTTTGCAGCCGCAACCGGGGCCTCCGCCTTGCCTTCGGTGTCGATCTGCGCGATCACCTCGTTGCTCACCACGGTGCCGCCGTCGCCCTTGATGATCTTGATGATCACGCCCGACTCCGGCGCCGGCGTCTCGAGCACGACCTTGTCGGTCTCGATATCGACCAGGTTCTCGTCGCGCTTGACGCGCTCGCCGGCCTTCTTGTGCCAGGTGAGGAGCGTCGCCTCCGCGACCGACTCGGAGAGCTGCGGGACCTTGACCTCGACCAGCATGAGCGTTCCTCAGCGCACGCCGTCGGCCCGCGAGCCGACGCCCACGGAGAGCGCGAGCTCCACCAGCTCCTTCTGCTGCCGGTCGTGCAGCGACTTGTAGCCGGCGGCCGGCGTCGCCGAGGAGTCGCGCCCCGCGTAGATGAGCTTCTGGTGCGGCAGCATGTGCCGCTCGAGGTAGTGCTGGATGCGGTGCCAGGCGCCCTGGTTGCGCGGCTCCTCCTGGCACCACACGATCTCGGTCGCGCTTCTATAGCGCTCGATCTGGGCCTGGAAATCCTCGTGCGGGAAGGGATAGAGCTGGGCGATGCGCGCGAGCGGCAACTCCTTCAGGTTTCGATTCTTGCGCTCGACCCGCAGGTCGTAATAGACCTTGCCGCTGCAGAACACCACGCGCCTGACCTTGTCCGGATCGATGTCCTTCGCCTCCCAGTCCTCGTTGACCGGCTTGAACTTGTCGGTGGCGAACTCCTCGAGCGGGGAGACGGACTCCTTGTGGCGCAGGATGCTCTTCGGCGTGAAGAGGATCAGCGGCTTGCGGGACGGCCGGACCATCTGCCGCCGCAGCAGGTAGTAGAGCTGAACGGGGGTGGCCGGGATGCACACCTGCATGTTGTAGTCCGCGCAGAGCTGCATGTAGCGCTCGATGCGCGCCGAGGAATGCTCGGGACCCTGGCCCTCGTAGCCGTGCGGGAGCATCAGCGTCAGCCCGCACAGCCGGCCCCACTTCGCCTCGCCCGAGGCGATGAACTGGTCGATCACGACCTGCGCCCCGTTGGCGAAGTCTCCGAACTGCGCTTCCCAGATCACGAGCTCGTTGGGCGCGGAGGTCGCATAGCCGTACTCGAAGCCCATCACGGCTTCCTCCGACAGCAGCGAATCGATGACGACGAAATCGCCCTGCTTCTCGCTCAAGTGCTGCAGCGGCATGTAGGTGCCCTGGTCCCAGCGCTCGCGGTTCTGGTCATGGAGCACGGCGTGGCGGTGGAAGAACGTCCCGCGCGCGCTGTCCTGGCCGGAGAGGCGCACCGAGTAGCCCTCGTTCAGGAGCGTCGCGAACGCAAGGTGCTCGGCCATCCCCCAGTCGAGCGGGAGCTTGCCCTGCACCATCAGGCGGCGGTTGTCGATGATCCGCTGCACCGCCGGGTGCAGCTTGAAGTTCCCGGGCACGGTCGTGATGCGCTCCCCGAGCATCCTCAGCGTCTCGATGGGCAGCCGCGTGTCGTCGTTCTCGTTCCACCGCGCGCCCTGGTAGCGGCTCCAGTCGATCTCGAACGGGGGCTTGAATTTCCCCAGGATGGTCTTGTTGGTATGGCTGCCGGCATCGAGCGCCTTGCGGCAGGCCGCGACCATCTCGTCCCCGCCGCCCGCGGGGATCACGCCCTCCTGCGCGAGACGCGTGGCGTAGAGCTCGCGCGTGGTGGGCAGCTTCGCGATGGTCTTGTACATGAGCGGCTGCGTCACCATCGGCTCGTCCTGCTCGTTGTGGCCGAGGCGCCGGTAGCACACGAGATCCACCACCACGTCCTTGTGGAACTTCATGCGGTAGTCGAGCGCGATCTCCGTCGCGAGGCACACCGCGTCGGGATCGTCGCCGTTCACGTGCAGGACCGGAACCTCCAGCATCTTGGCGACGTCGGTGCAGTAGAGCGAGGAGCGCGCATCGCGCAGGTCCGAGCAGGTGAAGCCGATCTGGTTGTTGACGACGATGTGGACCGTGCCGCCCGTCCCGTAGCCGCGCGTCTGCGCGAGCTCGAAGGTCTCCATGTTGACGCCCTGCCCGGCGAACGCGGCATCCCCGTGGATCAGCACCGGCAGCACCTGGTCCCCGGTGTGGTCGCGCCGGCGATGCTGGCGCGCGCGCACCGAGCCCTCCACCACCGGGTTGACGATCTCGAGATGGGAGGGATTGAACGCAAGCGTGACGTGCATCGGCCCGCCCGGCGTCATGACGTTGGACGAGAAGCCCTGGTGGTACTTGACGTCCCCGGCGAGGAGATCGTCCTCGTGCTTGCCCTCGAACTCGGCGAAGAGATCCTTGGGCATCTTGCCCATGGTATTGACCAGCACGTTGATGCGCCCGCGATGCGCCATGCCGATCACCAGCTCCTGCACCCCCGCTTTCCCGGCGTTCTGCAGCAGGTTGTCGAGCTGCGGGATGAGCGAATCGCCCCCTTCGAGCGAGAAGCGCTTCTGCCCGACGTAGCGGGTGTGGAGGTACTTCTCAAGCGTCTCGGCGGCGGTCAATCGCTCGAGGATATGCCTGCGGTACTCGGCTCCGTACGCCGGCGTCGAGCGGATCGACTCCAGGCGCTCCTGCACCCAGCGCTTCTGCGCGGTGTCGGTGACGTGCATGTACTCGACGCCGAGGGTGCGGCAGTAGGTGTCCTTGAGGAAGCGCAGGAGGTCCGCGAGCTTCATCTCCCGGGGGCCGACCAGCGTGCCGGTGTTGAACACCGTTTCCATGTCGGCCGCGGTGAGCCCGTAGAACGCCGGTTCGAGCTCGGGGACCTCGGGCTTCTCCCGGCGCTTGAGCGGATCGAGGTCCGCGTGACGCACCCCCAGGAAGCGGTGCGCGGAGATCAGCTGCAGCACGCCGAACTGCTTCTCGCCGAGCTGCGGACGGGTGATCACCACCGTGGTGCCGGCCGCGCGCTCCTTCGCCAGCCGGGCGAAGCGATCCTGCACGTCGAAATGAGACACGTCGGGGGCTCCGCGCTCCGCCCGCTGCAACTCCTCGAAATAGTCGCGCCAGCGCGGCTCGACCGCGGCCGGGTCCTTCAACCAGGCCTCGTATAGCGCCTCGATGAACGGCGCGTTAGCGCCGAAGAGGTAGGACGTGCCGAGCAGCTCCTTCATCATCGCCGCACCTGCCTCGCTGACGTCACTTGCGCGCCTTCATGGCGACGAAATCGCGCCGCCCCGCCCCGGCAAAGAGCTGCCGCGGGCGGCCGATCTTCTGGTCCGGGTCGCCGATCAGCTCGTTCCACTGGGCGATCCAGCCCACGGTGCGCGCCAGCGCGAAGATGGCGGTGAACATGCTGACCGGGATGCCGAGCGCCTTGTAGACGATGCCGGAGTAGAAATCCACGTTGGGGTAGAGCTTGCGCTTGATGAAGTAATCGTCCTCGAGAGCAACCTTCTCCAGCGCCATCGCGAGCTTGAACAGCTTGTCGTCCTTGAGATCGAGCTCCTCGAGCACTTCGTGGCAGGTCTTCTGGATGATCTTCGCGCGCGGATCGTAGTTCTTGTAGACGCGGTGGCCGAAACCGAACAGCATCGCGTGGCCATCCTTGTCCTTGACCCGCTGGATGAAGCTCCCGATGTTCTTGGCGTCGCCGATCTCCGCCAGCATCTTCAGCACCGCCTCGTTGGCGCCGCCGTGGGCCGGCCCCCACAGGCTCGCGATGCCGGCCGAGATGCACGCGAAGGGGTTGGCGCCGGTCGAGCCGGCGAGCCGCACCGTCGAGGTCGAGGCGTTCTGCTCGTGGTCCGCGTGCAGGATGAGGATGCGCTCCATCGCGCGCGAGAGCACCGGGTTGGGCTTGTACTCCTCGCACGGGGTTCCGAACATCATGTAGAGGAAGTTGTCCACGTAGGGCAGCGCGTTCTTCGGGTACATGAACGGCTGGCCGGTGTTGTACTTGAAGGCCATCGCCGTCAACGTGGGCAGCTTCGCGATCAGGCGGAACGCCGAGATCTCACGGCTGCGCGCGTCGCGGATATCGATGGAGTCGTGGTAGAAGGCCGAGAGCGCACCCACCACGCCGCACAGCACCGCCATCGGGTGCGCGTCGCGCCGGAATCCCGAGTAGAAGCGCGTGAGCTGCTCGTGGACCATCGTGTGCTTGGTCACGATCCCGACGAACTCGTCGAGCTGCTTCCGGTTCGGCAGCTCGCCGTTCATGATCAGGTACGCGACCTCGAGGAAGCTGCAGTGCTCGGCGAGGTGCTCGATCGGATATCCACGGTACTCGAGGACCCCCTTGTCGCCGTCGATGAAGGTGATCTTCGAGCGGCAACTCGCGGTGGACATGAATCCCGGGTCGTAGGTGAACTTCCCGGTCTTGGCGTAAAGCGCCCGGACATCGATGACGTCCGGCCCCACGCTGCCGGCCAGCACCGGGAAATCGACCGGCGGCGTGCCGTCGCTGAAGGTCAGGGTTGCCAGTTTTTCGGTCATGTCGGTCTCCGCAGTCTTTCGATCATTCAAACACGCCGCGCCGGCCCCTCGACCGCGCGCAGCCGCTCCACCACCGCCCGGTAGCGCGCCTCCGGCTCGCGCCGCCCGAGCGCCAGGTCAAGCAGGTCATTGTCAGGCTGCTCGAGCAGCTCGTCGAACAGCCTGCGCTCCCCGGCGTCGAGGCGCTCGTAGCCGCGCGCGAGGAACGCCTCGAGGACGAGGTCCAGCTCGAGCAACCCGCGCCGGCAGCGCCAGCGTATGCGGTCGAAGTCTGCCATCAAATGGTGCGCTTGAGCAGAAGCTCTTTGATCTTTCCGATCGCCCGCGTCGGGTTGAGCCCCTTGGGGCACACGTCCACGCAGTTCATGATCGAGTGGCAGCGGAACAGTCGATAGGGGTCCTCCAGGTCGTCGAGCCGCTCCCCGGTCGCCTGGTCGCGGGTGTCCGCGATGAAGCGGTAGGCCTGCAGCAGGCCCGCCGGTCCGACGAACTTGTCTGGGTTCCACCAGAACGAGGGGCAGGCCGTGGTGCAGCACGCGCACAGGATGCATTCGTAGAGCCCGTTCAGCGCCTCGCGCTCCTCGGGCGTTTGCAGCCGCTCCTTCTCCGGTGGCGGCTCGTGGTTGACGAGGTAGGGCTTTACCGAGTTGTACTGCTTGAAGAACTGGGACATGTCCACGATGAGATCGCGCACCACCGGCAGCCCGGGCAGCGGCCGGATCGTCACCGGCTCCTTCAGGTCCGCGATCCGCGTCACGCACGCGAGGCCGTTCTTGCCGTTGATGTTCATGGCGTCGGAGCCGCACACGCCTTCGCGGCAGGAGCGCCGGAACGCGAGCGTGTCATCGTGCGCCTTGATGCGCACCAGGGCGTCGAGCAGCATCCGGTCGGTCGCCTCGAGCGCGATGTCGTAGTCCTGCATGCGCGGGCGCGCGCCGGAGTCGGGGTCGTAGCGGTAGATCGAGAATCGCATGGGTTGCTCCGTTCAGTACACCCGCGCCTTGGGCTCGAAGGACTCGACCGTCAGCGGCTTCGTGTGCACGGGCTTGTATTCGAGCCGGTTGCCGGCCTTGTTCCACAGCGTATGCTTGATCCAGCCGGCGTCGTCGCGCTTCGGGTAGTCGGCGCGGTCGTGTGAGCCGCGGCTCTCCTTGCGCGCGTCCGCCGAGACCATCGAGGCGACCGCGGTCTCGACCAGGTTGTCGAGCTCGAGGGCCTCCACCCGCGCGGTGTTGAAGGTCCTGCTCTTGTCCCGGATCCCGGTCCGGGCCGCGCGCGCCGCCACCTCCTTCATCTTCTGCACGCCCGCCTCGAGCAGGTCGGGAAACCGGAACACCCCGCAGTGGTGCTGCATGATGCGCCGCAGATCGTTGCCGACGTCCGCGACGCGCTCGCCGTCCTTCTGGCCGTCGAGCCGCGCCAGGCGTGCGAGCGTCGGCTCCCCGGCGCCCGGGGGCAGCGCGCGCCGGGCCGTTCCATCCTCGCGCAGGTCCCGGATGATAGTCTCCGCAGCGGCCTTTCCGAACACCAGCAGGTCGAGGAGCGAGTTGCATCCCAGGCGATTGGCGCCGTGAACCGACACGCAGGAGCACTCGCCCGCCGCATAGAAACCGGGCACGACCGATTCCGGGTTGCCGCTCGCGGGGATCACCACCTGCCCGTGGTAGTTCGTCGGAATGCCGCCCATCTGGTAGTGGCAGGTCGGAACCACCGGGATCGGGTCCTTGACCGGATCGACGTTGGCGAACTTCTTGGCGATCTCGCGGATGCCTGGCAGGCGCCGGCTGATCGTCTCCTCTCCCAGGTGGTCAAGTTTGAGCAGGATGCAGTCGGCCTCCGCGCCCGCTCCCCGGCCCTCCTTGATCTCGGTCGCCATGGCGCGCGACACGATGTCGCGGCTCGCAAGGTCCTTTGCGTTCGGCGCGTAGCGCTCCATGAAGCGCTCGCCGTTCTTGTTGAGGAGATAGCCGCCTTCGCCGCGCACGCCTTCGGTGATCAGCACGCCTGCGCCCGCCACGCCGGTCGGGTGAAACTGCCAGAATTCCATGTCCTGGAGCGGGATGCCGGCGCGCGCCGCCATGCCCAGCCCGTCCCCGGTGTTGATGAACGCGTTGGTGCTGGCCGAGAAGATCCGGCCGGCGCCGCCGGTGGCGAACACCGTTGCCCGTCCCTGCAGGATCATCACTTCGCCCGTCTCCATCTCGAGCGCGGTCACGCCCAGGACCGCGCCCTCCCGGTCGCGGATGAGATCGAGCGCCATCCATTCGACGAAGAACTGCGTGTGCGCCTGCAGGTTCGCCTGGTAGAGCGTGTGCAGCAGGGCGTGTCCCGTGCGGTCGGCCGCGGCGCAGGCGCGCGGCACGGGGGACTTCCCGTATTCCCGCATGTGCCCGCCGAAGGGCCGCTGGTAGATCCGGCCGCCGGCGACGCGGTCGAACGGCATGCCGAAGTGCTCGAGCTCGTAGACCGTCTCCGCCGCCCTGCGGCACATGTACTCGATCGCGTCCTGGTCCCCGAGGTAATCGGAGCCCTTGACCGTGTCGTACATGTGCCAGTGCCAGTTGTCCTCGTCGATGTTGCCGAGCGCGGCCGCCACCCCGCCCTGCGCTGCCACCGTATGCGAGCGCGTCGGGAATACCTTGGAAAGCACCGCGACCTTCAGGTCGGCGCGCGCAAGCTCCAGCGCCGCGCGCAGTCCCGAGCCGCCGCCGCCGACGATCACCGCATCGAAAGTGCGTACCGGCAGGCCCATCAGAGCCCCCACAGGATCTGCACGGACCAGATGCCGTACCAGAGGAGCGCCCCGATGACGAGCACGTACAGCGTGAGCCGCAGCGCCGGATCCTTCACGTAGTCCATGAAGATATTGCGAACGCCCACCCAGGCGTGCAGCAGCAGGCAGGCCATGAACAGCAGGCTCGCGTAGCGCAGGAACGGCGTCTGCCACATCGCCTTCCACCGCCAGTAATCGAGCTGCGGCAGCCCCGCCACCGCGGTCACGATGATCAGCGTGTAGAGCGCCATGATGACAGCCGTCACGCGCTGCGCGAGCCAGTCGCGCAGGCCGTAATGGGCGCCGACGATCTCGCGTTTCACCATATCAGCGCCGCCGTGGCGAGCGTCAGGACCGCGCTCACCGCGAGCACCGCCCAGCTGCTCGCGCGCGCCCGGGGGAGCTCCGTTCCGTAATCGAGGTCGAGCGCGAGATGGCGGATGCCCGCGCACAGGTGGTGCAGGTACGCCCACGCGAGGCCGATCAGGACGAGCTTCACGGCCCAGTGCGAGAACGCCGCCTTGAAGTGCGCAAACGTCTGGGGCGATTCCAGGCTCATCGCGAACAGCGCCAGCAATACGGGAAGCATCAGGAATAGCGCGGCGCCGCTGACCCGGTGAAGGATGGAAACCAGCCCGGGTACCGGCAGCCGGATCTGGATCAAATTGAGGTATTTCGGCCGCGAACTTGCCATCGATCACCAGGCTCTCCGGGGGGTTGCGGGCTCATCCCGCGCCATCGCGTCCCCGCGCCGGCTCTTAACGCCTGTTGCGGCTTGAAATTTTAGCAGTTTCCATTGCGGCACATAAGCTTCGGCTTGTCACCGCAGTTGGCTCTTCGCTATCATCCTGCACCGAATGAGCGCGCGGCCCGTCCCCATCGGCGCGCCCCTTCCCGAAGAGCAAGATACCGTCCCGCATCCCAGGAGTCCACAACATGAACCGCCCCCTGCGCGTCGCCGTCACCGGCGCCGCCGGCCAGATCGGATACAGCCTGCTCTTCCGCATCGCCAACGGCGAGATGCTGGGCAAGGACCAGCCCGTCATCCTGCAGCTGCTCGAGATCCCGGACGAGAAGGCGCAGAAGGCGCTGAAGGGCGTCATGATGGAGCTCGACGACTGCGCCTATCCGCTGCTGCAGGGGATGGTGCCCACCGCCGATCCCATGGTCGCCTTCAAGGATGCCGAAATTGCGCTGCTCGTGGGCGCGCGTCCGCGCGGCCCGGGCATGGAGCGCAAGGATCTCCTCGAGGCCAACGGCAAGATCTTCGGCCCGCAGGGAAGAGCGCTCGCGGCGGTCGCGAGCCGGGACGTGAAGGTTCTGGTGGTCGGCAATCCCGCCAACACCAACTGCCTGATCGCCTTGAAGAACGCGGTGGGCCTCAAGCCCTCCTGCTTCACCTCCATGATGCGGCTCGACCACAACCGGGCGCTCGCCCAGGCCGCGCAGAAGGTCGGCAAGCCGGTGGCGGGTACGCGCAAGATGACGGTATGGGGCAATCACTCCGCAACCCAGTACCCCGACATCTTCCAGGCGGAGATCGAGGGCAAGAAGATCTGGCCCCTGATCAACGACCACGCGTGGCTCGAGAAGAGCTTCATCCCGACCATACAAAAGCGCGGGGCGGCGATCATCGATGCCCGCGGGCTCTCCTCCGCCGCGAGCGCAGCCAACGCAGCAATCGACCACGTCCGCGACTGGGTGTTCGGGACCCGCGAGGGCGACTGGGTCAGCATGGGCGTGCCCGCCGACGGAACCTACGGCATTGCGGAAGGCGTTCTCTATGGCTATCCCTGCGTCTGCCGCAGCGGCCGCTACGAGATCGTGAAGGGCATCGAGGTGAGCGACTTCAGCCGCGCCGCCATGCAGGCCACGCTGAAGGAGCTGCACGAGGAGCGCGACTCCATCAAGCACCTGCTCGGATGACCCCGGAATGAGCGAAACGCAGGGCGGGCCCAAGCCCAAGAAATCGGTGGCGCTTTCGGGCGTCGCCGCGGGCAGCACCGCGTTGTGCACGGTGGGCCGCAGCGGCAACGATCTCCATTACCGCGGCTACGACATCCTCGACATCGCCGAGCAGTGCGAGTTCGAGGAGCTCGCGCATCTTCTGGTACACGAGACGCTCCCGACCCGCGCCGAGCTCGCGGCCTACAAGCGCAAGCTGAAGTCGCTCCGGAGCCTCCCGGCTCCGGTGAAGGCAACGCTCGAGCAGATTCCCGCCTCCGCGCACCCCATGGACGTGCTGCGCACCGGCTGCTCGGCGCTCGGCGCCGTTGCGCCCGAGAAGGAGGACCACAACCTTCCGGGCGCGCGCGACATCGCCGATCGCCTGATGGCGTGCTTCGGCTCCATGCTTCTCTACTGGCACCATTACAGCCGCTACCAGCGCCGCATCGAGGTCGAGACCGATGACGACTCGATCGGAGGGCATTTCCTGCACCTGCTGCACGGGAAGCCCGCCAAGCCCCTGTGGGTGCGCGCGATGCACACTTCGCTCAACCTCTACGCCGAACACGAGTTCAACGCCTCGACTTTCGCCGCGCGCGTGGTCGCCGGCACCGGCTCCGACATGTACTCCGCGGTGACCGGCGCGATCGGCGCGCTGAAGGGGCCCAAGCATGGCGGCGCCAACGAAGTGGGATTCGAGGTGATGAGCCGCTACGAGTCGCCCGCCGCGGCGGAGCGCGACATTACCGCGCGCGTGCGCAACCGCGAGGTCGTGATCGGCTTCGGTCACCCGGTCTACACCATCGCCGACCCGCGCAACAAGGTGATCAAGGAGGTGGCGCGGCGCCTGTCGCAGGATGCCGGCGAGATGGAGATGTTCGAGATCGCGGAGCGGATCGAATCGGTGATGATGCGGGAGAAGAAGATGTTCGCGAACCTCGACTGGTTCTCCGCGGTCTCCTACCATCGCCTGGGCGTGCCGACCGCGATGTTCACGCCGCTCTTCGTCATCTCCCGCACCAGCGGCTGGGCGGCGCACGTCATCGAGCAGCGCATCGACAACAAGATCATCCGCCCGACCGCGGTCTACACCGGCCCCGAGCCGCGGGCGTTCGTGCCGATCGACCGGCGGTGAGCGCACCGCTCGCTCACCCGGGGCGCCCATGATCGCCAAGTCGATGCCTTTTCACAGCCATCGGATCGCGTGGTCGAGGGTGGCGGTCGCCCTTGTCTTCGTCTACGCGGTGCTCATCCCATCGCCCGCATTGCTTTCGCAGCCGGTGCTGGAATTCCTCGAGTTGCTGGGCTTCATCCTGCTCTCCGTCGCGGCCCTGGGACGTCTGTGGTGCCTATCCTATATTTCGGGCTACAAGAACGAGGTCCTGCTGACCGAGGGCCCCTACTCCGTCATGCGCAATCCGCTCTACCTGTTCAATTTCATCGGCGGAATCGGCCTCGGTCTGGCGGTCGAAAACCCGCTGCTCGCGGCGCTGCTCGTCCTCGGGTTCCTCGCTTTCTACCCGGGCGTGGTGCGCCGCGAGGAGGCGCGCCTCGCGCAGCAGTTCGGGGAGACCTACGCGCGCTATTGCGAGGCGACGCCGCGCTGGATTCCGCGGTGGTCGAATTTCCACGAGCCGGAAACCTGGACCATCTTTCCCCGGCGCTTTCGCGCAGGCCTCCTGAGCACCATGTGGTTCCTGTGGGTGTTTCTGCTCTGGGAGGTGTTCGAGGAATTGCGCCTCCTGGAGTGGTTCCGCGGCCTATGAGCGGGCCCCTATCCAACGTCCGTCCCCGTCCCGACAAGGTCCTGACCGACATCGCGGACTACGTCGCCGGCTCCGCGATCAGGAGCAAGGAGGCCTACAACACCGCGCGGCTGTGCCTGATGGACACGCTCGGCTGCGGCCTCGAGGCCCTCGAGTACCCCGCCTGCACCAAGCTCCTCGGTCCCGTCGTGCCGGGAACCGTGGTCCCCAACGGCGCCCGCGTGCCGGGCACGCCCTGGCAGCTCGACCCGGTCACGGCCGCCTTCAACATCGGGGCGATGAACCGCTGGCTCGATTTCAACGATACCTGGCTCGCCGCCGAGTGGGGCCACCCCTCCGACAATCTCGGCGGCATCCTCGCCACCGCCGACTGGCTCTCGCGCACGCGCCTCGCGCAGGGAAAGCCGCCGCTCCCCATGCGCGACGTGCTGACGGGGATGATCAAGGCGCACGAGATCCAGGGGGTGATCGCGCTCGAGAACAGCTTCAACCGCGTGGGGCTCGATCACGTCGTGCTGGTCAAAGTTGCGACCACGGCGGTCGTCACGCACATGCTGGGCGGAACGCGCGATGAAATCATCAACGCGCTGTCGAACGCGTGGTTGGACGGGCAGAGCCTGCGCACCTACCGCCATGCGCCCAACACCGGCTCGCGCAAGTCGTGGGCGGCGGGCGACGCCACCAGCCGCGCCGTGCGGCTCGCGCTGATGGCGGTCAAGGGCGAGATGGGCTACCCCTCCGCGCTCACCGCGAAGACCTGGGGCTTCTACGACGTGCTGTTCAAGGGAAGGCCGCTCCGGATCCGTCGCCCCTACGGCGCGTACGTGATGGAGAACGTTCTGTTCAAGATCTCCTATCCCGCGGAGTTCCACGCCCAGACCGCGGTCGAGGCCGCGATCCGCCTGCACCCGCAGGTCAGGGACCGGATCGACGACATCAAGCGCGTCGTGATCACGACCCACGAATCCGCGATCCGCATCATCGACAAGAAGGGCCCGCTCAGCAATCCGGCCGATCGAGACCACTGCATCCAGTACATGGCCGCGGTCGGCCTCATCAAGGGCAGCCTCACCGCGGCCGATTACGAGGACGCTGCGGCGGCCGATCCCCGCATCGACCGCCTGCGCGCGAAGATGACCTGCGTCGAGAACAAGCAGTGGACCCGCGACTATCTCGACCCGGCCAAGCGCTCCATCGCCAACGCGCTCCAGGTGTTCTTCAGCGACGGCAGCAAGACTGAAAAGGTGGCGGTCGAGTACCCGCTCGGCCACCGCCGCCGCCGCCAGGAAGGGGTGCCGAAGCTCGAAGCGAAGTTCCGCGTGAATCTCGCCCGCCGCTTTCCTCCCAAGCAGCAGCAGGCGATCCTGGAGGTCACGCGCCACCAGGCGGGCCTCGAGGCGACTCCCGTCAACGCCTTCGTGGATCTGTTCGCGATATAGCGGCATTCACCGCCGGCATCACCTTCTCGGCCATCAGCTCCATCGAGCGCCGTGCGAGCCTGGGCTCGGCCCAGTCGTGGCCGCAGTATAGGAGCGTGCCGAAGTCTCCGACCGTCTCGCGGAAGGCGAGCAGCTGCTCCACTACGCTCGTTACGCCCCCACAGATGACGAGCCGGTCCAGGATGTATTCCACCGTCACCGCCGCGTCGGGCAGCGCGAGATCGTGCTTGAAGATCTCGACACCCCCCGCGCTTCTGCGCTTGGTGAGCAGGTTCCAGAAATAGAAGCCGTAGGGGCTGTCGACGCTCTTCGCATAGCGGCGCGCGGTGGCGTCATCGTCCGCCACGAAGATGCTCTTGCACACGCGCCAGTCCGCGGGATCGGCGCGCCGGCCGCCGCGCGCACACCCCTGCCGGTACATCGGCCAGTGCGTCGCCGCCCAGCACGGCTGAAGAAAATTCGCCGACACCGGCGTCCAGCCGCGCTCGGCCGCGGCGGCGAGGCCCTTCGAGTGCGGCACGACCACGGTCACCACGATCGGTGGATGAGGCTTCTGGTAGGGCTTCAGCATCACGCCCTGCCCCGCCTCACGGATCAGCGTGCGTGCGGTCGAAATGTTCCAGAACCGGCCCTTGAGATCGTAGGGCGCATCGCCCTCCCACAGCGCGAGGATCTGATTGATGGACTCCACGAACATCGCGTTGCGGTCGGCGTCGAGATTGCCGCATGCCTCCATGTCGGAGCGCAGACCCCCGGGACCGATGCCGAAGATGAAGCGCCCCTCCAGCATGTGGTCCACCATCGCGACGTGCGCCGCGATCTGGGCGGGATGGTTGTTCGGGAGGTTGACGGTGCCGCTGCCGAGCTTGATGCGCTTTGCCTCGTGCGCGACGCTGGCGATGAAGGTGAGGCACGACGGGATCGTCTCGCACACGTCGGTGATGTGCTCGCCGATCAACGCCTCGCAGAAGCCCAGCCGGTCCGCGAGCAGCACCGCCTCGC